>DWYT01000001.1 GCA_019118545.1 Candidatus Mediterraneibacter merdavium | reverse complement strand
GAAAACGGGAAAGTTTCCATTCCCAATAAGGAACTTGGCGACAAATTTGCAGAAATGCTTCAAAGAGAACCATCCTTGGGATATGTCCATCGTTTGGCAAAGGAATCAGAGGTTATGCTGCAGGCGACGCTTGCCGGAGATACAAAGACTATGGAAAAGATACTCGAACTGGTACACGACACAGAAATTCCTATTCTGAGTTATAATCATGAGACAGAACTGGCGTCAGTGGTAAACCTGATATATCTGGCAGCTCGTGATACCTACCGGGTAGAACGGGAAGATAGAGCAGGAAAGGGATATGTAGATTTTATTTTTTATCCGGAAACAGATAAAAATGCAGACTGTATCATTCTGGAATTAAAAGTAGACCGTACTCCTGATGAAGCAATCCGGCAGATAAGAGAAAAGAACTATGCGCTCCGTTTTCAAGCAAGGATGGGAGAAAAACCCCAATATTCAGGCAGGATTCTTGCTGTTGGGATCGCTTATGGAAGAGAGCAAAAGAAACATTCCTGTAAAGTAGAGGTTTTAGACCATGGGAGTGTTTCATGATGAATTACAAAGCAGAACATAAAAAAGGAGAAACATGCGAAAATTAGCTTTAGATGATGAAATCTTATTAAATATTGAGAAACCGGCCCGCTACATCGGCGGCGAGGTGAATTCGGTCATGAAGGACCCGGAAAGTGTCGATATCCGTTTCGCCATGTGCTTTCCGGATGTATACGAGATCGGAATGTCGCACCTTGGCATCCAGATTCTATATGACATGTTCAACCGCAGGGAGGATGTATGGTGCGAGCGGGTGTATTCGCCGTGGCTTGATCTGGACAAGGTGATGCGGGAGAAGGGCATCCCGCTTTTTGCTCTGGAATCACAGGATCCGGTCAGGGACTTTGACTTCCTCGGCATCACCATCCAGTTTGAGATGTGCTATACGAACATCCTTCAGGTATTGGAGTTAAGCCATATCCCGCTCCACGCGAAGGACCGGACAGAGGCGGATCCGATTGTGATCGGCGGCGGACCTTGTACCTACAATCCAGAGCCGCTGGCCGACTTTTTTGACATCTTTTATATGGGAGAGGGGGAGACCGTTTACGACGAACTTCTTGATTCCTACAAGGAATGGAAGGCGGGAGGAAGAAGCAGAAAAGAGTTTTTAGAGCGGGCCGCGCAGATCGAGGGACTATATGTGCCTCAGTTTTATGACGTGTCCTACAAGGAAGACGGTACGCTGAACGCATTTACCCCGAATAATACACACGCTCCGGCAAAGGTGAAAAAGCAGGTTGTCATGGATGTGACTGACTGTCCGTACCCCATGAAGCCTGTGGTTCCCTTTATCAAGGCAACGCAGGACCGTGTTGTGCTGGAGATTCAGAGGGGATGTATACGCGGCTGCCGTTTCTGTCAGGCAGGGATGATCTACCGTCCGACAAGGGAGCGCGATGTGGATAAGCTGAAGGAATATGCCCGCACGATGTTGAAAAACACCGGGCACGAGGAGATTTCCTTAAGCTCTTTAAGCTCTAGCGACTATTCGGAACTCAAAGAGCTTGTCATATTCCTTATCGATGAGTTTAAGGACAAAGGGATCAACATTTCCCTGCCATCGCTGCGCATCGACGCGTTTTCCCTTGACGTGATGAGCAGGGTGCAGGACATCCGCAAAAGCAGTCTGACCTTTGCGCCCGAAGCGGGTTCACAGCGGATGCGCAATGTCATCAACAAAGGTCTGACTGAGGAGGATATCATAAGCGGTGCGGGACAGGCTTTTGAGGGCGGCTGGAATAAAGTGAAGCTGTACTTCATGCTGGGACTTCCCACAGAGACGGAAGAGGATATGCGGGAGATCGCGCGGCTGTCTGACCGTGTGGCCCGCAGATACTACGAGATTCCCAAGGAAGAAAGAAATGGGAAATGTCAGATCACGGCGAGCTCTTCCTTCTTTGTGCCCAAGCCGTTTACTCCCTTCCAGTGGGCGACCATGCTCCCGGCGGAGGAGTATATGAGACGTGCTTCCGTGGTGAAAGAAGAGTTCAATGCACAGTTAAACCGCAAGAGCTTAAAATACAACTGGCATGACGCGCAGACTACGGTTCTCGAGGGCGTGATGGCAAGAGGCGACCGCAAAGTGGGCGATGTCATTGAGGAGGCATACCGCCTTGGCTGTCTTTTTGATTCTTGGACAGAGAGCTTCCGCAACGAACTGTGGATGCAGGCATTTGAAAATACAGGGAGCAGCATTGATTTTTATAACCTGCGCCAGAGGGATGAGGATGAGCTTTTCCCGTGGGATTTTATTGATATCGGTGTGAGCAGGCGTTTCCTTCGCAGAGAATGGGAGCGCGCCATGAACGCGGAGGTCACGCCAAACTGCCGGATGCAGTGCTCCGGCTGCGGCGCGGCGTCATTCGGAGGAGGTGTCTGTTATGAAGGCTAGGATCAAGTTTAAAAAATACGGCGTCATACGCTTCATCGGACATCTGGACGTGATGCGTTTCTTCCAGAAGCTCATGCGGCGGGCGGATATCCCCATCGCGTTTACCGGGGGATACAGTCCGCACATGATCATGTCTTTTGCAAGTCCATTAGGGATCGGACTTACAAGCGACGGAGAGTATATGGACATCGAGCTGACAGCGCCCATAGACAGTGCTCAGGCAGTGGAGAGGATGAACGCTGAGTGCGTGGAAGGGATCGAGGTGGTAAGCTTAAAGCAGATCCCGGATGAGAAGAAGAACAGTGGCATGACCATCCTCGCCGCGGCGGACTATCTTGTTTCCTTAAAGAAGGGGGCGCTTCCGGCAGACTGGAAGGAGCGCTTTGAGCAATTCATCTCACAGCCGGAGATCCGGGTGATCAAGCAGACGAAACGCAGCGAGAAGGAAGTGGATATCCGCCCCATGATCTATGGCTGGGAATTCAGGGATGAGAGTATCTTCCTTAAACTGGCGGCGGGGAGCAGCGAGAACTTAAAACCTGATCTTGTGATGGATACCTATCTGGCACAAGTCTGTCCGGCAATTTCATTTGCATATCACAGACTTGAGATGTATGCCGACATATCTGATAATGGAACAAGGAAACTGGTGCCGCTTGAGGAGCTTGGCAGCGATATCCATGTATAGATCAGGACAAATCAGGCAGATCAATCTATAATAATGTCTAAGCCGGAGTTCTGGACAAATGATAGGAGGGATTACGTGGAGCGTAAGATCCTGATAGAAAAAAGAGACAACCGCATACGGACGTATTTTCTTGAGAACGGTGATATCGTTGAGATCCACAGCGCGCCCGTGAGCGAGGACGGTTCGGGTGCGCACCGGCTGGGAGACATCTATGTGGGAAAGGTGAAAAACATCGTCCCTAACATCGGCGCGGCCTTCATTGAGATCGAGAAGGGCGTGAACTGTTATTTTGATATGAAGGAAGCAAAGGATGCGTTCTTCACACACAAGTCCGGCAATAAAGCGCTTTGCATCGGTGATGAGCTTGTCGTGCAGATCAGCAGGGAGGCAGCAAAGAGCAAAGCGCCCACCGTCACGGGAAATATCAGCTTTACGGGAAGATACGCAGTGATCACCCACGGAAACACAAGGATCGGGGTATCTTCTAAAATACCGAAAGCGCAGAGGGATGAGTACAAGGAAAAATTAAGCGGCTATCAGAATGACCGCTATGGCATTATTGTGCGGACAAATGCGAAAGACGTGCCGTTTGAAGAAGTGACCGCAGAGATCCATGCCCTCAGGGCGGACTATGAGTCATTGTTCGGTGCCGCTGTTACCCGGACTTGTTTCTCATGCCTGAAATCAGCGCCTCCTTCTTACATTTCAGATTTAAAAAACGTCTATATGGACGGTATGGAAGAGATTATTATCGGCGACAAGGAATTGTATACAAGAATACAATCTTATTTCCGCTCGGAATTAGCGGATAAACTGGGACTTTTAAAGCTATATGACGACGCGGATTTTCCTCTGGACAAGCTGTACAGTACACAGACCGCTCTCAAGAAGGCATTGCGCGAACGGGCATGGCTTAAGACCGGCGGTTATCTGGTCATACAGCCTACAGAAGCACTGACCGTCATAGACGTTAATTCAGGGAAAGCCGCCGCCAAAGCACGGAGCAGGACAGACAGCGAAGCCGGAGCTTTGAAGGTGAATCTGGAAGCGGCGAAAGAAGCGGCAAGGCAGATCCGCCTGAGGAATCTCTCAGGGATCATCATCGTTGATTTTATCAACATGGGAGCTGAGGCAAATACGCAGCAGCTTCTGAGGGAATTTCGTTTCCATCTTTCAAAGGACCCGGTTCAGACTTCCCTTGTAGATATTACGCCTCTCGGACTTGTGGAGATCACGAGGAAAAAAGTCCGCAAACCGCTGTATGAAGAGGAAAATTTTCATTTACAAGCCGGGGAAGAAGCGTTATAATATGATACCGTGAGTGCGTCTGGAAGGCGCCGGTCCTCTTTTTCTGGTCATACAGATTTAAAGAGGACTTGTTCGTATGATATTTCTACATTTGGAGGAAGAAAGAGGATGAAGAAAGTAGTAAAGTTCGGCGGAAGCTCCCTTGCAAGCGCGGAACAGTTTAAAAAAGTGGGAGCCATCATTAATGAAGATGAAAACAGGCGCTACGTCGTGCCGTCTGCTCCCGGCAAACGCTTTTCAAGCGATACAAAAGTGACGGATATGCTGTACGCCTGTTATGAAACTGCTGAAAAAGGTGAGGATTTCACAGGGCAGCTCGCCGATATCAAAGCGAGATATCAGGAGATCATAGATGGCCTGAACCTGAACTTCTCTCTGGACAAAGATTTTGAAATCATTGAAGAGAACTTCCGCGGCAAGGCGGGTTCCGATTATGCGGCTTCGCGCGGTGAGTTCTTAAACGGCAAGGTGATGGCGTCTTACCTTGGATTTGAGTTCATTGACGCGGCAGAGGTCGTCCGCTTTGACGACGACGGCGCTTTTAATGATGAAGAGACGGATCGCCTGCTCTCAGAGAGACTGGCAAACATGCACACAGCAGTCGTTCCCGGCTTCTACGGGGCAAAGGCGGACGGAACGGTCGTGACCTTCTCAAGGGGCGGATCTGACATCACTGGATCGCTCGTTGCGCTTGCCGCACATGCGGATCTGTATGAGAACTGGACAGACGTATCGGGTTTCCTCATCGCTGATCCCCGTATCGTAAAGAATCCGAAATCCATCGAGACGATCACTTACAAAGAGCTTAGAGAACTTTCTTACATGGGCGCAAGCGTTCTTCATGAGGATGCCATCTTCCCGGTGAGAAAGGCGGGTATCCCCATCAACATCCGCAACACGAATGCTCCCGAAGATAAAGGCACTCTCATCGTAGAGAGCACATGCCGTCAGCCGAAATACACGATCACAGGAATTGCGGGTACAGACGGTTTCGCGGCCATCACGATCGAAAAGGCGATGATGAACTCTGAGATCGGATTCTGCCGCAAGGTGCTTCAAGTGTTTGAGGACAACGGCGTATCCATCGAGCACATGCCGTCCGGGATCGATACAATGACCATCTTCGTAAATAAAAGCGCTTTCGAAGAGAAAGAGCAGAAGATTATCTCAGACATCCACAGAGCGGTACAGCCGGATCATATAGAATTAGAATCCGAGCTTGCGCTCGTCGCTGTCGTCGGGCGGGGCATGAAGTCCACGCGCGGTACGGCGGGACGCATCTTCTCCGCATTGGCGCATGCGCACATCAATGTCAAGATGATCGATCAGGGTTCAAGCGAGCTTAACATTATCGTGGGAGTAAAACACGACGACTTTAAGAACGCGATCCGCGCGCTGTATGAGATATTTGTACTTACGCAGATCTAAGAAAGGCGGACAGCAGATAAAATGAACATTTTGTTCTTTTTAAAACCGAAGAGTGAGACAGCATATGTATACGACCACGGCACACTCCGTCAGGTTCTCGAGACGATGGAGTACCACAAGTACGCGTCCATCCCCATGCTGAACAAAGAAGGAGAGTACGTGGGAACGATCACAGAGGGCGATCTTCTGTGGGGCATCAAGCGCTATACTGACTTGAATTTAAAAGAAGCGGAAAATATCTTTATACAGGACTTCCCGAGGAAAGCAGATTACGAGCCGGTATCCGTTGATTCAGACATGGAAGACCTCTTAAGGAAAGCCATGAACCAGAACTTCGTCCCCGTGGTAGACGACCAAAAGAAATTCATCGGCATTGTGACGAGAAAGAGTATTATCGAATACTGCTACGAGCGTATAAAAAAGTAGCGGAAAAAATGAGCGAAAAAAATGGCAGAAAAAAACAGGATTTCTATTGACTTTAGGAAAATCCGTATGCTATACTACAACAGTATGCCGCACAATGAGGTTTAAGCTCTGCTCATGCAGACACCGTAATTGGCGAGTAATGATAATAGGAGGTGCCATATGTACGCGATTATAGCAACAGGTGGTAAACAGTACAAAGTAGCTGAAGGCGATATCATTAAAGTAGAAAAGCTTGGTGTTGAAGCCGGGGAGACTTATACATTTGACCGGGTGCTCGCTGTAAACAATGACAAGCTCGTTGTCGGAACACCGACTGTTGAAGGTGCAACAGTTACAGCTTCCGTGATCGGAGACGGCAAGGGCAAGAAAGTCATCGTTTACAAGTATAAGAGAAAAACTGGATACCATAAGAAAAACGGACACAGACAGCAGTACACAGCTGTTAAGATCGAGAAGATCAACGCTTAATCTGCGGTTCCGTATGATCAGGGTAACAGTTTACAAAAACAGCCGGCATGAATACACAGGATTTGACGTCGAAGGACATGCGGGATACGATGATCCCGGAAAGGATGTCGTATGCGCGGCAGTCTCAGCGCTTGTTATCAACGCGGTCAATTCTGTTGAGCATTTTACGGATGACGAGACGAGCTGCGTCATTGACGAAGAGAGCGGAAGCATTGCTTTGCGTTTCAGCCAGATCCCGTCACACGATGCCGCGCTTCTTCTTGATTCCATGATCCTTGGTCTGGAAGAGATGGAAGAAAACAATGAATACGAACCATACATTGACATTATTTTCAAGGAGGTGTGAGTACCATGATGAAAATGAATCTTCAGTTTTTTGCTCATAAAAAGGGAGTTGGTTCTACAAAGAACGGACGTGATTCCGAGTCTAAGAGACTGGGCGCTAAGAGAGCGGACGGACAGTTTGTAAAAGCCGGTAATATCCTTTACAGACAGCGCGGAACAAAAATCCATCCGGGTCTGAATGTAGGACGCGGCGGAGATGATACTCTGTTCGCACTTGTTGACGGCGTAGTGAGATATGAAAGAAAAGGAAGAGACAAGAAACAGGTCTCTATCTATCCGGTAGCTGAATAATCGAGCTGGAAATATTTCACTTGCATAAGAGTAACCAGAAGGAAAAGCCCCAGACTTTTGTCTGGGGCTTTTATGGCAAAGAGACCGATAAACAATCGGCAAAAACCATCAGGAGACGAAATTATGTTTGCAGACAGAGCAAAAATCTATATACGCTCGGGCAAGGGCGGAGACGGACACTGCAGCTTCCGCAGGGAGCTGTATGTCCCTAACGGCGGTCCCGACGGAGGCGACGGAGGCCGCGGAGGAGACCTTATCTTTGAGGTGGACAAAGGTCTCAATACCCTCTCGGATTACCGGCATAAAAGAAAATATGCCGCTGGAGACGGAGAACCCGGCGGGAAGAGAAGATGCCACGGAAAAGATGGAAAAGACCTGATTCTTTCAGTCCCTGAGGGAACCGTCATCAAAGAAGCGGTCACAGGCAAGATCATCGCAGACATGTCGGGAGACAACCGCCGCCAGATCGTATTAAAAGGCGGAAAAGGGGGACTGGGCAACCAGCATTTTGCCACAGCAACCATGCAGGTTCCAAAATATGCGCAGCCCGGACAGCCGGCGAAAGAACTGGAAGTCCAGCTTGAGCTAAAGGTAATTGCTGATGTGGGACTGATCGGATTTCCAAATGTGGGGAAATCCACCCTGCTTTCCCGTGTGACGAACGCAGATCCGAAGATCGCCAACTACCATTTTACCACCCTCAATCCCAATCTTGGAGTAGTTGATTTAGACGGCGCCAGTGGATTTGTCATGGCAGATATCCCCGGACTGATCGAGGGCGCATCCGAAGGCGTCGGCCTTGGGCATGAGTTCTTAAGGCATATTGAGCGGACAAAGCTCATGATACACGTAGTGGATGCTGCTGGATCTGAGGGCAGAGATCCCGTCGATGACATCTATAAGATCAACGACGAGTTGAAGGCTTATAACCCGGAGATTGCAGAGCGTCCACAAGTAATTGCAGCCAACAAGACAGACCTGATCTACGAGCCCGAAGAAGATCCGGTAGAACGGCTGAAAAAAGAATTTGAGCCAAAAGGCATCAAAGTCTTCCCCATATCCGGAGCTACGGGTAAAGGCGTATCCGAA
>DWYT01000142.1 GCA_019118545.1 Candidatus Mediterraneibacter merdavium | reverse complement strand
ATCTTTCGACAGAAATGTCTGATAATATACGCTGGCAAAGCGCATGCACAGAAAGTTTGCAAGGACATTCCCATGATAGAAATGCAAGGAGTTTCCAAAATAAGCCCCGGAAATCTTTGTTCCGAGGCTTGTCTCTTACATTATTTCAGTTTAATTGACAGTAATTTTAGCGACTGTCAGTCTACGCCTTTTGTGTAATCGGCTTTATATTCAAAGAAATCAAAATCCGCGCACTTTTCATGTTTCAGCCGGTCCGCGCAGGTGATCCCCACGAACGTCCCGGTGAACTCGCCGTATTTGCAGTATTCATCGGAAAATTTTGTGGTGTCGAAGTCTTTGCCGATCCTTTGATATGTTTCTCCTTCATAGCTCCACTCGAACCGGAAACTGCGGCCTTCAATGACAAGCCGCATATACACGGGACGTTCATCCACGGGAATCCTCGTCTCCAGATACTCAGATTTTTCCCCGTTTTCCAGATGCACGATGGACAGCGCGCTCTGTCCCAGTGTCTGGCTGTAATACTTTCTTAAATTTACATAATTCATATTGTCATAATAAAGGATAAGTCCCGCGCTGTGCTGATACACTTCGGGCGTGAACTCCATCTTCGTTGTTATGCTCGCATACACGCTTGTGAGCTTCCGCGCCAGAATACTCACCTTATTGAGCGATGTCCTTGACTCCTGTCCTCTTAAGCGCACATACCCCGGTCTTGCTTTCACGTCCGCGAAAGTTGACGGCTGGATACGTGGCGCGTAATACCAGTTTCCAAGCTCCCCCGAATCAAAATCATCAAATTCAGGAATCTCCTTTATCGGGCAGTCCGGCAGTGAACTTCCTTCTACTTCCTCCTTCGCCAGATTGCTTCCGTCCGCCATACGGAGCCATCCGTCCTCTGTCCACACCATTTTCTGTATAGCGGTCTCCCTGCCAAGCGTACAGCGCAGCTCCGGCGCGAACGGCCGGGAACAGAGATGGAACAGGTAGACTTCCCCGTCCGGTGTCTCCACATAGCTTCCATGTCCTGATTTTTGGAGCACGGACGCAGGATTGTAATATTTCGGCTTCAGGTGATCGGGGTCGTGCCGTTCGTAAGATACACCGGGAACCGAGGTCAAGATGGGATTACACGGGTCTCCCTCATAGGGGCCCCACACATTTTCCGATCTCCCCATGGTGACACAATGGTTATAGCCCGTACCGCCCTCCGCGCACATCAGGTAATAATACCCGTTCCTCTTGGTCAGGTGCGGTGCCTCGATACATCCCCGGTCCGTACCGCCCTTCCAGATCCGCTTCGGGTAGCCGTCGATCTTCTTCTCCTTTGGCAGATATTCCGCCAGACAGATGACCCCCGGTTTCTCATATCCTTCCCTTGTCTCCCACTCAAGAGATACCACCCACTTTCTACCGTCGCCGTCGTGAAAAAGCGAGGCATCAAATCCGGCGGAATGGAGGTACACAGGCTCGCTCCACGGTCCCTTGATATCTTTCGACGTGATCACGTAATTGTCCACGTCAAAATATCTTGCGTTCATGGAATTCATGATCCCGTACACCACATAGAACAGTTCTTCCTCCTCACAGTAGGTCAGACAGGGCGCCCAGACCCCTTTCGCGGAAGGCAGCCGCTTTAAGTTCATCTGCTCCGGCTCTGTGAAAATATGGGTATATAACTCCCAGTTTTTCAGATCCTTTGAATGATAGACCGGAATGCCCGGGAGCCACTCGAAGGTAGATACCGCCACATAGTAATCTGCCCCCTTCCTGCATACGCAGGGATCCGGATTAAAGCCGCGGAATATCGGATTCTGTATCATCATATCACACTCTTCCTCCTTTTTGCGGGAACCAGCCGTTCGCCATACATCTGCCGAAATCCCAAGAATCCCAGCCGATCCACCCCTGTTCATTGACCGTATCTGTAAGCAGCTTGTAGTTCCAATAAAAGTATCCGTTTCCCTTTTTCCATGCCCGAAGCTGTGCCTCTGCTACCGCCAGATAGATTTCCCTCTTCTCTTCATCCGACATCTGCTCTGCACTGGTGCCCTCCATACCGTTTAATACAGACCGGCCTCCCTTTGTGTCACAGCCGCACCCAAGAGAATTGAACAGGCACCACTCCCCGCAGATAACCGGGAAATACTGCGCCATTTCTTCTATCTCTTTCTCATAGTGCTCCCGGATATAGGAGACGTAGCCATCCACGGTCTGGGGGCATCCGTCCGTCTCTGCCATCATCAGATACTGGTGCGTATCAAGGATCACATTTTTAAACTTCTCTTCCTGCATGAAATCCTTCCATTCCAATATATCAAACCCGTCATGGAACACGATTGATTTATCCTCCGGCAGGAATTTCCTCATCCTGTGATATGCCTCTGTATAGAACTGCCGCAGGAATCCAAAGGAAACCGGCGCCGTCCCCTTCGCCATTTCTTCATCCACGGCCTTATAACGCTCTGTGACATTAAAGGCATCCCACGAACTCTCTGTATTCGGCTCGTTTAAAATCTCGATCCCCATAAGCTCCTCTCTGTTTCCATAGCGTTTCGCCAGACGCTCCAACACACTTAAGGCGAATTCCACGCTCTCAGGCTGCTGCGCCCACTTGCAGACACCGGAGAGTCCGCCGTTGTCGAATCCGTTCTGGCTGCCCGGGACAGTGTGCAGATCGAGCAGGATCAAAAGTCCGTATCGATTTGCCCAGTTAAACGCCTTATCTAGTTCCTCCACACACCCGATGAACGGCGGGCAGTCCCCGAAGACAAAGTACGGCACAGGGATCCTCACCGCATTCATGCCCCATGAACGGATCGTCGCAAAATCCCGCTCTGTGATATATTCACTTCTGTGTATCTGAATCCTCGCTTCATACACTTCCTTCGAAAGCTGCTGCGGAAGATAGTATTCGTCCTCCGCAGTCGTCCCCGCAAAAAGAGCGGGATTCATCCACTTCTCAAGCACCAGCCAGTTTCCCAGATTCACGCCTTTGATATACATCTCTTTGTTGTACATGATTCTCCTCCTTTTTTGCACTGCTCTATAATCCGCTCCTTAAGACCTGCTTTTTGCTTTTTCCTCTGCCCTTGCCTTCAGATCCGCGATAATGCCGTCAAACTCTTTATCCAGCTTATACCACTGGAGCAAAACGATGATAACCACATAAATAATGACCGGGATGATGGCAAATGCCAGTTTTACTGAAAATATCGCCTGCGCTGACTGTACCTCAGTCGTGTCCACATATCCGCCAAGCGTGATGATCCAGCCAAGGATCGCGGAGCCAAGTCCGTTTCCAATCTTGTATCCGAAGCTGCAGGCACTGTTTACGACTCCTTCCGTCCTGTTCCCTGTCTTCCACTCCCCGTAGTCAATCGTATCAGACACCATAGCCCACATCGTTGCGCCCATACATGCCGACGCAACACCTCGGAGTACGCTGCACGCCATGATAAGCACATATTTTGATGTAAGAAGCATGAACACAAATCCTGCGATATTGAACACGCATCCCGCAAGCATGACATTTCTCTTTCCGAATTTTTTTACAAAAAATGCCACGATGAACATTGTCACAATCTGGGCGATATACACTGCGTTTCCGATCGGTGTCACAAGGTTTCTGTCATTTAACACTGTTTTGGCGAAGTACACTGTCGCGCCACCATACAGAGCCATTGAAATAAAGATAAGCGCCAGCATGACTGTTACGATGATCCAGTATTTGTTTTTAAAGAGTGACAGAAAGGCATCCTTTGTCGAAACTTTCTGTATCTCACCTTCCGCCACGCCTGCGGCGCGAACTCTCTCCTTACATCCCGCGAATGTAATCAGGAACAGGATGACAGACACAAGACCGAATACGCCGAATGTCTTGCTCCACGCAGCCGCGTTATCCCCGAAAAACTCCACCAGCTTTAAGGTGTATGTGTTAATAAAAAGTGATCCTGCCGTCGCCAGCAGATTACGGAACACACTGAGGACGCTCCGCTCATACGGATCCTGTGTCATCAGGGCATTCAACGCTGAATAGGGGACATTGATTGCTGTATAAATCACCGTTGATACAAGGTTGTATGTAATAAACACATAGATCAATTTCGCGTTGGACGTCCAATCGGCAGGCACGGAGAACAGCAGCACTCCGGCAAGCGCAAACGGGATACACATCCTGAGAATCCACGGTCTTGCCTTGCCGAATCTGGAGTGTGTATGGTCTACGATATTTCCCATCACAAGATCACTGATGCCGTCGAACACACGGGATATGAGCATGATGATACCGACTGCTCCCGCGTTAACACCCGCATAGTCCGTGTAATAAAGCAGCAGAAATCCCGTCATTGCCGTATAAATGATATTACATCCCCCGTCTCCGCAACCAAACGCAAAACGTTCAAATATGGAGAGGCCTTTTCTTTTCGTTTGTTCCATGTCAATTCCTCCGATTACTCTCTTTTCTTTTTTTCGAAAGGGTATTCATGAATTCCTCTTTATGTCTTGATTTTATTGTATTTTAAGGATCTTTATAAGTAGAAAAACAAACGAAAAAACAGGTCGATACAAACTTTTTTATACCAACCTGTCAATTTTAACATTTTCAGTTTCTAAATGTGATCAATCCAGCTTTTTTGATCGCGCTTCATGAGGGGCACACCCATAGATTTCCCGGAACATTCTGCGGAAGACTTTATCATTATAAAATCCGTGCGTCTCCTGAATGTCTTTGATGCTCCTGTTCGTGTTCAGCAGATCTACATATATCTTCTCAAGCCGCACCGTATTGACATATTCCAGAAAGGTAAGTCCCATATTTTCCTTGAAAAAACGTGAAAAATAAATCTCGTTTAAGCCGACCTCAGAGGCAATGTCACGGATACTTATCTGCTCTGTATAATGTTCCCGCACGTAATCGATGATATTCTGTATACGCTCTAAATTACGCTGGTTCTTTCTGAGTTCTTTATTCGGAACCCGCCTTGAAAATGAGTGTACCAGTATGTAGATCAGTTCCAATATCAGACTGTAGCAACGGAAGATATAGCCTTCCGCCTCAAACTGGTACGCGACCCACAGATTCTGGAGCGTATTGCGGATATTTCCCAGCTTTGTACGCACTCGCGGATCCTCTGAGTTCATGTCAATATCAATCACATACTCCCGTATCTCCGGCATAAAACGTTCTAAAAACGATACCGGTATCTGGAGAAGTATCGCCGTATTCCCATTTCTGCACCATGTGGAATGGATCGTCATGGGATTCACCACGATAAATTCATTTTTAGCAAGAGACCTGATACTGTCATTGACGCTTACTTCCAGATCGCCGTTAATAAGATACACGATCTCAATCCAGTCGTGATAATGCTTGTTAAACCCACTGTTCGGCTGTCCTACGGAAAATTCAAGGTGGATATCCATCATATCATTGGGAACGACGAATTCATAGCGGTATTTTTCCATAAAAAGCTCCTTTCCACCGCAGTGCGGTCTCCGTTCCACTTCGGTCGGCGCAGAACAAATGTCCCCCCGGACATTTTGCGCCCCGCACGGAATGCTTTTTCTATCATAGGTCAGTCCGAGGGACATTCCCATGATAGAAAAGGCTCTGCATGAAATAATTCACACAGAGCCTGATATGCAAGTTTTCTGTCAATAACTGTCCTTATTTCTTAAAGAAATCGGGAATCTTGATGGACTGCTCCTTCACATTGCTGGACGGAGTTCTCGGCTGCAGTGTCGGCATTGTGCCGCCCTGCGGTCTTGGCGCTGTCCTGTTCTCATTGTCAAGACGGCTTCTCACCGGAGAATCGCCTGACGGAAGGATGGAGCCAACTTTCTGCTGTCCCTCAAGCCTTGCTTTTAACTTCGATGCGCTTCCGCCTACATTATGTAAGCCGGTAGCAATGACTGTGATCGTACATTCGTCGGACTTGGAATCGTCATACATCGCTCCGAAGATGATGCTTGCGCCCTCTCCTGCGAGCTCCTGTACATAGTCAGCCGCGTCAGACGCATCCATGAGAGTGATGTCGCCGGATACATTGACAATGACATTAGACGCTCCCTGAATGGTTGTCTCAAGCAGCGGACTGGCAACAGCGTCCTTGACCGCCTCGAGCGCCTTGTCGTCGCCGCGTCCCGCGCCGATACCGATGTGGGCGATACCCTTGTCCTTCATGACAGTCTGGACGTCAGCAAAGTCAAGGTTAATCAGTGACGGAACATTGATCAGATCCGTGATTCCCTGAATACCCTGCTGTAAAACCTCATCCGCTTTCTTAAGCGCCTCGGGCATTGTTGTTCTTCTGTCAACAACCTCCAGAAGCTTATCATTAGGAATTACAATGATCGTATCCACGCTCTCTTTTAATTTGTCAATTCCTGAAAGCGCGTTCTGCATTCTCGTCTTAGATTCAAAACGGAACGGCTTTGTGACGACGCCTACTGTCAGAGCACCCTGATCTTTTGCAATGCGGGCGATGACCGGAGCTGCTCCCGTACCTGTTCCGCCTCCCATGCCGCAGGTGACGAATACCATGTCCGCCCCCTTCAATGCTGCTGAGATCTCTTCTGAACTTTCCTCTGCCGCTTTCGCTCCCACCTCAGGCTGCGCTCCCGCGCCAAGTCCCTTGGTCAGCTTCTCACCGATCTGCATCAGCGTCGGCGCCTTGCAAAGCTGCAGTGCCTGCTTGTCTGTATTCACTGCGATAAATTCCACACCCGCGATCTGTTCGTCAATCATGCGGTTTACGGCGTTGTTTCCGCCGCCGCCAACTCCGACGACGATTATTCTAGCGGCCGCTTCTGATTCGTTGGTTTTAATTTCTAACAAGAGTATTTCCTCCTTTGTCGTCTTATTAATTTCTTATACATCCCTTTATTGAACGATAAAATCCAATAAGTATATAATAAAGTCTTTTCTGCAAATAATCAATAGATTTTTCTCATTTTTCTGATATTTTTATACAGTTCAAACATGCAATTCGTTACCCGGCGGGAACGAATCTGATGCTTTCTGAATCTGCGTCATAGTTCTCCAGATGGAGTGTCCCGGCTGTCTCTGGATACAATTCTGTCAATTTCTCCAGAATCGGCGGAATCTGCTGCAATTTTTCTTCATATTCACCGGCTCCGAGCAGCACCTCCACGATGCCGAAATAAATCTGGATGCTCCCATCCGTGCAGGACATGCGGTCCGGCGCAAGCTTGTATTTTTTCAGGCTTCTGGACACCTCCACGATCTTGTCAAAAATGCTGTCGTCCTCCACGGGAAGCTTTTTCCCGATCTCCACCTTCGCGGCGTCGAATGCCAGTCCTTCGATATAGGGGGTTCCCGCGAGCATTTTTTTCGTCTTTATGGTCGCCGTCCCTTCCCGGTCAAAAAACAAATACGCCCCGTCATAGTCCACGTAACCTGCCAGTTCCTTTTCTTTTACTGTCACACGGACTGTCCACGGGTTTTTCAGCGAGATGCGTATGCTCTCCACCCCGGAGGGCAGATCCGCCTCAGTAAAATTATATTTTGCCAGTATATATAAGGTATTCACGGAGAATCTGTCGTTCTGTATCCAAGAAGTGATCGTATCCTCACCGTAGTAAGAGTTTCCCTTCACCTCATAGGATTTCGTGCGGAACAAAAGTACTGCCACGGCGGCCAGCACGATCAGGGCCGCTGTAACCGACAGAATGGCGCGCCATATTCTTCTCTTTTTATGCTTCTTTCGTTTCTTAGAATTCAATCTGTGCCTCCCCAGACCTGATGTTGTCTGTCCTTACCCGTACTATCCTGCTGCCTGCTTTCACTCGGACTATGCTGCCATCCTGCTACCTGTTCCCACCCGCACTGTCCTGCCATCCTGCCGCCTGTTTTCATCTGTACTATTCTACCAGACTTGACACACTGAGCACAAGTCCCATTTCCAGCAGAAGAAATACCACGGAGGTTCCGCCGTAACTGATAAACGGCAGTGTAATCCCCGTATTGGGGATTGAGTTTGTAACTACCGCGATATTTAAGATCACCTGTATCATCATGTGCGCCATGGCTCCCGCCGCGATGAGTGCCCCCAGAAGATCCGGCGCCCTTGTGGCCGTGACGAAGAATCTCCATATAAGAAGCAGGAACAGAAAAATGATGATCCCCGCGCCCACAAGTCCCAGCTCTTCGCAGATAATAGAGAAAATCATATCGTTCTGCGCCTCGGGGAGAAAGCCAAGCTTCTGTACGCTGTTTCCCAGTCCTCTCCCGAAAAGTCCGCCGCTGCCAATGGCGTAGAGGCCCTGCAGGGTCTGATATCCCTTCTCATACTTTTCCGGGTGCTGCCAGATCGCGATACGCTCCAGACGATAGCTCTCCATGGCCAGAAATACCGCCATGAACGCGGCCCCCACGCTCCCCATCCACAGAAAAGGGGCATACTTGGGACTGGCCGTAAAGATAAGCACCACTGCAATCCCCAGAATGATGATGGCCGTGCTTAAGTTGCTCGCCCCCACCAGTCCCACAATGGGAAGGATGGGGAGCATCATCAGGAGCAGTGTGCGCGCCTTGTGCATCTTGCGCACATTTCTGCTTACAAGGCATGCAAGGAACAGGATAACCGCCACCTTGGCAAATTCGGATGGCTGAAAAGAAACCGGGCCTAAAGACAACCATCTTTTAGACCCGTTATATTCCTCACCGAAGAGCATGACCGCCACAGAGAGGGCGATCGCCGCAAGATATCCGGGCAATGCAAGAGGTGCCCACCTGTGATAATCGATCCTCGAGATAACAACCATGCCGATAAGGCCGAGAACTGTGGCAAAACCCTGTTTTTTCAGATAATACAGCGGATCATGGAACTTCACCCTGCCATTGTAGGCGCTGGTACTGTAGAGCAGCACCAGTCCGATCACAACCAGAATCAGAACAACTGCCAGCATTGTCTCGTCATACCGTCTCTTCTTTTTGGAACGCTCCAATAAACTCCACTCCCTACAACTGTTTTACAAGCTCTTTGAATTTATCTCCGCGTTCTTCATAGTTTTTAAACATTCCCCAACTCGCACACGCAGGCGATAAGAGCACCGCGTCCCCGGGTTTGGCATACTCCACACATTTTTCAAAAGCTTCCTCAAAGGAATCCGCCATCACGATATCCGTAAACCCGTTCCGCCTCGCGCACTCCGCGATCTTCTCCTTTGTAGCGCCGAGAAGGACGAACTTCTTCACCCTGCCATCAAAGGCATTGATCCATTCGTCATAGGAAGAATCCTTGTCATATCCCCCGCCGATCAGGACAGTGGGACGGTCCATCGCCCGGATTCCCCGGATGGCTGCGTCCGGGTTCGTACCCTTGGAATCATTGTAAAATACGACCCCGTTCTTCTTTGCCACGAACTCAATCCGGTGCTCCACTCCCGCGAACTCTTTTAATGTCTTCCGTATAACGTCCATGGGCGCGCCGTAAGCATATGCCATGGCCACAGCCGCCATGGCGTTCTCATAATTGTGGACCCCAAGTATCTGCAGCTCTTTCACATCACAGACGGGAATCCGCTCCCCGATGTCGCAGATGATGGTGCTTCCCTCCAGATACACACCCTGATTAAGTTTACGCTGGCTGCTGAAATATAGAACTCTGGCAGAAGTCTTTTCACCGAACTTACGCAGCACCTCGTCCTCATAGTTGAGTACGCAGACCTCGTCCCGCGTCTGGTTCTCAGTGATGTGCTCCTTTGCCTCTATGTACGCCTTCATCGTGTGATGGCGGTTCAGGTGATCCGGCGTAATATTTAAAATAGCGCTCACCTTTGGAGAGAACGTATACACTGTCTCAAGCTGAAAGCTGCTCATCTCCGCCACAATCACCGAGTCTTCCCTTGTCTCCTTCACGATGCTTGTGTACGGATTCCCGATATTTCCAACGACAAACACACTTTCCTTATAATTCTTCATAATCTCTCCGAGAAGCGCTGTTGTCGTTGTCTTCCCGTTCGTGCCGGTGATGGCGAGGACGTCCCCCTTGCCGTATACATAGGCAAGCTCAATCTCTCCCCACACCGGGATCTTCCTTTCCCGCATCTTATCCACAACCGGAAGATCCGTAGGAACTCCCGGACTCATGACGGTCAGCGAGATCTCGTCTAAAAGCTGCTCAGGAAACGCCCCCAGCACGACGGTAAGTCTGTCTGCCGCGGCGTCCTCAGCCTCTCCTTTGATCTTTTCTATGATCTCCTCTTTCTTCAGCTTGTCGTTGCCGTCATAGAGAATAACCTGCGCCCCTTCATTTAAAAGAAGGCAGCTTGCCGCCTCTCCACTGATACCGGAGCCGAATACAAGCACCTTTTTCCCACTAATATCCATCCCATTATACCCCCATTAAAGCGATCAGGCAGAGGAGCGCGGTGATGATGGAGAACACAGCCACCACCCTTGTCTCCGACCAGCCGCACAGCTCAAAGTGATGGTGAATCGGAGCCATCTTAAAGATCCTCTTTCCGCCTGTTTTCTTAAAATATGTGACCTGTATCATGACAGACGCCACCTCGGCCAGATAGATGAAGCCGACGATGATAATAAACAGCGGCATCTGCAGCATATACGCTGTCCCTGACACGAACCCGCCCAGTGCAAGGGAGCCTGTATCTCCCATGAACACACTCGCCGGGTATACATTAAAGAGAAGGAATCCGAGCAGGGCGCCCACTACCGCGCATGTGACCGGCTCCACCCCACTCTTCGTCCCGATGGCCACCACAGTGAAAAAGGTGGCTACCAGAACAGTGACGCTGGAGGCAAGGCCATCCAACCCGTCTGTGAAATTCGTCCCATTGACCGTCCCGATTACAGCGAAGAACAGAACCGGCACCGCAAGCCAGCCGATATCCCAGTAGTATCCGCCCGAGAACGGGACAAGCATGGTCAGCGGAATATCCGCCACTTTCACAAGGTAAAAAGCAAACACCGCCGTCACAACGATCTGAAGCGCCATCTTCTGCATGGGCATCAGACCGTCGGATCTCTTAAGCACAACTTTCAGATAATCGTCCAGAAAACCGATCAATCCGAATGCCACCGTTAAGAAAAGCACGGGGATAATGTTCGGATAATCCTTTATATAGAACAATGACGTCACGATCACGGCAATAAGAATAATGATACCACCCATTGTCGGCGTCCCTGCTTTCTTCAGATGGGACTGCACCCCGTCCTCTCGTTCGGTCTGCTTCATTTTCAGTTTCCGTAAAAAAGGAATGACAACCGGCCCTAATATCAGGCTTACAGCAAACGCGATCAGCACCGGGATCACTACATGACTACTCATAAATCCACCTCTTCATCTCTTTCGTTTCATACTGAACATCTTTTTTAGTATAAACCATCACTTAGTTTTTTTCAATCCCAAGATAGGGGAGCACATTGTCGTAAATGCTCCGGAGCACAGGGGCGGCGATCGTTCCCCCGTAGTACACGCCCTGCGGGTCGTGGATGATAACCATGCCGATCACCTGCGGGTCCTCAGCCGGTGCAAAAGCTAAAAAAGAAGAGATATACTTGTTCGCGCTTCTCGGCAAAGTCTGGGAAGTCGCTGTCTTCCCCCCGATGGAATACCCTTCGATATACCCGTTTTTCCCTGATCCTTCTGAAACCACACTCTCAAGCAGCATCCGCATCGTCTCTGACGTCTCCTCAGAGACAATCCCTTTCTCTTCTCCATACTCAAACTCCTCTACCACTTCTCCGTTCCCGCCGATCACCGCAGTCCCCAGATGAGGCGTAATCCGCCTTCCGCCGTTTATGATGGAGCTGACCGTGACCGCCATCTGGATGGGCGTGACCTGAAAGGACTGCCCAAAGGTCATGGTCGCCAGCTCCACGGTTCCGATATCCTCTTTTTTGTGCATAATTGTCCCTGCTTCTCCGGGAAGATCAATATTCGTCAGACTCAACAACCCAAACTGCTCAAAATAATCATAGAACCGGTCAGATCCAAGTCTCAGGCCAATATCCATGAACACAGGGTTGCAGGAATTCTGTATCCCCTGCACAAAGGTTTCCTGTCCGTGTCCGCCTACCTTGTGGCAGCGGATCCGTCTGTCCTCCACGATCCGGTATCCCGGACAGAAAAATGTATCCTCAAGAGAAACCACGCCCTCCTCCAGACAGGCGGAGGATGTGATGATCTTAAAGATCGACCCCGGCTCATACGTATCATTGATGCACCGGTTGCGCCACATCTGGTTTAACGCGTCCTGAAGTTCTTCATCCGTCAGGGAGTCTCCGTCAACCCCGGTATTCAGCTCATATGGCTCGTTCAAGTTGAACTCGGGTACATTTACCATGGCATAGATCTCCCCGTTCTGCGGGTTCATAAGCAGGATGGAGACCGCCTCAGCCTGCTTCTCCTCCATCACCTTCAAGGCCGCCTGTTCGCAGTAGGACTGGATATTGTAATCGAGACTGACTTGAAGCGTATCCCCTGCCACCGGCTCGATCCTGTCCTCGGCAACGCCCTCCAGTTCGATGCCTCTTGCGTCAGTCACAGTGAGGATCGTGCCGTTTGTTCCTTTTAGATACTCCTCGTACTTCACTTCCAGACCGATGATGCCCTGATTGTCCCCGCCCGTGAAGCCAAGCACACGGGAAGCCAGCTCGTCATAGGGATAATACCGCTTAAAATCCTCGTCCACTTTCACTCCCGCCAGTCCATAATTGCGGATTTTGTCCCCTGTCTGTTTATCCACGTTCGTCTTAATCTTCTCCATGGAGGAGACTTTTTCCACCCGCTTTCTCACTGTCTCCTCCTCCATCTCAAGCTCACGGCACAGTACGTCGATCACTTCCTCCGCATCTTCGATCTGGCTGTGGATCACAGAGATCGTGCACACCGTCCGGTTGGTGGCGAGCACTACGCCGTTTCGATCCACGATCTCCCCTCTCGCCGCCTTGATCTCCCGCTCCCTCTCGTGCAGATCCTGCGCCAGTTCCTGATAATATTCTGCATCGAATATCATCAGATATACAAGCCTTCCGATCAAAGCCGCAAGGATGGCCGCAGCGCATAAAAACACGACCATGATCTTCTTTTTGTTATATGTCTTATTCTTCATATTAAAAACCCCTGATGGAGATGTTGTTAAAACATATTACATCTTCATCAGGGTTATTCGCATTTCATCGGCCGCGCAGGCACCGTTTACTCCGCCGTATCTCCAGACGCCCAGTCGTCTAAGTCAGGATCATAGCTGTCGTCTATATACCATCCGTCCTCGTTGTCATAGGTATCCTCATAATTCTCGTCAAAGTCCGTGTACTCAGTGTCCCCGAAGTTCGTCCCTTCGGCCTGAGCCTGTGCTTCCGCCTGTGCCTGAGCCTCGCTCTCGGCGATGGTGGTTATCCCAAGATAGGGGAATGCCTCTTCCATGATCCTCTTGCTCAGCGACAGTACAAGAGAACTGTCGTCCTGCGCCCAGACATTGGGTTCATCGATCACAACGTAGATCACAACCTCCGGATTCTCCTGCGGGGCGTATCCGATAAAGGAAAGCAGGTAAGTGCCCGCGCTGCGGGGCAGCTTCTGGGCCGTCCCCGTCTTTGCCCCGATATCGTACCCTTCCACCCGCGCCCGCTGTCCGGTTCCATAATCCATGGTCGCTTTCATGTACGTCTTAAGCATCTCAGATGTTTCCGTGGATATTGTCTTTCTTAAAAGTACCGGATCCTTTGTCTCGATCACGCTGCCGTTTTCATCACGGATCTGCTTTACAACATGGGGTTCATAGTAGTAACCGCCGTTGATCAGAGAAGAAAAGGCCGCCGCCATCTGCGTCATTGTAACATTAAAGTTCTGACCAAAGGAGTTGGTCGCCAGATCCAGCGCCGACATATCCTCCGCGCTGTACAGAAGCGCCGACGTGGACGCCTCTCCCGGCAGGTCAATGCCGGTATATTCGCCAAATCCGAATATATGCTGATAGCGGGAAAAATTCTCCGCCCCGATCGCTGCGGACATGTCCATAAGCGCCACGTTGCAGGAGTGGGCGATGGCGTCCTGTACCGTCTCTGTGCCGTGCCCGGATCTTAAGTGGCATCCAACGGTAGCGTCCAGCACGTTTTTCTGTCCGCCGCAGTAGTAAGTTTCATTTCCACTGAGCGTCCCTGTCTCAAGGCCTGCGGCCACAGTGAACGGTTTTGCCGTGGAACCCGGCTCATAAGCGTCGCTGACACAGAAATTACGCCAGAGATCATTCATCGCCTCAAGCTGAGCCTCCTCAGACATGGCGCTCCACTCTTCCGCACTGTAGAGGAGCGAGAGATTGCGGGGATTGTTCAGGTCAAAATTAGGATAGGATGCCTCCGCCAGTATCTCTCCCGTGTTGGGATTCATGATGATGACCGCTGTGTTTTTGCTTCCCACGCTGTTTTCATCCGCATGCTCCTGATTAAATTCAATGATCGCCCTCTCCACAATATTCTGTAAAGTCACATCAATCGTGGACACGACTGTATTCCCGTTCTTTGCCGGTTTTACCGTGCGCTCCACAGAGGATTCCGTA
The DNA here is from genome assembly GCA_019118545.1 of Candidatus Mediterraneibacter merdavium. Taxonomy (GTDB): domain Bacteria; phylum Bacillota; class Clostridia; order Lachnospirales; family Lachnospiraceae; genus Mediterraneibacter; species Mediterraneibacter merdavium. The sequence continues at coordinate 7,330 of DWYT01000142.1, read as the reverse complement.
TCGAGATACCCGTACTCCCTGCCGTCTGTGCCGTTCAGCACCGAATTATAAGCATTCTCGATACCGATGGCCCCTTTGTTTCCCTCATAGGTAAAGCCAATCACATCGCTGGCCATTGTCCCGTACGGATATGTCCTTGTATAATCTTCCTCCAGCCAGACGCCCTTCACATCCGGATAATTCTCGTCGTCCTCGTCAATGGCCTTGAACTTCTGCGCTGTGGCATAATCGACCTCTTTGGCCAGTATTTTGTATCTGCTCTGCGGGGAATTCTCCACCAGCTCGTCCACAACGCTTCCCTCGATGCCGAAACATTCCTCTAACACTTTTTTTGTAGGTTCAATATATTTATCCTTATCCGTCATCACGGCAACGTCAAGGATGACATTGTACACACGCTCGCTGGTCGCCATCTTTGTCCCGTTGCGGTCCACGATGTCCCCCCGCTTGAACGCGATGACCCGGCTGTCATAGTTCTGCTGGTCCAGCACGACCTTTGTGTATCTGCTTCCTTTTGTGACATTGATATAAGTAATCCTTCCTATAAGAACAACAAAAGCCAGTATCACTGCCATAAATAGCATTACCAGCTTCCGTTGCATCCTGAGCGGGAATCTCTTTGTCAGAAATTCAAACCTGCTCTTTCTCCTTTTTTTTCCTGCCATATCATACTTCCCTTATTCTGATGCGTCACTCGATCTTGCAAGCACTCCGCTCTCCGGGATGTCGCTGTACTGCTTCACATAATCCCCGGACGGACTGTCGTACTCGATCACCGTACCTTGGGCGGCATATACCATGCCCATCTCGTTTATCGCTCTCTCCCGCACGGTCTCGAGATTCACGGAATCAGCAGCCGAATTATAAAGTGTGTCGTTTGCCTCTGTCAGCTCAGCAAGCTCTTCCTGCATTGCCGTCACATGCTCCGAGCGTCTCAGCACATCGGACTGTAAGCTTAAGTACTGCATACAGATCAGCACCGCACAGACCGCCGCCCCCGCGAGAAACACCGCGTAAGCGGGACTGATGGTCATGGCACGGTTCCGGTTTTTTGCCACCTGACGGCTTGTCCGCTTCGGCTGCTGCGGACGTGCTTTCGGCATTTTCTGAGGAACAGGTTCCGCCTGACGAACGGCGTTTCCATACACATAGAACTCACTGTAGTCTCTTCCCCTAAGCTGCGCTGTTCTCTGCTTACGTATGCTGCGCCCTGCTGCCATAACGAATACCCCTTTCCTTACGTCTCTCCTGCCGGGTTCTCCCCTTCCCGGCGGGAAATGATATTTTAACTACTCCCTAATAGTTTGCCCGTTCAAATATTCTCAGCTTCGCGCTCTTTGAACGGCTGTTGGACTGCGTCTCCTCCTCCGACGGAAGGATCGGCTTCCTTGTAACCACTCTCCCTTTTGGCGTCCTCCCACAGACGCATACCGGGAAATGGCTCGGACAGGTGCATGGATTTTCGCTCTTTCTGAATAAGCTTTTCACAATCCTGTCCTCCAGCGAATGAAATGTAATGATGCAGATCCGTCCCCCCGGATTCAACATGTCGATCATGTCCTCCAGCGAATCCTTCAGCACGTCTAATTCATGGTTCAGTTCAATCCTTATGGCCTGAAACGTCCGCTTTGACGGATGCCCTGAGGTCTTCTGGATCTTCATCGGAATCGCGTGCCGTATGATCTCATTCAACTGCCCTGTTGTCTCAATCGGCCCTTTTTCACGCTCCGCGGCAATGTGCTTTGCAATGTTTTTTGCAAATCTGTCTTCCCCGTAGTCGCGGATCACGCGGTAAAGTTCCGCCTCGCTGTAGCTGTTGACAATATCTCTTGCCGTCGTCTTCTGCCTCTGGTCCATCCTCATATCCAGCGGTGCGTCCACCCGGTATGAGAATCCCCTTTCCGCCGTGTCGAGCTGATAGGATGATACTCCCAAATCAATAACAATCCCATCCACCTTGTCAACGCCTATGTCATGGAGCCTTGGCTTCATATCACGGTAATTGCTCCGTATTATCGTGACCTTCTCCCCGAAGCCTGCCAGCCGCTTGCCCGCCGCTTCAATGGCGTCCGCGTCTTGGTCTATTCCTATAAATCTCCCCTTGTCATTTAACCGGCTGCAAACCTCAAAAGCATGTCCGCCGCCTCCCAATGTGGCGTCCACATAGGTGCCGTCCGGTCTGACGTTAAGTCCGTCCACTGTCTCATGCAGCAGGACGGATACATGTTCGAATGCCATGGTCTCCTCCCTATCAGATCCTGATTCCTATGGATTCCATGCGCTCGGCGATGGCATCCAGATCCTCTTCGCTCACTTGGCTGCGTTCCTCCCAAAGCGCTTTATCCCAGATCTCAACGCGGTCCTGAACTCCCACTAGGACTACGTCTTTCTCCAGATTTGCCGCTTTCCTAAGCGACGGCGGGACAAGCACTCTCCCCTGCTTGTCAAAACTGCCCTCCGAAGCGCTTCCGAAGAAATAACGTTTAAAGATTCTGGCATCCTTGTTCATACGTGGTAAGGTTTCAAGCTCAGCTACGAATTTATTCCACTCGTCCTGAGAATACACAAAGAGGCAGCCTTCCAGTCCGTTACAGATAACGAAGCTGTCGCCAAGATCATCCCGAAGCTTTGCCGGGATGATGAGTCTTCCTTTTTCGTCAATGCTATGGTTAAACTCGCCTAATAACATCCCGAATCCTTTCTCTTAACGTGAGCCTCCACATGCTCCCCACTTTGTGCCACCATCCACCACTTCCTACCACTTGAAACCATTCTAAACCACCACACTCCCTTTTTCAACCCCTTTTTTTGATATTTTTCCGTCAGTCCGGTCTGGAAAATAGAGCTGAAACGTCCTGTTTCAGGGCAAAAAAAGAACATGTAGGGCGTGGAGTCCATCCACTGTCCTACATGTTGTGTTTTGCTGATCTTTATGAAAAATTATAAAGATTTCATGTATTTTTTAAATTACCGTACTGTTCCAAACATTACTGTTTACACATCCCCACCTGTCCCCTCAGGCGGTTCTCCCTCTATTACTCCGCGTCAGGTGCGTCCCCGTTCAGACTGTCAAGATAATCCGTGACAGCGTCATAATTCACCTCTGCCACCACTCTCTCTTTCCCTGACTCATACATATCCCACGCCGAATACCCGAGCCACCCGATCAGCGCAAGGCCCGCCAATGAAAGAACCGCTTTCCGGGCAAGGTTCATCATCTTCTGCCTGCGCATGATCTGTTTTCTGTTTGCTTTATCCTTTTTATACTGATCCACCTTTGCCTGACTCATGTCCCATCTGCTCCTTTCATCTATTATGCCGTGCTTCTCACGGCATAGAGGTATCCCCTTGCGGGATTTCATCTATTATGTCGTGCTTCTCACGGCATAATGGTATCCCCCTTGGGGAATGAACCTCAACGGGGATAGTTTACCACAATATTCGTCAGAGTACAACAATTATTCCGCCGTCATTGGCATACATCGAGCTGATGCCCGCTGTATCTACAATAAAGCTGCTCTTTACGGGAATTTTATCCTTGATCATGCGCTCCATCTCCCTTGCCCGCTCCGGGCAGTTGCAATGGGAGATTGCAAGCACCTTATTCTTTGTATTTTCCCCATCAGCCGCGATCTGATCCGCCATCTTTGCGAGAGCGCGCTTCATCCCCCGCGCCTGACCAAGCTGGCAGATCTTGCCCTCGGGCGTTGAACCCATGACCGGCTTAATGTTAAGGGCGCTGGCGACAAGAGATTTTATCCCCGTCAGCCGTCCGTTCTTGCGCAGAGTATCCAGATTCTCCAGCACAAAATAAGTATGCTGTCCCGCTATATAAGCCTCCACCGCGCTGACCACCTCATCAAAGGACATGCCCTTCTCCTCGCACTCCTCGATCTTACAGGCAATCAGCGTCTCGCCTACAGACGCAGAGCGGGAGTTGAACACATAGATGCGCTTTTCCTGTCCCGCATGTTCTTCCATCCAGAGATCCTTGCCAAGCTGGGCGCTGTTGTAAGATCCGCTCAGCTCCGCTGAAAGCGTCACCGCATAGACGCGCTCCTCCTCCCCGTCATACAGTTCCATGTATTTCTCAGGGGACGGGCAGGACGACTTCGGGCACTCCGGACTGGCTGCCACCCGCTTTAAAAAATCTGCCTGATCGAACGTCTCATCGTCCACGATCCGGTCCCCGTCAACCTCCATACTAAGCGGAGCGCTCGAGTAAATCCCCTTCCTCTTCATCTTCTGCGTCAGCTCTCCACAACTGTCTACAATAATCTTATAGCTCATGATCTTTCCTCCCGGAACACAATGTATATTTTGCACTTCTATTATATGTAGTTTTCAATACCGCATATAATATACCATACATTTTCTTAGAAGAAAAGAACTTTCTTATTTTATTTTCCTTCGTCTGACAAGTAGAGTCTGCGCGCTGCATACGCCCGCGAGCAATGCCAGCATCCCCCACAGCGCCGCACGGCTGTCGTCGCCCGTTCCCGGAGCTTTGCCTCTTATGTTTGAAGTATCACTGCCTATTCGGGAATCCCCGCCGTCGGTCAGGGAAGTCCCGCTCTCTGACTTGGCGGCTTCATCCCCGGTATTCACGGTTTCATCCCCCGCCGTTGAATCCCCGCCGCCTGTCTGGGGAATCCTGTCATCTGTCTTCGGGGGTTCGCCGCCGCTGTCCGACGGGGGCGTGTTCTCACTCGGGTCAGAGGGTGTCTCCTCACTCGGGTCAGAGGGTGTCTCCTCACTTGGGTCAGAGGGTGTCTCCTGATCCTGCCCTGTGCCGCTGCCCTCTCCCTGTCGAATCGTAAAGGTCGTTTCCGCTGTTCCTGTCTGTGAGATAACGGCAAGGGTATGGACACCCACGGAGAGGGTTTCCAGATAAGAGGCTTTCAAGGTCACAAAGGTACTGCCATCGCTGCCATAGCTGACCTCATAGTCCGTCACAGCCACATCACTGCCATCCACCTGTACTTTCAGGAAATCCGTATATTCCGCATTGGAGCGGAAGGAAAGCGCCTCTGTGCTTCCCTTTGTCCACACGCCGTCCGCTCCCTCTGTAATCACGGGCCTGAAATCAGAATCAGTCCCGCTCTGGACATGCAGGGAGAGAGCCACGGATGCCTGTACGGCGGACATCTGGGTTCCGTCTGTCCCGCTGATGGTAAGTGTTTCATCATAATTTCCTGCGGAAAGTCCGGTCTTTGGCTGTACCGTGAATTGGGCGGTACTGCCTGCGTCAAGCTCTGCCGTGCCGTCCGCCTCAAAGCCTGTACCCGCTGCGATAACATAGCTCGTACTGGCGGGCAGGGAGATCGTTAAGCTCTGATTGCCCGTATTCTCCACGGTCACTGTCTGCGCCTCCGGGGCATCGGTATCATCCTCGGTGAGGGTTCCAAAATCCAGAGCCGGCGGGGTCGCGCTGAGTCCATAGCTTGGCGGGACATAGGCAGGTATCTCAATCTTGAGCGGGTCGCTTACGTTCCCCACTCCGTCTTTTGCAACGATCCAGATATCCTTCGCCCCTGCGGTGAGGTTGTCAAGGGTGATGATCTGCTCACTTGTGTCACAGGCTGTTCCCGCTCCCATTGTATTAATAATCGGTTCGGGCGCGCCGCTGTCCACCACTTCATAATAGTACGTTCCCGCCTCATTGCTTGTGAACTTTACCGTGGCACTGGTATCACTAGCGCGGGTTACTTCCCCCGCTGTCAGGGCCGGGGCGGTAGTATCCACTGCCTTACATAGCGCACTGGCGTAATCTGTCAGCTTTGTATCATCGTTTACTCCGCCGTTATACTGCTCGTTGAACAGATACAGCTCTGTATCAGCGTCTAAGGTCATGCCAGAGGGGATGCTGATACTTACGTTATCTCCGTCTGCGCCGTTCACCGTCCCGTCCAGCTCCAGAACACGGCCGTAATGGGTGAGTTCGCCGTTCGTCATAATGACGGCGGAAATATATTCGTTTGTCCCCGTCTTTGCGCCGGAATAGGAAAAACTTACTGTACTGCCGCTGATCTGCACGTCGGAGATGGCAAATTGTCTGTCCTTATCAAGCATGGTCATCTTCCAGTCATTGCCATAGGCTGGCCCAATTTCAAAAATCTCCCCAACCGCCCCACTGGAACTCCCGCTGCCGGAAGGGTCAGGAACCTTGCCGCGCTCAGCGGCAGATGTAAAGAGAACCTGTTCCAGATTCAATTTAAAAGCGGGTCGGATGGTGCGGATGCCCTCGTTGACTGCGTACCCCAGAACGCGCACAGCGCCCCGACGGGTGATAACCGCCGCTGCTGCATTTGAATCTAGCTTTGGTTCGGTGCCCGGGGACCGAAGCCACCACATATCCACCCAAGTAGGACTCATAGAACCGCTTGTTTTACCGCCGCCTTGCACATAAGCGGTGTTGGTGGCAATACGGGCGGAATCATCTGATGTATCTGCTGAAAAACCATACGTTGTATTCTGCACTTCATCCAAAGAAAGCAGGAAGATGTAATCCTCGGTATCCGCACCCCCGGATATATTTCCATTATTTTTATTCTCAATCGCTGTCTTTGGGATGGCGCTCTTCTCCGTCCCGGAAAACGCACTGCCTAAAAAGCTGTCGGCATCAGCCACACTGTAATCCACCCTGTCCATATTCTCATTAGCGTCATACCCATTGAGCCATGAACGCATCGTGCTTTCCGCCCATGTAATGGGTATGAGAGTCTCATTATACCGGACTACGTCCAGACTCTGATCCGCAAGCAGGAACAGCTTATCCCCTTCATCAGGCTGTGTCTTCACTTCATTCGACAGCACACACCACTTGATCGGGTCTATGTTATAATACGGACCTTGGTTCTGGTTCGTAGCTGTGTCCGATTTCATCCAGTCCACGCCTTCCGTACCGGAAGGCTGCTGGCTTCCTGCGCTACGTTGTTGGTATGTACCAAAATATATATTGCTTGTCTGCCCGCCGCTAATGTTCGCCGCGCTGCCATCCTCCACAAGCTGAATCGCCTTACCATTCCCCGCCGCGGACACGGACAGCTTCGGCAGGAGCAGACTTGACATCATGCAGACTGCCAGCGCAAGGCCCATGACTTTTCTCCTGAGTTTCATACATTATCTCCTCTGTTCTTCTTTCCCTCTGTTATCCATTTCAGACTTCCGCTGCTTACACACATCCGTCTCTTTTAGGTTCAGAGCAGACACAAAAAGCGCATCCTACCTGTTACTAATTCAGATAGAATACGCTTCTAAATTTTCTTTTATATAATTTTTGACCTGACGGAAAAAGGGCAGACTTACCCTATCTTGCTTGCTTGCTTGC
>DWYT01000017.1 GCA_019118545.1 Candidatus Mediterraneibacter merdavium | reverse complement strand
TTTACACCACACCATCTAAATTTTCATAGCTTTCCATAAACTAAAAGCATCCGAAAATGGCGCAAATACGCCACTTCTGCACCTCATAAACAACAAAAGCCAAAATAAACTTTTTCATAATACATGCCGGGAGCTGAGCCGATCAGCTACCCGGCATCCTCCCTTTCTATGGGTCTTTTTATTATTTTAATTCCAACGGGTTAATTCGTAGCATCACTTTCCAGCCTTTCCTCGCTGTCAGAGAAGGACAATTCCTGTAAAATCCCCCTTCAGATTCCGCCTCTTATGAGTACGGCAACCAGACATAACACTACACAGATGCAAGCTCCGGCAAGGATACTTTTTCTCAGGTTTTTCCTCTGTTTCACTGCTGCCCCCGCGTCTTTGGGCACAGGCGGCAGATCACGGATCACATGGGTCATGCTCTCATATGTTCCTCTCCCCTCACCAGTGCAACGTCCAATGATTCTTGATAAACGGAATTCTTCCATACGGGTCAGATCCGGCTCCATCTCAACATACGCCAGAAGGAACTGGGCCATCCGGCCATATGCAAACAGATCAACCCTGTATTCCCGATCCCGCTCCATCTCACATACGGGTTTCACGAAATGCTCCCTCACTGCGCGCCGCTGCATCTGCTTCATCACAAAGCCATTCTCCGGCGCTTCAAGATCCAACAGCCGGAGTTCAAGTTCCTCTGTGACAATGATACTGTATGGATTCAGGTAACGGTACTCCTTACGCCCTTTCCTGCTCCTGTGATACTGCTCCAGACATACACACAATTCACGAAACCAGCGGAAAAGCGTCGCTTTCTCTATCTGCGGGTTTTTCTTAAGAAACTCAGCCATGACTGTTCCCCTGACGCAGTCCATGCTCTGTCTGCAGTGTGCCCCGTGTTCAATAAACCTCAGTACTTCATACATTTGTTCCATATGCAATTCTCTTTTGGCTGCGTATGCCGGCGCCGCAGGAGTCCCTCTTCTCCCACAATGCCTGTAATACATTGATTTTCCCTAATGAAATCCATCAGAAACTGATGACAAGATCTCCCGGATCAGACTGATCCGAATATAGATATCTTACATGAGCCGGAAAGAAAATGCAACCCCCGCATCTTCTCCCGGCTCTTTTATTTTGCTTCATATTGTTACAGTCAGCACCGGCGCCCTCCGCCTCCTGCCAATTGCAGCGCCGTATTATTTTAATTCTTCCAGCCTGTCAAGCGCCGCCGCGATCACTTTGTCCATATCGTAATATTTATAATCGCCGAGCCTTCCGCCAAAGATTACATTCTTCTCTTTCTCCGCCAGTTCTTTATAAGCCGCGAACAGAGCGTTATTCTTCTCATTGTTGACCGGATAATAGGGTTCCATGCCCACGCTCCACTCAGAAGAATACTCTCTTGAGATGACGGTCTTTTCCTGCTGCCCGAATTCAAAATGCTTGTGTTCAATTATACGTGTATAGGGCACTTCCCTCTCTGTATAGTTGACCACGGCATTTCCCTGATAATTGGCGCAGTCAAGAACCTCTGTCTCAAACCGCACAGAACGGTACTCCAGCGCTCCGAGACGGTAGTCAAAGTACTCGTCGATCTGCCCTGTGAAAATGATCTTGTCCGCAATATCCGGGTTCTCTTTTCGGAATTCAAAGAAATCAACTCCTGTGCGCACCTCCGCGCCTGAGAGCATTTTCTCAACGATCGGCGTGTAACCGCCGATGGGGATTCCCTGATACCTGTCGTTAAAATAATTGTTGTCATAAATAAAACGCACCGGGAGCCGCTTAATAATGAAGGACGGCAGCTCTGTACATTTTCTTCCCCACTGTTTCTCAGTGTAGCCTTTTACCAGCTTCTCATATATATCCCGCCCCACAAGAGACAGCGCCTGTTCCTCCAGATTCTTCGGTTCTGTAATGCCCGCCTCCTGCCGCTGCTTTTCAATAATCTGCTTCGCTTCTTCCGGTGTGCGGATTCCCCACATCCTGCTGAACGTATTCATGTTAAAGGGCAGATTATACAGTTCATCTTTATATACTGCAACCGGGGAATTAATGTAATTATTAAACTCAGCGAACTGATTAATATAATCCCAGACCCGTTTGTCTGACGTGTGGAAAATATGCGCGCCGTATTTGTGCACATGAACGCCTTCTATGTCCTCACAATAAATATTTCCCGCTATGTGATCCCGGCGGTCTATGGCCAGACATTTTTTCCCCTGTTTTCCCAATTCACAGGCCATGACAGCGCCGTACAGTCCGGCGCCCACGATCAGATAATCATATTTTTTCATGTTGTTCACCTCTTAATATTTATCGTTTTGCTTTTTTATCTACTATACCCCACATTTCACTGTTTGCCAACACAGATTTCTCCATAGAAGTGTTTCGTTTATATTACCTATAATCTTTATTTTTTCATTTACAAATTAGTAATTATGCACTAAACTATTATTATAACTGCTCCGGGTCAGTTTCATCCGGAGCATATATCGCAAAACGGAGGTACTTAATAATGAAAGGAAATGTTATCGTCGGACAATCAGGCGGCCCAACCGCTGCCATCAACTCAAGCCTTGCAGGTGTATACCGCACGGCCAAAGACCGAGGAGCTGCTAAAGTATATGGAATGCTCCACGGTATTCAGGGATTGATGCAGGAGCGCTACATTGATCTGTCCGAGTATATTACAAATGAACTTGACGCTGAGCTTTTAAAAAGAACCCCGGCAGCCTTCCTCGGCTCCTGTCGGTATAAGCTTCCTGAGATCCATCAGGATAAGGGTGTGTATGAGACAATTTTCTCCATCCTTGATAAACTGAACATCGAAGCGTTCATCTATATCGGCGGCAATGATTCCATGGACACAATCAAGAAGCTGTCGGATTATGCTATTGTCACAGGTCATCCTACACGTTTCATCGGCTGCCCGAAAACGATTGACAATGACCTTGCTCTTACGGATCATACGCCCGGATACGGCAGCGCCGCAAAATATATCGGGACATCTGTCAAAGAGATCATCCGCGACAGCTTCTGTCTGGAATATGATAAAGGACTTGTCTCCATCGTGGAGATCATGGGCCGCAACGCAGGATGGCTTACAGGAGCCGCAGCTCTTGCACGAGGCGAGGACTGCTCCGGCCCTGATCTGATCTATCTGCCCGAGCTGCCATTTAACATTGAGGCTTTCGGGGCAAAAGTAAAGAAGCTGCTTGCCAAGAAGCCTTCCGTAGTCGTAGCAGTATCCGAGGGCATCCGCCTTGAGGACGGCCGTTATGTGTGCGAACTTGGACAGAGCATTGACTTTGTCGACGCATTCGGCCACAAGCAGCTCTCCGGTACAGCAAACTATCTGGCAAGCTACATTGCAGGAGAGGTCGGATGCAAGACCCGCTCCATCGAGCTGAGTTCACTCCAGCGCTCCGCATCCCACTGCGCGTCCCGCGTGGATATCCTCGAGGCATATCAGGTAGGCGGCGCTGCCGTCAAAGCGGCTGATGAGGGGGATTCCGGAAAGATGGTCGTTCTGCAGAGACTTTCCGACGATCCGTACCAGAGCGGAACAGAAGTAAAAGATGTGCATAAGATCGCGAATGACGAGAAGCTCGTTCCCCGCGAGTGGGTGAATAAAGACGGCTCCTACGTAACAGATGAGTTTGTCAGCTATGTGCGCCCGCTCATTCAGGGCGACGTCTCCCCGGTAATGGTTGACGGCATCCCGCGCCACCTGTTCCGTCAGTTCTAAGATCAAATAAGCGCTGTATTTCCAAGAGTAACGGTATACAACGTTTGAAAACAAAAAACAAAATTACTTATTGGGTGGGTTCCCGCCGGATGGCGGTCCCGCCCTTTTATACATCTGCTCAGGAGGTATTTATGCTGATTAAAAACGGCTTTATCACAGACCCTGCTTCCCAGCGTTCCTACGCCGGTGACATTCGTATTGAAAACGGGGTGATCCAAAAGATTTCCGCTGATATCACACCTGCTCCGGAAGAGGAGATCATCGATGCCGCCGGACTCACGGTCTCTCCGGGACTCATCGATACACATGTTCATTTCCGCGACCCGGGTTTCACACATAAAGAGAACCTTCACACAGGTGCTCTCGCCGCAGCAAAGGGCGGTTTTACTTCTGTCATCTGCATGGCGAACACCTCCCCTGTTGTGGACAGCGTCCCCGTACTAAACGATATTCTTCAGCGCGCGCAGTCCGAGAATATCCGCATCTATCAGGCAGCTTCTGTCTCCCATTCTCTGAAAGGGGAAGATCTGACCGATATGAAAGCGCTAAAAGAGGCCGGGGCATGCGGATTTACAGACGACGGTATCCCGCTCAAAAACGCGGCATTTCTTTATACTGCCATGGAAAAAGCAAAAGAACTGGGGGTGCCTGTCAGTCTCCACGAAGAAGACCCTTCCTTCATCAAAAATAACGGAGTCAACCACGGGCCCATCTCCGATCAGCTTGGCATCTATGGTTCGCCGTCCATCGCGGAAGAATCTCTTGTGGCAAGAGACTGTATGCTCGCTCTCCGTTCAGGCGCAAGCGTGGTCATCCAGCATATCAGCTCCGGGCGTTCTGTGGAGCTTGTACGCATGTTCAAGTCTCTCGGCGCAGACCTGCACGCGGAAGCAACGCCTCATCACTTCACGCTCACAGATGAAGCGGTTCTCAAATACGGTACTCTGGCGAAGATGAACCCGCCCCTGCGCACAGAAGACGACCGACAGGCGATCATCCGTGGTCTGGCGGACGGAACCATTGATATCATCGCCACAGATCACGCGCCGCACAGCAAAGAGGAGAAAGAGCGTTCCATCACAGCCGCCCCCAGCGGCATCATCGGACTGGAGACATCCCTCGCCCTCGGCATCACCTCACTTGTACGCCCGGGGCATCTGACGATGCTTCAGCTCCTTGAGAAAATGACCGTGAATCCGGCAAAACTGTACGGACTTCCGTCCGGACGCATCGAAGAAGGCGCGCCAGCCGATCTGGTTCTTTTTGATCCCGAAGAAAAATGGACGCCCACGGAATACGTCTCCATGTCGTCCAATTCGCCGTTCACCGGATGGGAACTGTACGGGAAAGTAAAGATGACCATCTGCGGCGGAAAAGTCGTATAACCGCCGGATTGCATAGCAAAATAGTATAGCCGCTGAAAATTTTTCAAAATAAAAATTGGCAGAGAGCAACTTGGCTTCGCCCAAAACAATCTCTCTGCCAATTTCAATGTATAGCTCCGATACTTTTTTGTCCTCTTTTCAATCTACAACAGAAAGGGGGCAGCGCCATCACCGCTCACTTAAATGCTCTTGATCATCTTTTCTATCACATCTTCCGTTTCTTCCAGTTCATCCGCTATCTGTGCGGTTGTCTTCCCTTTTTGAAGTTTTTTCTCTATCAGCTCCAGTAACTTATTCCGTCCGCCTTCGGCAAGTCCTTCCGCAATTCCGACAGCTTTCCCTCTAGCTTCTCCTTCAGCCAGTCCTTCTTCCCACGCCTGTTCGCGTTCCTGTCTCATATGCTTCTCCTGATCGTATTCGAATATACTCACTGTCCTCACCTCTGCTCTGTGTTTCGTAAGGAACTCCCGTAAGATATCTTCCTGAATACACTCTTCGATGGTGCGCTCCGCCGCCGCTTCGATGTCCATCGTCTTTGTATGCTTCCGCATTTTATCCGTAAAGACAGCATACTCACGGAGTGTACGGCAGGCTTCTTTCAACGCCTTGTTGTTATCCCCACAGATGTTCAGCAGTTCCGCCTTTAGTTCCAGTTTATAGTCTGCTTTTCCTGTCTTTCCATCCTCTCCCCCCTGCTCTACGTCTTTTCCCCGAAAGGTATACAGATCAGAAAGCTTTAACGTCTCCCGCTCCGGGCGTTCTTCCTCCCCGTTGTAGAAGATGATAAATTCCGGTGTGGGTATCTGCGCTTTTCTTGTGCCGTACAGATTTTCGTCCTTTGTCATTCCCGAGTATAGATTCGAGATGTAGAACAAAAACCTTAAGGGCAGGTTGGGACTGTAGGTGGATTGGTGCTCATACAGGGACAGCCGCCCGTCCATCAGAAATGATACGTCATTTTTGATGGACATATAAATGGCGTTCTCCAGTGTGTTG
>DWYT01000016.1 GCA_019118545.1 Candidatus Mediterraneibacter merdavium | reverse complement strand
TTTTTGACACTAAAAAAAGAAAAAAAGCTCTACACCCCTTGATTTTACTGGGCCGTAGAGCTTTTTCAAATATTGGCTCTTGCACGTTACGCCGACGGTTTTTTTGTATCCGCACAAATTTTTTTCATCTTTTTGACCGGTATGATTTCCTTAGAGGTGCAGAACCCGAATGCTTCATGCAGTGCATCCGTCAGTTCCGTGCGTGTATAAGTCGGCTGGTATCCTTTTCCCTCATACTTTAGAAAGTCCATTTCCTGAAGCGTATGGATGATCTGACTACAGGTATACCTGTTATCCAGCTTCTTTTCCAGATACCTGTACAGGATCAGGGCGATAAAGCATGTGATAAAGTGGGCGATAATCCGTTCTTTCCTGTGCAGATAGACTGGGCGGGCCTCAAATTCGCTCTTCATAATCCGGAAGCATTCTTCGATTTCCCACCTGCGCTTATTCACTCTGACGATGGCTTCCGGCTCATCGTCCAGACTGGTGCAGACCGCATAAAACCCGTCATACATTTCTTCCTTCTCAATTGCTTCTTTATCAAGGTGGTAACGGGTCTTGTCCGCAATCTCTCCCTCTGCTGTCGCGTGATCCGCCTTAATAAAACGTTTGGGATCATTCTGCCGTTTGTGCTCAACGGTTTTTGAGCCGCCTTGGACTGCTTTCATGGCCCGCACAATCTGGCCGTCGCGGATGGAGCGCAGATACTTGCGGTATTTTAAAGAATAAGTGACGATCAGCTGCTGTTCCAGTTCCTTTTTCTGTGTTTTCCCATCAATCGTCACATCAACTTTTTCTTTGATCCACCGACTTTTATAGTAGATCTTTTCGAGGTCGTCTTCCTCATCCAGTTCGGAAATGTTATAGGTTTTCTTTGTGTCACTTCCGGACAGGAACCAGCCATCCGGTTCCAGCATCCACGTTTCCAGATGTTTTTTCATTTTTTTGACAGACTGTGTGGTAATGAAGTCCCGGGTGCCGTTCGCCTTGTCGTAATTGTTGAAGTACCGATTAGTGTTGGAGGAAAGCCCTGCGTCTGTACAGACAACGAATCTGGACATGTCAAACTTTTCCATCAGCTTTTCTTCCAGAGGGATCAGGGTTTTCTGCTCATTTTCATTTCCGGGATGGATGCAGAAGGCCAGAGGGATCCCGTCCCTGTCCATGAACAGGCCCATCCCGACAATGGGAAGTGGTCGGTTCTCTTTGCACAGGCCGTACTGTTTATCATCTTCCGCCTCTTCAACCTCAAAATAGAAGTTCGTACAGTCGTAATAAATGACTTCCGTCCGACGTCCGGCAACCTTTAAGCTGTTTTTGAAAAGGCGGCTCTGGATATAGTCGGATTCTTCCGCAAGGACGGAAAGCGCGCGGTAGATCTGATGGAGCTCAAAGTCCGGCTGTTCAATAAAGCGGGAGGAATCCTTATAGGAACTGCACTTGGAGGACGGGAACAGTATCCGGGTATAAAGCAGACGGGAAAGAATAGCGTTGAGGTTATAATCGAACCCGTGTCTGGTGCGGATCATGGAGCAGATCCGGTCCAGTCCGAGCTCATAATAGATCTGCTGAATGAAAAGATAACCGCCATTAAAGCAGCGCTGCTTATCCATAGGGAGATCCTTTCCGGCAGATAGTTCGATCTGAAATACCGCGGCATCTTCCTGCTCCGCTTCGTTCATCAGGCGCACCTGCTCCTTCGCCCATGCTTTTGCATCGGTTACACCATATGTTTCACAGATATATTTTTCTGAGCCGAAAGTTTTTACGATCAGAGTTTTGTTTTTGCCATTTACACGAACTGTTTTTACGGCTCTGTAGGTAGTTGAATATTTCCCTGTAGTCCAACCTAATCTCATAAAATCACCTCTCTTTATTATACAGTATTATAGTGGAACGTGCAATATAAAAGTTGAAATTTGACAAAAAAATATAGGCTTTATGCGGCCTGCAAGTGTTTTTTCGTTTATTCAACTGTCAAACTTCCGCGCCATTCGCAAAGCCGCACTTACGTGCTTACTGCGGCTGCCGCCGCTTCTTTGCTCATGAGCGGGCGCTCCCTGCGTCTGCCGCGATTCGCTCTGCCTCTTATGCAAGCATAAGACAGGCGCTCTCGCAGACGCGTGAACTGTGTTTATCATATCACTTCATCCCCTCTCTTGACAAGTGTGTGCGCAAAATGTATAATGAATCCATATTTAATGCAAGTTATCGATTTTTATGTCAATTCCGACGAAAATTCCCGAAGCATTTAATAATCGCAGAATGTGCGGAACTAAATAACATGTAACCATAGTCACAGTATTTATGGATGATTAGGAAAGGAAAAGAGTATGACAAGAGAAAAGTATGAGTCACTTCCACTGGCAACACTGAAAGAGCTTGCAAAGGCAAGGGAAATGAAAGGGGTATCTGCCCTGAAGAAGAGCGACCTTATTGACGCTATGCTTGCCCTTGACGAGAAGGAGGAGCAAAAAGAGGCGGCCACTGAGGCGAAAGAAGAAGTGAAGGAAGAGATGAAGGAGAAAAAGGCGGAGACAGATATCGAGCAGTTGGACAGCGGATGTACCGCCAACGGTATCCTAGAGGTTATGCAGGATGGATTTGGATTTATCCGCAGCGACAACTATCTCCCCGGAGACAATGATGTGTATGTGTCTCCTGCGCAGATCCGCAGGTTTGGACTAAAGACGGGTGATATCCTCACAGGAAATACAAGAATTAAGACGCAGGGAGAGAAGTTCAGCGCGCTTCTGTATGTGTCTACCATAAACGGACTGCGTCCGTCCGAGGCGATGCAGCGCAAAAACTTTGAAGATCTTACGCCCATCTTTCCGAATCAGAGGATACGTCTTGAGACGCCGGGCAGCAGTACGGCAATGAGGATCATGGATCTGGTATCCCCCATCGGAAAGGGGCAGAGAGGTATGATTGTGTCCCCGCCGAAGGCCGGGAAGACCACTCTTTTAAAGGAAGTCGCGCTCTCCGTCCAGAAGACAGAGCCGAACATGCATCTTCTTATCCTCTTGATCGATGAAAGACCTGAGGAGGTAACGGATATCAGGGAAGCCATCGCAGGACCGAATGTGGAAGTGATCTACTCTACATTTGACGAGCTCCCGGAGCATCACAAGAGGGTGTCCGAGATGGTGATCGCAAGGGCGAAGCGCCTTGTGGAGCATGGCAAGGATGTGATGATTCTCTTAGACAGCATCACAAGGCTTTCCAGAGCGTACAACCTGATCGTGCCGCCGTCTGGAAGAACGCTCTCCGGCGGTCTTGACCCCGCAGCGCTCTACAGTCCGAAGAGATTCTTCGGAGCGGCAAGAAATATGAGAGAGGGCGGAAGCCTGACGATCCTTGCGACGGCGCTCGTGGAAACAGGAAGCAAGATGGACGACGTTGTGTACGAGGAGTTCAAGGGAACGGGTAACATGGAGCTTATGCTCGACCGTAAGCTGCAGGAGAAGAGAGTGTTCCCGGCTATTGATATCCCAAAATCCGGCACGAGAAGAGAGGATCTTCTTTTAAATAAAGAAGAACAGGAGGCCATCTATATCATCAGAAGAGGCATGAACGGCATGAAAGCTGAGGAAGCAGTGGATAATCTGCTGAACATGTTTACAAGGACAAAGTCCAACGCCGAGCTGGTGAATCAGGTGATACACCAGAAGTTTATTTAACTGCCCGCAAAAACGGGTTGATAAAGGCGGTGAGTAGAATGTCATTATCAAAAGAAGATTTGTCAGCAATAGCAGCATTGCTCCAAGAGCAGGATAAGAGATTCGATAAAAAACTGGAGAAACAAAGCAAAAGACTTGAAAACCTATTGGATAAAAGGCTGCGGAAAACAGAAAATGCAATCCTATTACCGCTCAACCGCAATGACAGTAATCAATCTACAATAGACACAAGTTGGAAACCGTGATAGTATGGCTATACGAGAGAGATGAACAGTGAAGTAAAATTTGTGACGATGATAAAATTTCATGGAGGAATTAACATGTTAGAGCAGAAAGATTTAGAAAAAATAACATCGGTTGTTGAAAACGCAGTAAATAAAGCGGTGAAACCGATAAAGTCCGACATGAGAGCATTACAGTTAACGTTAGAAAATGAGACGAATAAAGGAATACAAATTATTGCGGAGGGACATCTCGACCTGACAAGAAAGTTAGACGAGGCTTTGAAGATCGAAAACGAAAAAGAAATGATGAAACTGCGAATAAACAGACTTGAAAGTGAATTAAAGAAAGTAAAAGAGAAACTAGAAGAAACAGCTTGACAAGTCTGTGGATGGAATTCTTTCGGCGGATTTCAGGCGGATTTCCAGAAAAAAGAGTTGCAAAAGAAATTATCTTATGCTACAATTAGAAAGCTGTTTAGAGATTATAATAAGTAAGTAAAACATAGAGAGGTGAAAATCATGCGCGAAGGAATCCATCCGGAATATCATCAGGCAACTGTGACATGCAACTGCGGTAATACATTTGTGACAGGTTCCACAAAGGAGAACATCCACGTCGAGATCTGCTCCAAGTGCCACCCGTTCTACACAGGACAGCAGAAGGCAGCACAGGCACGCGGCCGTGTTGACAAGTTCAACAAGAAATACGGTATGAAATAAGAAACGAACAAAGCAGGCTGAGGTGGAAGCATCTCAGCTTGTTTGTTTATAGAATATGAATGTTTGGAAATGAGTGCGGAACACAGTACATAACAGGAGGTACTATGAAATCATCGAACATAGGAGGACAGGCTGTATTAGAGGGCATCATGATGAGAAACGGCGGGAAGTATTCTGTCGCCGTGCGTAAACCCGACGGGGAGATCGCTGTGGACGTGCAGGATTATAAGAGTTTCATCCCATGGAAGACGCCGCTTAAGCTTCCTTTTGTCCGTGGGATATTTAATTTTATTGACTCCCTTGTTGTGGGGATGAAGACACTGACCTACTCCGCCAGTTTTTACGAGGAAGAAGAGGAAGTGGAGATGACTGCGGAGGAAGCGGCTAAGGCGGAGAAGAAAGACAAGATCTTTATGAGCCTTATCATGGCGCTGTCCGTTGTTATAGCGGGCGTACTTTTTATGGTGCTCCCGTATTTTCTGAGCCATCTGGTGGAACAGCGAACTTCTTCCAGAGTGGTTATGACCATATTTGAGGGCGTGATCCGTGTGGTGATCTTTCTCGGGTACATTTTTCTGATCTCAAGGACAAAAGATATCAAGAGGACGTTTATGTACCACGGCGCTGAGCATAAGTGTATCAACTGCATTGAGCGCGGTCTGGAATTAAACGTGGAAAATGTCAGGAATAGCTCCAAGCAGCACAAACGCTGCGGAACGAGTTTTTTGTTCTTTGTCATGGTAGTCAGCATCATTTTCTGCTTCTTTATCACCACGGATTCTCAGGCGCTGCGCGTTATCATAAGGATCGCGCTTCTTCCCGTCATTGCGGGTGTGTCATATGAGATCATCCGTCTGGCCGGAAACAG
The DNA here is from genome assembly GCA_019118545.1 of Candidatus Mediterraneibacter merdavium. Lineage (GTDB taxonomy): Bacteria > Bacillota > Clostridia > Lachnospirales > Lachnospiraceae > Mediterraneibacter > Mediterraneibacter merdavium. The sequence continues at coordinate 15,216 of DWYT01000016.1, read as the reverse complement.
TGACAATCCGGTGATCAATCTGTTAAGCCAGCCGGGGATGTGGGTACAGAACATGACCACAAAGGAGCCGGAGGACGATATGATCGAGGTGGCGATCCGCGCCGTTGAGGAAGTGTTTGACTGGCGCACATGGCAGAAGGAGAACGCATGACGTTAAAGGACGCATATATACAGGGAAAAAAAGAGTTAAAAGCGGCGGGACTTCAGGAAGCGGATCTGGATGCGTGGTATCTTCTGGAATATGTGACAGGCATCAGCCGCGCGGCCTACTATGCAGATCCAAGGAAAGAGCTTACATCTGCATGGCAGGAGAAGTACAGAACCTGTCTTGAGAAGCGGAAGAAGCGTATCCCTCTGCAGCATATCACGGGAGTTCAGGAGTTTATGGGACTTTCCTTCTCTGTAAACGAACATGTGCTCATCCCGAGGCAGGACACGGAGATTCTTGTGGAAGAGGCGCTGAAATTCATAGGACAGGGCACACTTCCATGTGAGGGTGGAAAAATGCGGATACTGGATCTGTGCACAGGTTCCGGCTGCATTCTCTTAAGCGTACTTCACCATGCAGGAGGCGGCGCGGCGGCCGGAAGAGTGGGGAGATGCGGTGCGGCGCCCGGAAGCGTGGGGGGATGTGGTACAGCGCCCGGAAGTCCGGAGGAAAGCGGCATGGGCGATATCATAATAGAAGGAACCGGAGCGGATATTTCGGGGGACGCGCTGGACGTTGCCGTGGAAAATGCAGAGAAATTAGGAATAGGGGCAGAGTTTATACAGGGGGATCTGTTTGAAAATATCAGCGGAAGGTTCGCCATGATCCTGTCTAACCCGCCGTACATCAAAACAAAGGAGATCGATTCCCTGCAGGAGGAGGTCAGGCTCCATGATCCGAGGGCAGCCTTGGATGGAAAAGGGGACGGACTGTACTTTTACCGCAGGATCGTCAGTGAGAGCCGGGATTATCTTCTGCCGCAGGGGCGTCTTGTCTTTGAGATCGGATACGATCAGGGGGAAGATGTCAAAAATATGATGTCAGCGGCCGGATATGCGGACATTACAGTGAAAAAGGATCTTGCGGGACTTGACCGCGTGGTGTGCGGACGGTATATTAGATAAGAGCGCGGCACTGCGGCGGCGCCCAGAGTGTGCAATGAGATTTATTATAAAGAGAAGGACGAAAGCAAAATGTTTGACAGATTAGAGGATCTTTTGATCAGATATGAAGAAGTGATGGGAGAGCTTCAGGAGCCGGGCGTGGCTGACGACCAGCAGCGTTTCCGTAAGCTTATGAAAGAGCAGAGTGATCTTGCGCCCATCGTAGAAGCGTACAATGAGTATAAGAAATGTAAGCAGAACATCGACGACAGCCTTGCCATGCTGGAGGATGAGTCAGACGAGGAAATGCGCGAGCTGGCGAAGGAGGAGCTGAACGAGTCTAAGAAGCGCACGGAGGAGCTGGAGCAGGAGCTTAAGATCCTTCTTCTTCCCAAGGACCCCAACGACGACAAGAATGTTATCGTGGAGATCCGAGGGGGCGCGGGCGGAGACGAGGCGGCTCTTTTCGCGGCGGAGATCTACCGTATGTATGTCCACTACGCGGACAGCCGCGGGTGGAGGACAGAGATGATTTCCTTGAATGAGAACGGCATCGGCGGCTTTAAGGAGTGTGTGTTCATGATTACAGGTCAGGGGGCGTACTCCAGACTGAAATACGAAAGCGGCGTTCACCGTGTACAGAGAGTTCCGGAGACAGAGAGCGGCGGCAGGATACACACCTCCACCGTGACTGTGGCCATCATGCCTGAGGCCGAGGAAGTGGACGTGGTTATCGATGAGAAGGATATCCGCATCGACGTCATGCGCGCGTCAGGAAACGGCGGGCAGTGTGTCAACACAACAGATTCCGCGGTCCGCCTGACCCATTTCCCGACAGGGATCGTGATCTACAGCCAGACAGAGAAATCACAGCTCCAGAACAAGGAGAAGGCGTTCCGCCTGCTCAGATCAAAGCTGTACGATCTGGAGCTGGAGAAGCAGCAGGCGTCCGAGGCTGAGGCGAGAAGGAGCCAGATCGGAACCGGGGATCGTTCTGAGAAGATCCGTACCTATAACTTCCCTCAGGGGCGTGTGACGGATCACAGGATCAAACTGACGCTGCACAAGCTGGATACAGTCTTAAACGGAGATCTGGACGAGATTATAGACAGCCTGATCGCGGCGGATCAGACGGCAAAGCTGGCAAAGATGGAGGACTGATGATAAATGAAAGAAATAGAGTTTAAACGTCCTGAGCTGGAGGATAAAGAGATCATCACATCATATTTTGAGAAGGCGCCCAGCAGAAGCTGTGAGCGTACCTTTGTGAATGTGTATCTCTGGTCAAGGCATTATAAAGTAAAATACGCGGTGATCGAGGATGCGCTTATATTTAAAAGCGAGGACAGGGGCATGGCGTTTGCTTATCCTGTGGGAGAACCAGAGCATGTTAAGAAAGCGCTTGAATTTCTCATAGAGTATTGTAAAGAGCGGGAATGTCCGTTTATCCTATACAACGTGACGCCCGAGATGTTCGCCCAGCTTGAGAGATGGTATCCGGGCAGGTTCACAGTAGAGTACGACCGCGACATCGCGGACTATGTGTATGAGTCGGAGAAGCTTGCCACCCTTGCGGGAAAGAAGCTGCACGGAAAGCGCAACCATATCAATAAGTTCAAGAGCCTGTACCCTGACTGGACGTATGAGGAGCTAAACGACGATAATGTAGAGGACTGTTTCCAGATGGCCCTCAAGTGGCGCAATAAGAACGGATGTGAGGACGACCCTGAAAAAAACGCGGAGATGTGCGTGACGCTTAACTCTCTGCGGCTCTATAAAGAGCTGGGATTAAAAGGCGGCGTTTTGAAGGTGGATGGAAGGATCATTGCATTTACGGTGGGCGAACCGCTCTGCGGCGACACATTTGTAGTCCACATTGAGAAGGCATTCGCTGATGTGGAGGGAGCCTACCCCATGATTAACCAGCAGTTCGTGCAGCATGAGTGCGCGGACTATACGTATGTGAACAGAGAGGAAGACACCGGGGCGGAAGGACTTCGAAAGGCAAAACTATCCTACCGTCCGGCATTTCTGGAGGAAAAAGGAGTCGTAAGGGAAGCCTGAGGGCAATTATAAAAGTCTGAAAGAAAGGTCGTGACAGCGATGATATCAAAAAAAATGGAAACCATGGTGGCAAACAGTTCCGCAATCCGCGCGATGTTCGAGGAGGGAAACCGTCTGGCAAAGCTTTACGGGGCGGAGAATGTATATGATTTCAGTCTCGGCAATCCCAACGTGCCCGCGCCGGAGGCGGTGAAGAAGGCAGTCATTGACCTTCTCAGTGAGGAGGACCCGGTCGTCCTTCACGGCTACACGAACAGCAACGCAGGCTATGAGGATGTGCGACAGGCTGTGGCAGAGTCCTTGAACGGGCGTTTTGGAACGAACTTCGGGGCGCACAATATCACGATGACAGTGGGCGCTGCGGGCGGACTTAACGTGATCTTAAAAGCGCTCATCAACCCGGGGGACGAGGTCATTGTGTTTGCTCCGTATTTCGGAGAATACAGAAGCTACACAAGCAACTATGACGGTGTGCTCGTGGAAGTCTCGCCAGATACAGAGACCTTCCAGCCTAAGCTCGGTGAGTTTGAGGAGAAGATCACTCCCAAGACAAGGGCAGTTATCATCAATACTCCGAACAACCCGACAGGCGTTGTATATTCGGAAGAGACGATTAAAAAACTGGCGGCGATTATGGAGAAAAAACAGAAAGAGTTCGGGACGGACATCTATCTTATCTCCGACGAGCCGTACAGGGAGCTTGCATATGACGGGATCAAGGTGCCGTACCTGACAAAATATTACGCGAATACGATCGTGGGATACTCTTACAGCAAATCCCTCTCTCTTCCGGGAGAGCGTATCGGCTACCTTGTCATCCCGGATGAGGCGGCTGACAGCGAGAATGTGATCGCGGCGGCAAATGTGGCGACCCGCATCCTCGGATTCGTCAATGCGCCCACACTCCAGCAGAAGGTTGTGAAGGCGTGTTTAAATGAAAAGACGGACATCTCTTACTATGACAGGAACAGGGAGACCCTCTACAATGGACTGAAGGATTTAGGATTTGAGTGCATCAGGCCGGAGGGCGCGTTCTATCTGTTCGTGAAATCTCCGGTGGCGGACGAGAAGGAGTTCTGCGCGGCGGCAAAGAAATACAACATCCTCATCGTGCCGGGAAGCTCATTTGCCTGCCCGGGTTACGTAAGGATCGCGTACTGCGTCTCCTATGAGACGATCGTCAATTCCCTGCCGAAGTTTGAAGAGCTGGCAAAGGAGTATAAGTAAATGGCGGTCAGAGCAGAGCTTTTAAGAAATATCCGTACCGTGGAGCCTTATGTCCCCGGTGAGCAGCCACAAGAGAAGGTGGTCAAGCTGAATACAAACGAGAACCCCTATCCCCCCGCGCCGGGCGTGGAGAAGGCACTGCGGGACTTAGACCCGGCGGATTTCCGGCTGTATCCCGACCCCGCTTCCGGCGAGCTTATAAAAGCGCTGGCAGAGGAATACAAGGTGGGGGAGGATCAGGTGTTCGCAGGAGTGGGTTCGGACGATGTGCTGGCCCTGTGTTTTCTGACCTTTTTTAACTCGGATAAGCCGATCCTGTTCCCTGACATTACATATTCTTTCTACAAGGTGTGGGCGCAGCTCTACCGCATCCCTTATGAGTGTCCGAAGCTGGATGAGAACTTCCGCCTTGTAAGAGAAGATTATTATAAGGAAAACGGCGGGGTTATCTTCCCCAATCCAAACGCCCCCACAGCCATCTACGAGGAATTGGATTTTGTGGAGGACATCTTAAGGCATAACCGTGATTCCATTGTCATCGTGGACGAGGCGTACATTGATTTCGCGGGACGTTCGGCAGTGGAGCTGATCGGGAAGTATGACAACCTGATCGTCACACAGACATTTTCCAAGTCGCGGAGCATGGCGGGGATGCGCATCGGGTATGCCATTTCCAATCCTGAACTGATCAAATGCTTGAACGACGTGAAATATTCTTTCAATTCTTATACCATGAGCCGGGCGGCCCTTGTCTGCGGCGCGGCGTGTGTAAGGGACAGAGAATATTTTAAGGCGGGTGTCCGTAAGATAGTAGAGACGAGAGAGTGGGCGAAGGGAGAACTTACGAAGCTGGGGTTCGTATTTACGGATTCCAAAGCGAACTTTTTGTTTGCCCGCCATCCGCAGTATGACGCCAATATGATCTTTGAGACGCTTAAGGGCGAAGGGATCTATGTAAGGCACTGGAACGACGGGCGGATCGGGCAGTATCTGCGGATCACGGTTGGCACAAGGGAAGAGATGGACAGATTATTTGACTGTCTGAAAGAGAAACTTGGTTTAGAAAAAAGCAAACAGGAGAATAAAGAATGATAAAAAAATTGTTGCAGGGTATGGTCGTGGGAATCGCAAACATCATACCGGGAGTAAGCGGCGGCACGATGATGGTCGCAATGGGACTTTATGATAAGCTGATCCATGCGATCACACATCTAAAGTCTGAGTTTAAAGAGAGCATGAAGCTTCTGATCCCTATTTTTATCGGGGCAGGACTGGCGATCGTGACACTGGCAAGACTGTTCGAGTTTTTGCTGGAACGTTATCCCATACCGACGAACTTCGCTTTCTGCGGACTTATCGCGGGAAGTCTTCCGTTTATATTTGACAAGGTAAAGGGACATACTGTATCTATCGGAAAAATCATCGCTTTCCTCATCTTCTTTGCCGTTGTCATCCTCATGGCTGTGATGGGAGAGACGAGCGGAAATGCGGCGGACGTAAGTTTTGGTATTGTCAATGTGATCAAGCTTCTGCTGGTTGGCATTATTGCGGCGGCGACAATGGTTGTCCCGGGCGTCAGCGGCTCTATGATGCTCATGCTGCTTGGATATTACGACACGATCTTAAAGACGATCAATCAGTTTATCGACGCGCTGATTGCTTTTGACGTACAGGGTATTCTTGTACAGTGCGGGGTTCTGGTGCCTTTTGGTATTGGCGTTGTGCTGGGAATCTTCCTGATCGCCAAACTGATTGAGTTCATTTTCTCAAAAGCAGAGATCCACGCTTACTACGCCATCATCGGACTGATTATCGCGTCCCCGGTTGCGATCCTTTTAAAGACAGACTGGAGCGGCTTCTCTGTCATGACCCTGATCGTGGGAGTCGTGACATTCGTGGCAGGATGGTTCGTGGCATCGAAACTGGGCGGAGAATAAAAGTGACCACAGCCACAATAAGCACGTAGTGCGGTTTTACAAATGGCGCTCCTGTAAACAGTAACGGGTTGTGGTTGTGATGAAAGAGTTCCCGGCTTTCTGCGTTGACAGTGCGGAAAGAAATCCGTATAATGAGATACAGAAAAGGAAAGGGAATATCTTATGATCTTAAAGAACAACGAAGAAAAAAGAAGCACACTCTGGCGGACTGTCCTCACTGTATCCACGGTCCTTATCATCATTGTGGCGGTATTTTTTATCGTCCGCCTCTTTGTGGGGAATCCTCTCAAAGGCACATGGGTCAGCGAAGACAGCGGCGCGGTTCTTGAGATTCTCGATGATGGAGAACTTAAGATGAGCGGAACAGGAGACGGTGGAAGCGAAGAGATTTCAGCGACCTGCGTGGTGGACACAAGGGAAAAGATTCTTACGGTCCATACAGATTTCGGGACTTCGGAGGGCGTACTGTCAGGATCTTATGATTACAATCTTGAGCAGGACATACTGACCCTGACGGAGCGGGAGTATGGCGATCAGTTGGTATTTATCCGCAGGTAGTCCTAAGAGGCAGAGCTTTATATGTGTGATAAAATAAGGGGAGAGTTCCGTTCTGCGGGACTCTTCTGTTCTATCATGGCAAAGTCCGTTTTAAATTTTACATGTAGCGAAATGCACAAAAGCATCTTTCAGCACTCCAGAGCACGAAACATTCCAATGAGCCTCTAAAAACGAAAATCGTGTTCAGCAAAGGTTTCCACGATTTTTGAGTCTCATTAAAAAAATAAGAGCGGATATAAGAGAGGAGAAGACGATGTACAGAAATAAGACAAAGGAAATATCGATCGGCAATGTGAAGATCGGCGGGGAGCACCCCGTGGCCATCCAGTCCATGACGAATACAAAGACTGAGGATGCGGCGGCCACTGCAGCGCAGATCTTAAAGCTGGAGGCAGCGGGTTGTGAGATTATCCGCTGCGCGGTTCCCACCATGGAGGCTGCGGAGGCGTTCAAAGAGATAAAAAGACAGATTCATATCCCGTTGGTGGCGGATATCCACTTTGACTACCGCCTTGCTATCGCGGCTATCGAGAACGGAGCGGATAAGATCCGTATTAATCCGGGAAACATCGGTTCCAAAGAGAAGGTAAAGGCTGTCGTTGACAAGGCAAAAGAATACAATGTGCCCATCCGTGTGGGCGTCAACAGCGGTTCCCTTGAGAAACATCTGCTTGAGAAATACGGCGGAGTGACCGCAGAGGGCATTGTGGAGAGCGCCCTCGATAAGGTGCGCATGATCGAGGATATGGGTTACGACAATCTTGTGGTGAGCATCAAGTCCTCGGATGTGCTCATGTGTGTGAAAGCTCACGAGCTGATCGCAGAAAAATGTCCTTATCCGCTTCATGTGGGGATTACGGAGTCCGGCACTGTCTATTCCGGCAATGTGAAATCCTCTGTAGGACTTGGCATCATCCTGCACGAAGGCATCGGAAATACGATCCGCGTATCCCTGACCGGGGATCCTCTGGAAGAGATCCGCACGGCAAAGCTTATATTAAAGACGCTGGGACTTAGAAAGGGCGGAATAGAGGTGGTGTCCTGCCCGACCTGCGGAAGGACGAAGATTGATCTCATCGCGCTTGCCAATGAAGTGGAGAAGATGGTCGCTGACATTCCGCTTGATATCAAGGTGGCGGTTATGGGATGCGTGGTAAACGGACCCGGAGAAGCGCGGGAAGCTGATATCGGCATCGCGGGCGGTATCGGGGAAGGACTGCTTATAAAAAAAGGCGAGGTCGTAAAAAAAGTAAAAGAGGACAGGCTGCTGGATACATTAAGAGAAGAATTGCTGAACTGGAAGGAGTGACACGCATCTGGAGCGAGTAACATCTGCACTGGTGGGAGTGGCAGCGAAAACCGGATATTCCTCTCAGACACGCTTGCGCTCGGGCCGCAGCACAGCGGTACATAGGACTGTAAAGAACACAGTCCAAGTACCGGTGCTGCTCTACGGTCTGATCAGAACATCCGGTTTTCGCTGACTCCTGCCAGACAGTAATTACTGAGGTGTGGTGAGCGCAGTCTGGGTGTGAAGTATATTATTTTGCCGATAAAAATGCAGTTGAAAATAATATGGAGGAGATATCATGATGCCGGGTGAAATGATTAAAAATTCAGATGAACTGGAATTTGTGGTATTCTGTATTGAAAATGTGGCCGCAAAGCTCGGTGTGGGCGCGGAGCTGGTCTATCAGGCATTTACAGAAAAAAGCGATATCCTGAACGGATACATTGTGCCGGAGTATGAAGTCCTGCACACGCAGGGCCGGGACTACATCGTTGATGATCTTCTTGATGTGATGCGGGAAAGAGGTGTGGAGCTATGATCCTTTACCATGGTTCCCTCGCAGCGCTTCAACTGCTGGATTTTGAAGGGAGTGAGATGGTATGAGGGCGAATCCGATTTTACTTCAGAAAAAATACAGCCGTGTAATTGAGTGTTTTGCGCAGGGGCAGGGACTTTCATTGGACGCGGCACTGGCTTTCTTTTACCGTTCCGAGGTGTATCGACTGGTCAGGGACGGTGTCTCTGATATGCACTGCATGAGCGACGCGTATCTTGCGGAGGAGCTGGAACTGGAATATAAAGAAAGATGGCGGGATTGATTTGGAAAAGACAAGAGATGACAAGATATTTTTTCATGTATTCCCCACTCTGAGAGTGGAGGAGGATGTACAGATTCTTTTTGAGGATGTGGAGGTGAAAAAGATCACGACGAATACGAGCCGTGATTTTCTTCGTGTGCATATTTTCAGCAGGCATCTGATCCAGAAGAAGCAGATCCGGCAGATGGAGCAGAGGATCAAAGAACAGCTCTTTGCGAAAGCCGCAGTGAGAGTTGAGATCATAGAGGAGTATGCCCTTTCCGGGCAGTATACCCCCGAGGCACTCATGCAGGAGTACAGGGAGAGTATTCTTCTGGAGCTTAGAGAGACAAGCGTACTGGCCGCAAATATGTTCGCACAGGCGAAGGTGCGTTATGAAGAGGAAAATGTAGTCTGCCTTGAACTGCTGGATACGATTGTTTCAGAGGGGCGAAAGGAGGAGATCCTTTCACTTCTTGAAGGACTTTTTACCGAGCGGTTCCATATACCTGCGGATATCCGTGTGACTTACCGGGAGTCCGAGGGAGCGGGGACGAGGGAATACGATGAGCAGAGGATACAGCAGGAGATCAACGCCATATTTGAGCGAAGGGCCAGACAGCGGGGCGAGGAGTGGACACGGCCCGGCACAGGGGAACAGCTTTCAGGGAATGGCGCGCAGGATGCGGGAAGGCTGGAAACAGCGGGAGTGTCAACAGGCGGAGCATCCCGCGGCGCGTCTGCCTCAGCAGGCTCTTCCGGAAACGGCGCTGGTTCTGCGGGGAACGGAACAGGTCATGGCGCGGGTTCTGTGGGGAACGGAACAGGCCATGGCACAGGTTATGACATGGGTTCTGGCTCAGACTCCGCATCTGGTTCCGCGAAGAGCACATCCGCAAACGGCGGGTCAAAAAGCGGCGGCTTTGGCGGCTCCGGAGCGGGAAGAGGGAGGAAAGGCTTTAAGAAAGGTGAATATAAGAAAGATTACCACCGTCCGGTCAAGATGGGGGACGATCCGAACCTGATCTACGGAAGGAACTTTGACGATGAGCCGATCACCCTTGATCAGGTAGTCACGGAGATGGGAGAGATCACCCTTCACGGGAAGATCATTAATTTTGACACAAGAGAGATCCGCAATGAAAAGACGATCATCGTGTTCGCGGTGACAGACTTTACTGACACGATCACAGTCAAAATGTTTGCCCGCAACGACCAGCTCCCGGAAATCTTAGGCGAGCTGAAAAAGGGAGCCTTTGTCAAGATCAAGGGTGTGACTACCATCGATAAATATGACGGGGAGCTGACCATCGGTTCTGTCGCGGGGATTAAGAAGATCGGGGACTTTACGGTGTCAAGGAAGGACTTAAGTCCGCTCAAGCGCGTGGAGCTGCACTGCCATACAAAGATGAGCGACATGGACGGCGTCTCCGAGGTGAAGGATATCGTAAAACGTGCCCACGACTGGGGACATCCTGCCATCGCCATCACAGACCACGGCGTGGCGCAGGCATTCCCGGACGCGAACCATTATATCGAGACATTGGATAAAGACGATCCCTTCAAGATCCTTTACGGTGTGGAGGGTTACGTGGTGGACGACCTCACCGAGATCGCGGTGGGCGCGGGAGATCAGTCGCTTGACGATACATACATCGTGTTCGATATTGAGACGACAGGGTTCAGCGCCATCCGTGACCGTATCATCGAGATCGGGGCCGTCAAGGTCACAGACGGGAAGATCGTGGATAAGTTCAGCACATTTGTGAATCCTGAGCGGCCGATTCCTTTTGAGATAACCAACCTGACAAGCATCACAGACGATATGGTCATGAGCGCCCCCACTATCGAGACAGCGCTCCCTCAGTTCCTTGAATTTGTCGGGGAGGGTGTGTTAGTGGCGCACAATGCGGGATTCGACGTGGGATTTATCGAGCAGAACTGCCGCAATCTCGGACTGGACGACCATTTTGTCTATGCGGATACAGTGGCGCTGGCAAGGGTGCTCCTTCCTACGCTGTCCAAGTACAAGCTGAATATCGTGGCAAAGGCGCTGAATATCTCCCTTGAAAATCACCACAGGGCAGTGGACGATGCCGGGGCCACGGCGGAGATCTTCGTGAAATTCGTGGAGATGTTAAAGAAGGACAATATCACGACCTTAAAGGAAGTGAACCGCTACGGAGACCGGAATGTGAACGCCATCCGCAAGATGCCGACCCATCATATTATTATTCTTGCGAAAAATGACATCGGCAGGTACAACCTGTACCAGCTTATCACGGAATCCCATCTGACCTATTACGCGAGGCGGCCGAGGATTCCAAAGAGCCTGCTTAATGAACACAGGGAAGGACTCCTTATCGGAAGCGCCTGCGAGGCGGGAGAGCTGTATAAGGCGGTGCTTGAGAAGCGCTCCGCCCAGCAGATCGCAAGGCTGGCTGATTTCTACGACTATTATGAGATCCAACCCATCGGGAACAACAGATTCATGATCGAAAGTGACCGTGTGGCGGACGTAACCTCAGAAGAAGACTTAAGAAACTTAAACCGGGAGATCGTGGAGCTGGGCGAGAAGTTCGGCAAACCAGTGGTCGCTACATGCGATGTGCATTTTTTAGACCCGGAGGACGAGGTTTACCGCCGGATCATCATGGCGGGCAAGGGTTTTGACGACGCGGACGTACAGCCGCCGCTCTACCTGCGCACGACAGAAGAGATGTTAGAGGAATTCTCCTATCTGGGCGCGGCAAAGGCGCGGGAGATCGTCATCAACAACCCGGTGAAGATCGCGGGCATGATCGAGAAGATCGCCCCGGTCAATCCCAACAAATGCCCGCCCGTGATCCCGGATTCGGATCAGGAATTAAGAGACATCTGCTACCGAAAGGCCCACGAGATGTACGGAGACGATCTGCCGCCTCAGGTGTCAGAGCGTCTTGAGAAGGAGCTGAACTCCATCATTTCCAACGGGTACGCGGTCATGTATATCATTGCCCAGAGACTTGTGTGGAAGTCCAATGCGGACGGCTATCTGGTAGGCTCCAGAGGATCGGTCGGCTCGTCCTTTGCGGCCACGATGGCGGGAATCACAGAAGTCAATCCTTTAAGTCCGCACTATTACTGTGAGAAATGTCATTACAGTGACTTTGAATCCGACGAAGTTCGCGCTTACGCGGGCGGCTGCGGCTTTGACATGCCGGATAAGAACTGTCCGGTGTGCGGTGAGCCGCTTGTCAAGGCGGGGTTTGACATCCCCTTTGAGACCTTCCTTGGGTTCAAGGGCGACAAGGAGCCGGATATTGACCTGAACTTTTCAGGCGACTATCAGGCAAAGGCTCACAAGTATACTGAGGTGCTCTTTGGGGAAGGTCACACCTTCAAGGCGGGAACCATCGGCACAATGGCGGACAAGACGGCATACGGGTTTGTGCGGAATTATTACGAGGAGCACGAACAGCGGAAGAGGAGGTGCGAGATCGAACGCATCACCGTGGGATGCACAGGCATCCGGCGCAGCACCGGACAGCACCCGGGAGGCATCGTGGTACTTCCCCATGGACATGACATCAACGAGTTTACGCCCGTACAGCACCCGGCAAATGATATGGAGTGCGGCATCATCACCACGCATTTTGACTACCACTCCATTGACCACAACCTGTTAAAGCTCGATATCCTTGGGCACGACGATCCGACGATGATCCGTACGCTTGAGGACTATATTACATCAGACGCCATGGAAAATGAATTTAACGCGGAGCATCCTTTCGTTGCCACGGAGATTCCGCTGGACGATGAGAAGGTGATCGGGTTGTTCCACGGGACGGAGGTGCTGGGCATCAAACCGGAGGATATCGATGGCTGTAAGCTGGGATGTCTTGGTATCCCGGAGTTCGGGACGGATTTTGTTCTCCAGATGGTGGAGGATACGAAGCCACAGACTCTTTCCGACCTGATCCGTATCTCGGGACTGTCCCACGGGACGAATGTATGGCTTGGCAATGCGCAGGAGCTGGTGAAGTCAGGAAAGGCGACGATCTCCACGGCAATCTGTACCCGTGACGATATCATGATCTATCTGATCAATCAGGGCGTGGAAAGCTCCCTTGCCTTTACTATCATGGAGAGCGTACGAAAGGGAAAAGGCTTAAAACCCGAGTGGGAGGAGGCCATGAAGGCGCAGAACGTGCCGGACTGGTATATCTGGTCCTGTAAGAAGATCAGCTACATGTTCCCCAAAGCACACGCCGCCGCCTACGTCATGATGGCGTACCGTATCGCCTACTGCAAGATCAACTATCCGCTTGCCTACTATGCCGCGTATTTCGGCATCCGCGCGGACGCGTTCTCCTATGAACTTATGTGTCAGGGAAGGGACAAGCTGGAATATTACATGAAGGACTATAAAAAAAGAAGCGATTCCCTGAGCAAGAAAGAGCAGGATCTGTTAAAGGACATGAAGATCGTGCAAGAGATGTATGCGAGGGGGTTCGAGTTCACGCCGCTCGACATCTACAGGGCAAAGGCAAGGATGTTCCAGATCGTGGACGGAAAGCTCATGCCGTCCCTCGCAAGCATTGAGGGAATGGGAGAGAAGGCGGCGGAGGCAGTGGAGGAGGCGTCCAAGGACGGCCCGTACCTGTCGCTGGATGATTTCCGCCAGAGGACAAAGGTCAGCAAGAATGTCATTGACCTGATGTCAGAGCTGGGACTGTTTGGGGACCTGCCGCAGAGCAATCAGCTCTCATTATTCGATTTGTAGTGGATTTGCAGAAGAAATTGATTGCTTTCACGGCCGCCATACGGTAAAATAGACACAGCATACGCAAAGACAAAGGATATATCAAAAGTACAAAAAAGGGTTGAGAGGATAAAACATGGGTTTAAGAACAAAAAGAAAATTCTTTTCAAAAACAAGTAAAAGCCTTATTTTAACGGTGTGTCTGTGTATGGCTCTGCTTATGACGGCGATGCCCTCGGAGGTATATGCCGACAATGACCAGAGAAGTACCGGGACACACGCAAATCTGGTTCTGTTCGCGTATTTTGCAGACGAAAGCGAACCGGACTGGTTTAATCAACAGTCCAGTGGTGCTTATACTGACAGCGTTACACAGACAATGACCAATGCAGAACGCTATATATACTATTATAGCGGAAGTCAGAACCGCTCTTTTTCATCCTATATGTCAAAGATTTCCGGCGGGAGCTATCAGGTGGAAAATGTATTTCCGCAGTATGACAGCAATACGAAGAAGGTTCAGGCTATCAAGCTGTCGATGACAAAGCAGGAAGCGGAAACAGCGAATTGTGATGCGCAGATTGTGAAGGATCTGAGCAAAGAAATTGATCTCTCCGCATGGAGCGATCAACTGGATTCGGATGGGGACGGCGTTATTGATAACGTCAGTGTGGTGCTTCAAGGGCCGAACGCCACCTCAACCAGCGTCCAGACTCCGTCTCTGCGTTCCCATAAGTTCACTAATATTGGCAGCAACTGGGGGAAGTCCGGTTTACAGTCCTATACGTTCAATATGCTCAACACTACAAGTCTTAACAATAAGAGGGCTGGTCTTATTGCGCACGAATATCTCCATTCCTTACTTTATCCGGATCTTTACAGGCAGGATGGGAGTACTGAGAAACCGGTAGGAAACTGGGACATTATGAGCGAAGACGGCAGGTGGATGAACTATCCCCTTGCCTATTTGAGAATGGCAGTTTCCAACTGGGTTCAGGTACCGGAGATCGACGAGGTTGGCTTCAATCCAACACCCGGTCCGGACAGTACAGTTTATGATGTGGAACTGGAGACGATTTCCGACACTAATTTATGCAATGCAGTGATGATTACCTCGCCTCTTAATCCGTATGAAAAGTTCGTCATTGAAGTGCGAGAAAAGCCGTCGAATCCTTTGAACGGAGATGATTTTGACGGAGGGATTCCCAAGTCAGGAGTGATCGTTTACCGCGTGGATACTACGGTGGAGGGTTACAGTAATTTTTATGGGAAGACAGGCGTCTATGTCTTTGGGACGGGAAATTCCTCCACCCGTGAAGACGCAGCGCTGGATTCCAGTAAGCCAAGATACGGAAATCCCAATATGAATGAGACGACTAATGCGATCACCTTTTCAAACGGGACGAACACAGGAATTGTCGTATCAGACGTTGCTAATATCAACTCAGGTAAGGTTACATTAAAAGTTACTGTGCCGAAGTGGTCGGCATTAGATTCATGGGATTC
>DWYT01000141.1 GCA_019118545.1 Candidatus Mediterraneibacter merdavium | reverse complement strand
GGAAGGGCATCTCATTGTCCACGCGGGTCTGGTTCTCGATCCCGCACAGGGCGATTGTCATGTTACCCTTCCTCCAGTATTTTGCCACATCACGTTCCTGCTCATGCAGCTTTCCATCGTCCGCCTTATACTGCGAATACGGCTGCGCATCCGCAAGCTCTTCCGGCTTGACAAGTTCCTTTCCGTCAAACAGCAGAACATTGACGATGTCCGCAAATACATCGTTGTAATCTTCCAATAGTTTCTCTGACATATCTTGCTGGCCCATATATCATTTTCTCCCGGTCATCTTTTGTATTTCTCTACACATAGTATGCCATTTTTTCCGAAAAACGGCAAGTACCTGTCAAACTTCATGGTGTCTTTTTTTGCAGGAGAAATCCATTTTTCCATGTGATTTGTCCTTTTGGGGACGAGGATTTATGTACGCCTCAACAGCAGGAATTTTTCCCTGCGGTATACCCGCTGGCCCACGCCCACTGGAGGTTATATCCTCCGCACATTCCATCTACATCTAATATCTCTCCCGCAAAATACAGTCCCGGTACGAAGCGTGATTCCAGCGTATTCTCATCTACTTCCGCCGTATCGATCCCCCCTCGGCACACCTGCGCCTGTTCATAAGAGTTTGTGGATGTGACGTGAAGCCGGAAATTTTTGATCAGACGCACCAATTTTTTGATCTCCTCCGCTGTCAGATCTCCCGCCGCCCTGCTCCGGGGAAGTCCGACCTCTTTGATCAAAAGTTCGGACAGCTTCTTGTGAAACAGACCGATCAGAAACATTTCCAATGGTTTCTCAGGGCGGGTCTTTGCCCTTGCGCTTAAGAACGCTTCTGTCTGCTCCTCTGTGAAATCAGGCATGAAATCCAATACCGCGATCACTTCTTTCTTCTCGTATAAAAGCTGCGAAGCATAACGGCTCACCTGAAAGACGGGTATGCCTGAGATCCCGTAATCTGTAAGCTGTATCTCGCCTGTATCTCTTGCAATGCACTCTCCGCCTGACCAGATGGAAACAGCGCCGTTTACCCGCACTCCGGCGATAGCTTTGAAAAACTTTTCCCCGCACCTTAACTGCACCAGCGCGGGCAGCACAGGGATCATCCTGTGTCCGAGGCGCTTTGCCAGATCATACCCCGAACCGTCAGACCCCGTGGCAGGAGCTGCCTTTGATCCGGTACAGAGAATGACCCTGTCCGCGCGGACATCTTCATGATCCGTGCACAGAGTAAATCCCTTTTTTCCGGGCAGTATCTGCCTGACCTCCACTTTGGTCCTAATATCCACATGGAGGCGCGTAAGCTCCATCCTCAGAGCGTCCAACACTGAGGACGCCTGATCTGAGTTGGGGTAAATGTATCCATTGCGGTTCTTGGAGTAAACGCCGAGTTGTAAAAAGAAAGAGATAGCGTCTCTGGCGTCAAACTGACTTATGATTCCCCACGGGAAAAGAGGGTTCTCCGAGTGATAACAGAGCGGTTCCTGATGTGTGTTCGTAAAATTACACCGCCCGTTTCCCGTAGATAAAATCTTCTTCCCGATCCGGTCTTTATGCTCCAGCAGGATAACACGGCCACCCTGCGACGCTGCCGTGACGGCCGCCATCATACCGGAAGCGCCGCCGCCGATTATTGCAATCGTTCTCATAGATTACTCCTTTCCCATGCTCTTTGCAGGAAAATCCTTGCAGATAAATTCCCTTTGTAAAATCAGTCTTTGCAAATATCTTTTTACAGATCACTTTTTATAATAATGCGCGCACTTTATCCGCAGAAACCACACCCGCATCGATCATGCTCTGCAGTGATTTTAATATTCCAAGCTTCGCGTGGTTCCATGTCAGTCCGCCCTGAAAATACACGGCATAAGGCGGCTTGATGGGACCGTCTGCGGACAGTTCAATGGACGAACCCTGCACAAAGGCTCCCGCCGCCATGATCACGTCGCTGTCATATCCCGGCATCGCCCACGGCTCGGGACTTACATAGCTGTCCACCGGAGCGGCGGCCTGAATCCCCTTACAAAATGCGATCACACCCTCCGGACTGCCCAGTGTGACAGCCTGTATGATATCATGTCTTGACTCGCTTTTGTCCGGCACGACACCATAGTCCAATCCTTCATAAATATTTGCCGCGAACACCGCACCCTTTAACGCGCCGCACACAACGGTCGGAGCCATAAAGAACCCCTGATAAAAAGACTGCATCACGCCCAGAGAAGCGCCCACTTCTTTTCCAAGTCCCGGTGAAGTCAGCCTGCAGGCGCAGTTCTCGATCAGTTCCTCTTTTCCAGCGATATAGCCGCCGATAGGAGCCAGACCGCCGCCCGGATTCTTGATCAGTGACCCCACGATCATATCCGCCCCCACGTCGCTCGGCTCAATGCGCTCTACAAATTCCCCGTAGCAGTTGTCTACCATGCAGATCACGTCCGGCCGCCGCTCTTTGATAAAAGCGATCAGCTCCCCGATCTTTTCCACTGAATAGCTTGGCCGTGTCTGATAACCCTTTGAGCGCTGGATGGTAACAAGCTTTGTCCGTTCATTCAGCGCTTTTTCAATGGCAGGATAGTCAAAATATCCGTCTTCCAGAAGCTCAACCTGACGGTAGGTCACGTCATACTCCGCCAGAGATCCTCTGGAAGGCCTTATGCCGATGACTTCCTCCAGCGTATCATACGGCTTTCCTACAGGGGATAACAGCTCATCACCCGGACGCAGATTCGCCGAGAGCGCAAGGGCAAGCGCGTGTGTGCCGCAGGTAATCTGGGGACGCACAAGCGCTGCCTCCGTGTGAAATGCCGACGCATACACCTTCTCCAGCGTATCACGCCCATCGTCGTTATAGCCATAGCCGCTGGCATAGTGAAAGCAGCCTTCGTTCACGCGGTTTTCCTGCATGGCGTGAATAACCTTGAGCTGGTTATACTCTGCCGTCCTGTCAAATTCCCGGAACCGCTCCCTTAAGCTTTCCTCTGTTTTCTGCCCGTACGCCCACACTTCCTCTGAGATGCCGAGCTTTTGATACATATATTTTGATTCTGTCTGATTCATTTTCTCTGTTTCCTTCTATTCTTATAGCGTCAGTGTACAAGGGGCAACACGCCTCAAGCCGCGTAATTGCGGTGATTTTCAGCTTTCTGGCAACAGATATCTGTCTGATAACCCTTGCATCATATAATCCATAATGTCATCCTCTTTCTGACCGAGAACTGACTTATCCGCCCATATAACATCCTTCTCCCGCTTAAACCATGTAAGCTGTCGCTTCGCAAAATGTCTGGTGTCCCGCTTGATGACGCGCACCGCCTCCTCAAGAGTGCACTCTCCTTCCAGATAGGCACAGAGTTCTTTATATCCAAGTCCCTGCATCGCCGTAGAGCTTCGCTGTACGCCCTGCTCTCTTAAGAGGCGCACCTCTTCAAGCAGTCCTTCTTCCATCATCTGATCTACCCGGCAGTCGATCCTCTCATATAGACGGCTGCGTTCATCCGTGAGCACAAAATACGCATAATTATATGGGGATTCCTTTTCCCGCTCCTTGGCGTTGTGCTCGGATATCTTCCCGCCGGTCTGACGGTGGAACTCTAGGGCGCGTATCATCCGTTTTATATTGTTGGGATGGATGTCTCCGGCTGCCTGCGGGTCTGCGTCCTCAAGAAGACCATGCAGATAGTCTCCTCCCTTTTCCTTGGCAAGCCGCTCCAATTCCTCCCGGTATGACGTGTCTGCATCATTCTCTGTAAAATCAATATCATAGAGGAGCGCCTGAATATAAAATCCGGTTCCTCCAACTACAAGTGGGATCTTACCCCTTGTCCAGATCTGTTCTGCGGCAGCTTTTGCCATCTGCTGGAAGCGGACTACATTAAAATCCTCCCACGGCTCCAGCACATCGACCAGATGATGGGGAACTCCCTTTGTCTCCTCCGGCCGGATCTTGGCGGAGCCGATATCCATACGGCGGTACACCTGCATGGAATCCGCTGAGATGATCTCTGCGTTCACTTCCCTTGCAAGCCGGATGGACAGCGCAGTCTTTCCCACTGCGGTCGGCCCGGCTAAAATGATCAACGGTTTTTTCATCTATACGATCCTCTTAAACTTCTTTTCCAGCTCACGCTTTGTCATGGCGATGATCGTCGGTCTGCCGTGGGGACAGTGATACGGATTGTCCAGTGTCAGAAGCTCCCCGATCAAAGCGTCGACTTCCTGCGCGGAAAGCCGGTTATTTCCCTTCACAGCCGCCTTACACGACATAGACGCCACTTTCTCGTCGATCAGCTCCGGCGTCATGGACGTATTAAGGTCATCCGAAAGTCCGTCAAGCATCTCCATGAGCAGTTCCTTTTTCGCGATCCCGAACAAATTGTCCGGCACTGCGCGCACCGCGTATTCCTCCGGGCCAAAAGGCTCGATCTCAAACCCGATGCGGGTAAAGCGCTCCATATTCTCCTCCAGAAGCCTTGCCTCCTGCATGGAAAGCGTCAGGATAATGGGCGGACTTAGATACTGGGATGTAAACTCTCTTGTATTCATTCCCTTTAACGTCCGTTCATAGAGCACCCTCTCGTGAGCAGCGTGCTGGTCTATGATATAAAGACTGTCCTTATACTGGACGAGCCAGTATGTGTCAAACACCTGACCGACCAGCTTATACTCTGCCCTAGCCTCTCTCTTTAAAAACTTTTCCTCAAAGAAATCGAGCTGCTCAGCCTGTTCAACCTGATTCCCCTCTGTAGTTTCCTCTGCGGTTTCCGCCCCGGTATCCGGGACCGGAGCCTCAACAGGCCCGCCCGGCTCTACATCCGCTTCTTCGCTGACAGTTATCCCGGGCGTTTCCCGGGACGCTTCCGCCGCATATCTTGCCGCCTCCCGGATCCGATCCGTCTGCATCTCGGGGCGGTACACACCCTGCCTGTCTGACACCTCGGCAGAGGACATCCGCTCATGGTATGCGGTGACCCGCTCTTTCATCTTGCGGATAAAATAATCCTCATCCTGCACTTCCGGCTCTGGTTCATAAGAACGCTGCGCCTGCCCGTCACTTTTTGGCTTTAAGAGAAACGGACTTTCTCCCTTTTCTGCTCCCTGCTTCTGTCTCTCCGACAGAGAGTCCGGCACTTCCGCCTGCTCTATCAGCTCCGGTTCAAGGAGACGCCTGTGCACGCCTTCATATACTGTGCTGTACACCTCCTGCTGTCTCTGGAAACGAAGCTCCATTTTTGTGGGATGGACATTCACGTCGACGGTTTCCCCGTCTACATGGAAATGCAGTACCGCAAAGGGGAACTTATGCTGCATCGTAAAATCCTTGTACGCGTCCTCAAGCGACTTGGATATCATCGCGCTCTTTACATATCTGCCGTTCACGAAAAAGTTTTCAAAATTGCGGTTTCCCCTTGTGATAACCGGTTTCCCAAGGTATCCAGTGATGCGCAGACCACCCTTTTCATAATCGATCTCAAGAAGGTTCGCCGCGATATCCCGTCCGTATACATTATAGATCACATCTTTTAGCTTCCCGTTGCCCGATGTGCGCAGCTTTTCCTGATTGTTGCTCTTAAAGAGAAATGCAACCTCAGGGTGGGACAGGGAAAGATGAATCAGAAGCTCCTGCACATGCCCTGCCTCTGTCACGGGCGTCTTTAGAAACTTCCGCCTTGCAGGCACATTATAGAAAAGCTGATGCACAAGAAATGTAGTCCCGTTTGGCGCTCCTGTCTCCTCAAATGACACTTCCTTTCCGCCTTCGATCACATATCTTGTCCCCAGCTCGTCAGCGGCTTCTTTTGTGATAAGCTCTGTCCTTGTGACGGCGGCGATGCTGGAGAGCGCCTCACCCCGGAAACCCAGTGAATGAATGTGCAGAAGATCCTCCACATGGCGTATCTTGCTCGTAGAATGACGAAGAAAGGCGCTTCTCACCTCGCCATGAGCGATGCCGCATCCATTGTCCGTAACGCGGATAAAATCAATCCCCCCGTCCCTGATCTCCACGGTCACTGATGTGGAGCCTGCGTCAATGGCATTCTCCACCAGCTCCTTAACAATGGATGCAGGGCGTTCAATCACTTCTCCTGCCGCGATCTTATCAATTGTTATCTGATCTAATACCTGAATATGAGGCATGTCCGTCTCCTTTTATCAAAATACTACCAGCGGTTTTTCAGTCTGTTCTGCAGTCTGTATATCGTGTTCAGCGCGTCAATAGGCGTCATATTGCCTACGTCAAGATTTTTCAGCTCCTCCAGCACATCATCATCCTTGACCGTGTCAAAAAGCGACATCTGGGCGATATCCACCTCATCGTACTTTTTCACCTTCTGGCTTTTTTTCGCCGATTTCTCTTTCACGGCGATCTCGCTTACCCTTGCGGTAATGTCCTCATTGCTCAACTCCTCAACGATTTCCTTGGCGCGCTCAATCACAAGCTCCGGCACCCCGGCCAGCTTCGCCACTTGGATACCATAGCTTTTGTCCGCGCCGCCTTTGACGATCTTGCGCAGAAATACGATGTCGTCTCCCTTTTCCTTGACTGCGATACAGTAGTTGTTCACATTGCTGACCTTGCCCTCCAGCTCCGTCAGTTCATGATAGTGGGTGGCGAACAGCGTCTTTGCCCCCAGAAGCTTTGTGTCGCTGATATATTCCACCACTGCCCACGCGATGGAAAGGCCGTCGAAGGTGCTGGTTCCTCTTCCGATCTCATCTAAAATGAGAAGGCTCTTTGATGTGGCGTTTCTTAAAATATTCGCCACCTCCGTCATCTCCACCATGAAGGTACTCTGTCCCGAGGCCAGATCATCCGATGCCCCGACCCTTGTAAAGATCCGGTCAGAGAGGCCGATATCCGCGCTTTTTGCCGGAACAAAGGAGCCGACCTGCGCCATCAGGGCAATCAATGCTGTCTGTCTCATATAAGTAGACTTTCCGGCCATATTAGGGCCTGTGATAATAGAGATCCGGTGCTTCTTATCGTCTAAATAGGTGTCATTGGAGATGAACATATCATTGGGGATCATCTGCTCCACAACCGGATGGCGCCCCTCTTTGATATCAATGACCCCTTTTTCATTAATATTGGGCCGAACATAATTATTCCGCTCCGCCACAAGAGCAAGAGAGGCGAAAGCATCCAGAGCCGCCACCGCTTTTGCCGTCTTCTGGATACGTTCTACTTCCGCAGCGATCGTATCCCGCACCTGACAATAGATCTCATACTCAAGAGCGTAGAGCTTGTCCTCGGCACCTAAGATCATATCCTCAAGCTCTTTTAATTCCGGCGTGATGTAACGCTCAGCGTTGGCTAGCGTCTGCTTGCGCGTGTAATAATCCGGCACCATCTCTCTGTAAGAGTTGGTCACCTCCAGATAATAGCCGAATACTTTGTTGTATTTAATGCGGAGATTTTTGATGCCGGTCTTTTCCCGCTCGTCGCTTTCTAACTTTGCCAGCCATTCCTTCCCGTCCGACTTTGCCCTGCGGAGCTTATCCACCTCTTCATTGTAGCCGTCGCGGATGATATTCCCCTCTTTCATGGCAATCGGCGGTTCTTCCTGAATCGCTTCCTTGATAAGGGCACAGAGGTCCTCAAGGGCGTCCATATCCTTGTAAATATTTTTTAAGAGTCCGCACTGCATTTCCTCAAGAATATACCGTATGGGCGGCAGCATCTCAAGCGAGCCGCGAAATGCCGTGAGATCTCTGGGATTGGCCGAACCATAGGTGATCTTCGTAACAAGACGTTCCAGATCGTACACCGGAGAGAGATATTCCCTGATCTCTTCTCTTGATACAGCCTCTTCTTTGAGTTCCCCTACCGCCTCAAGCCGCTTTGTGATCTCAGCCTTGTCGATCAGAGGCTGCTCCACATATTTTCTCAGCGTCCTTGCACCCATGGCGGTCTTTGTCTTATCAAGCACCCAGAGAAGCGAGCCCCTTTTTTGCTTCTCCCGCAGAGTATCACACAATTCCAGATTCCGCCTCGTGGCGCTGTCAAGCATCATGTATTTCCCCGCCGCATAAGGCGTGATATGTGTCAGGTTGGACAAAGAATTCTTCTGGGTCTCCAGAAGGTACTGAAGCAGCGCGCCCGCACTGATGACGCCGCAGTCATAATCCGCAAGCCCCAGTCCCGCGAAGGAAGAGACTTTGAAATGTTCCAAAAGTTTCTGCCGGCAGACAGTATCGTCAAAATACCATGAATCTAGAGAATAGATCGTGATCCCTAGCCGGTCCTTCATACCGTCTAGATCCATGCCGCTCATATAGAACGCCTCGTTACAGATGATTTCGGACGGTGAGAATCGGTAGATCTCATCCATAAGTTTGGCGCTGTCTGGAATCTCAGTCACAAAATAATCTCCTGTGGAGATATCTGCCACGGACACCCCATAACGGTCGGCAATATACACGATACACATGATGTAATTATTCCTCGTTTCATCCAAAGCCTGCGCATCCAGATTCGTCCCCGGTGTTACAATGCGCACTACATCCCGCTTTACAATTCCTTTGGCTGTCTTGGGATCCTCTACCTGCTCGCAAATTGCCACTTTATATCCTTTGGATACCAGTTTGTTGAGATAGCTTTCCACAGCATGATAAGGGACACCGCACATGGGTGCCCGCTCCTCCTGCCCGCAGTTCTTCCCGGTCAGTGTGATCTCTAGTTCTCTGGAAGCGGTCAGGGCGTCTTCAAAGAACATCTCGTAGAAATCGCCTAATCTATAAAAAAGAATACAGTCCTGATACTGAGATTTCGTCTCCATGTACTGTTTCATCAT
>DWYT01000140.1 GCA_019118545.1 Candidatus Mediterraneibacter merdavium | reverse complement strand
TAGAATCCCCCTTTTTATTATACATGTAGCATGTATGTAAATTTCTATAAATAAAATTGCCGCAATGGCAATTTTATTTAAACATCAGCAGAGGGGAGTCACCTGCGCCCCGGCGCTATGTGTTCTCTCTGCACAAAGCAATCATTTCCCCATCAATCACCGGAAGTCCTAATTTATCTGTAATCTCCTTGATCATCAGAAATTTTTCCCATGTTTCTTCCTCGGTCATAGGGTAAATCGTAGGTATTGACCAGAAGTTCGTCAAAAGAACGAACAACTCCGCTAAAAGTTTTGTATGTCCCGCCCTGATCGAGCCGTCCAGTACTCCTTCTTCGATCAATTCCTCATACATCGGAGCCAACTCCTGATTGCTCTCCACCAGCTTTTTTAAAAATGCCGGACTTTCCATAAGCTGCATGGACGCCATGCTAAACTGATGATGCTTCGTATCGTCAAATGATGTTTTCAAAACAAATTTAAGTTTTTCTAATCCATTCAGTCCTTTTTGTTCTTTTGCTCTTTTGAAAGGATTTGTCTCATGAAAAAGTTTTTCGCATAAAGCGTCAAATACTTCTTCCTTTGACTTAAAATGATGATAAAATGCCCCCCGTGTCAGTCCGCCCATTTCACTTATAATATCTAAGACTGTAGTCTCCTCATATCCTTTTTCCAAAAAAAGCTTTAAAGAAGCATCCAGAATCTTTTGTACGGTTTCCTCCGGATATTTATTACGCGGCAAATTAACACTTCCTTCTATACATGTATCTTGCACGTATATTATCATGCACAGTGTATGTATGTCAACAATTTTTTATAATCATCCTTTTCCAAACCCACAGTTCGGGAACGTGCATACCCCACAGTTCAGGCACAGTCCGCCCTCGCCCAGCACGGCAAAATCCTCTGCGCAGAGCTTCTCTCCTGCCACAACACGGGGCAGCACCAGATCGAATATGGTCCGTTTCGCGTACATCACGCAGCCGGGAAGTCCCATCACAGGGATACACTTCCCGTCCTCTTTCTGCTTATACGCCAGCATGAACATGGCTCCGGGCAGCACGGGCGCTCCGTATGTAATCACCTCATCCGAAGCATTGCGGATGGCAAGGGGCGTCCGGTCATCGGGATCCACGCTCATCCCGCCCGTACACACGACCATGTCCGCGCCCTTTTCTATCCACTCATTGATCGCTGACGTGACCATCTCCGGCTTGTCATCGCAAAAAACATCTCCCAATACTTCTACGCTGTTCTCTGCCAGCTTTTCTTTTACTACCGGAGTGAATTTATCCTCGATCCTGCCGTGATAAACCTCGCTTCCTGTGGTCACGATCCCTGCTTTCAGCTTTTGGAACGGAAGGAGGGTAAATATCGGTTTATCCCCGCAGATTTCCTTGACGCGCTCCATCTTTTCCTCTTCGATGACAAGGGGCACCACGCGCATCCCCACGATCTTATCGCCCTTTTTCACGGCGAAGTTCCCGTGGCGGGAAGCAAGCACCATCTGCCCCATCCCGTTCACTTCCTGCAACTTCTCCCGGTCGATCTTAAGGAGCCCGTCGCACTCTGCCGTAAGCTCGATCTTCCCTTCCCTCGGCTCGGAGGCTTTCATATGCTCCCCCTGGCAGACCTGACGCAGCACCTCCGCCGCGTCATTTTCGTGGAGCATACCTTCTTCCTTCTCCCAGACATACAGGTGCTCCTTCCCCACGGATAAGAGCACAGGGATATCTTCTTCTGTCACTACGTGTCCTTTGCGGAACACCGCGTCTTTTACAACGCCGGGGATGATCTGCGTGATATCGTGGCAGAGCACGCTCCCGACCGCATCTTCTGTTCTTATCAGTTTCATCCTTCCAATCCTTCCAGTTCCTTCATCCACACATCCACACACGCATCGCTCGGCATCCGCCAGTCTCCTCTCGGGGAAAGCGCCACCGTACCGATCTTCGGTCCGTCCGGCAGGCAGGAGCGTTTGAACTGCTGGGAGAAGAATCTCCTGCAGAATGTCTTCAGCCACTTCAATATCGTCTCTTTATCATAATCCCCTGCAAATGTTGCCTCCGCCAACCGGAATATCTTCTCCGGTTCGTACCCGAATCGCAGCATATAATATAAGAAAAAGTCATGGAGCTCATACGGGCCGACCAGATCCTCCGTCTTCTGCGCGATATCGCCGTCCTTTGGCGGGAGCAGTTCCGGACTCACCGGCGTATCCAATACATCGTAGAGCACTCTTTTAAGTTCCCCGTCCGTTGTCTCGTCAGCGGCGTATTTCACAAGGTGGCGCACCAGTGTCTTCGGCACGGATGCGTTCACGCCGTACATGGACATATGATCTCCGTTGTAGGTCGCCCATCCAAGCGCTAGCTCCGACATATCGCCGGTACCGATGACCATTCCTCCGGTGCGGTTGGCGATGTCCATGAGTACCTGTGTGCGCTCTCTCGCCTGCGCGTTTTCATACGTCACATCGTGATTTCCCGGATCCTGTCCGATATCCCGGAAATGTACGTTCACCGCTTCCGCGATCGGCACTTCCTGTAGCGTCGCCCCGGTCTTTTTCGTCATTTCACAGGCATTATTGTAAGTGCGGTCCGTCGTCCCGAAACAGGGCATCGTCACCGCGATGATCTCCTTCTTATCCCTTCCCAGCATGTCAAATGCCCTCGCCGTCACAAGGAGCGCCAGCGTAGAATCAAGTCCGCCGGAGATCCCCACCACCGCGGTTTTTGCATGAGTGTGGGCAAGGCGTTTTTTCAGGCCCATCGCCTGTATGGTCAGTATCTCTTCACACCGCTTTGCGCGCGCACTCTCATCAGAGGGCACGAACGGCTTTTTCGGAAATGTCCTTGTAAGCTCGATGTCCTCTGTTTCTATAAAAAACGGTACTCTTAAGAGCTCGCCTTGAGGCACTGCGGCAAATGTCGTGTTCTTACGGCGCTCGCTTACGATCCTTTGGATGTCGAACTCAGAATAAATGATCTCATTGCAGTATCTTCCAGATTCCTTTAAGACTGCCCCGTTCTCCGCGATAATGTTATGTCCGCCGAACACCACATCCGTCGTTGATTCCCCTTCGCCCGCGTTGGCATACACATATCCCGCGATCAGCCGCGCGGATTGTCCCGCGATCAGCTCTCTGCGATAGGTGTCTTTCCCGATGGTCTCATCGCTTGCCGAACAGTTCACGATCACTGTCGCCCCTTCAAGAGCCGCCCGGATACTGGGCGGTATCGGAGACCATACATCCTCACAGATTTCCGCAGATACGGTCAGATCCTCCATCCCGTCCGCTTCGAACAATATCTGCGGGCCGAACGGGATCTCTTCTCCGTCGAACAGGGCGTACCCCATCTCCTCCGGTCCCGGCGTGAACTGGCGCATCTCATAGAATTCCGCATAGTTCGGGAGAAAGGTCTTCGTGGTAAAACCGATGATCTCCCCCCGGTTCATCGCCGCCGCCACGTTATACAGCTTGCCACGTACGGAAAGAGGCGCGCCGACAAATACAAGGATATCCTTGCCCGCTGTATGCTCCGCGATCTTTTTCAGCGCTTCCCGCGCCGACTTTAAGAGCACATCCTGAGTAAACAGATCCCCGCACGTATAGCCTGTTACGCACAGCTCGGGAAATACGATGATCTTCGCTTTATTCCCGCATGCCTCGTCAATCCCTTCGCATATTTTCTTTGTGTTGAATTCCACATCCGCCACACGGATATCCGGCGTAGCCGCCGCAACTTTTACAAATCCATGCTTCATGTCCGTTCCGCCTTTCCTTTGCGCAGCAGAATACAAAACCAGTTCCGCCCGCATTTTCCCTTCTTTTTTATACTTTCTGTTGTCTTTCTACCTACTTTTTTTCAGCAGTTCCCTCAGCTCGTCCACCGTATAATTATAAGCCGTATTACAGAAATGGCATTTCACCTCGATATCCTTCCCGTCATCGATCATGGACTGTATATCTTTTTTTCCGATGCTGATGATAGCTTTCTCAATCCTTTCCTTCGAGCAGTTGCAGTAAAATCTTGCCGGCATAGTGTCCGTGATCTCCAGATCCAGCCCTTCAAGCACTTGAGCGAGCATTTCCTCCGGCGTGTGCCCGTTGTCCAGCATGGAGGTGACAGAACTGATATTCTGGATATTGTGCTCTAGTTTATTCAGCACCTCATCTTCGATAAACGGCATCACCTGTACGATAAAACCGCCCGCGCACCGCACGGTGTTGTCCTTCTCCATGAGTACGCCCAGTCCTACCGAGGAGGGTACCTGCTCTGATGTAGCAAAATAATAGGTCAGATCCTCAGCGATCTCTCCCGTCTGCAAGATAGTCTGTCCAGAATAAGGCTCTTTCAGTCCCATATCTTTAATGACAGTCATCACGCCCTGCCCCAGAGCGCCGCCCACATCCAGCTTGCTGTTCTTCGGCGGAAGCATCACATCCGGCTCATGCACATATCCCTTTACATTTCCCTGACTGTCCGCTGTTACCGTAAGTCCGCCGATGGGGCCGGAGCATTTGATCTGGATGGTCAGCATGTCCGTAGGATTCTTCATCATACTCCCCATCATTACACCGCCGGTAAGAAGACGTCCCAGCGCCGCCGTCGCCACCGGACTCGTCCCGTGACGCTGACGCGCCTCCTCCACAAGCTCTGTTGTCACTGCCGCAAACGCTCGGATCTGCGTATTTGCCGCTGATGCTCTTACAATATAGTCTTTCATTTTACACTGTCTCCTCTTTTCCATATTCTCTGGCGATCACGCAGATCCTCTCGCTCGTCCGCATGACCTCGCTCTTTGTATCCATATCATATGCCGCTAAAAAAAGAAGTCCTGCTTCCTGAAGAAGCTGTTTTATCCCATCCAAAGTATATGCTCTCTGATAATGCGTTTCACGGAATTTCCGGTACAATTCTCCATTGGCACCAGTATCCCCGCTCTCTGCCTTTATATCCTCCCTTATAAAAAGCGTCAGGTCATACTCATTGATCTTCTCTTCCTCATAATAGGTGTTATCCCATATAAAACTGCACAATCCCCGATCCTCAGCTATCGTACAGTCTCCCATGACTTCCCGATACTTATACTCTGTATTAAAATCAAAGAGGAAGATCCCGCCCGGGTCAAGATAATTATTCACCAGACGGAACACTTCTTTGAGTTCTTCCGGATCAGTAACATAATTAACCGAATCACAAACACTCACCACGGCGCGCACCGTCCCGAACAGCTCGAACTCCCGCATATCCTGAAGGAGATAGAGGATATCATGCCCGGAATCCATGCGTTTCTCCATCGCCAGCTCCAGCATATCCTCTGAGTTGTCCACCCCGATCATATCATAGCCATAGCCTGCCAGAAGCTCCGTCATCGTTCCCGTGCCACAGCCAAGATCCAGCACGATCCCGTCTCTGACGCCATATTTACACAACATGCTATGTATATATGCTCCCCACTCCTCATAAGGGACATTATCCATAAACGTATCATAAACAGCCGCAAAACTCGTGTATGCCTCCATGACGGTCTCCTTTCGAACTATCAAAGTCTACTGCGCACTTACACAAACAACGCTATGCCAATACAGATAATGATCGGTATACAGCCGATAACCACAAAAACAATGGTTAAAATCTTATATGCCTTATTGTCATAATTCTGTATATAAGACTGTTTTGGTCTGCCCGGATTATACATAATAGGAACCATCGAATTGATCTGCGGTTTATGTCCTGACATGGACGCACCTACTCTCGCGTATTTCACATTATCCACCGTATACTCATAGACCGGATGATAATATGTGGTATGATCACTTCTTCGCTTCTCGTATCTGGTGATCACTGCGGTTGTACTCTCTGTGCATTTTCGTTTCCTGTTACCCGCAATGATCCCAAGTATCAGAGCCGTGAGCAGAAACGCCCCTCCCAGTCCGCATAAAGTCAATGCCAATCCCAGTTCCATAAAGTATACCTCTTTTTCCATACAGTCAGCAAGACATAGTGACTGATGTCCTAAATACGAGTTTAACACATTTTGAAAAAACACGCACTAAAAAGATGTGGAGGCGGGTTGTCTCGGTGATCGATCAGCAGCCACAGAGACAAATATCCCTCGTGGACACATTTTCATTCGGAGAACGACGCAAGGGTACATAAGAGCGCAAAGTACGCGCTCCAAATGCCCGCGTCGTTCTACGGTCCACTCGGGATACATGGCTCTGCGGCTCTTTTCTATCCCCGCGGCAATCCGTTGTAGAAGGGTATGTCGAAAGGGAAGGGTGCATTATAATAGAGAAATGGCCAGACAAAGTTACGGAATGGATACTCCGGGGGATGTGATACAACATCACCCCTGCGTATCCCTTCCGTCATTTTATCTTCTTTCGCTCATCTGTTATGATATGCTCTATCCCCTCATGCTCTCTGCTTAAATAATCTTTTAAAAATGTGGGGAAAACTTTATAGTCATCCAGATCCCTTACCCGTATCCATCCTCAATGATGATCGCGGCTGCGCGGTATCGAAACCATTTGTTTCCCCTTGTAAATCCACAGTCATACATAATATCCTCGCCTTTTAGCCTCTTCCAGCAGTTTAGGCTGTATCAGGGGATACGTCCAGTTATCGACCAGTCTGTCCGTGATCAAAATACTTTCTATCTCGCTATGTAGTGGTTCAAAAGAGGTTATATCCGCAGTGAACAACATTCCGAAGGATTCATCATTCTCGTTTTCATTTACCCGTGTTTTTCCCTTGACAGAGTATACACATATCGGTTTGATCGTAAAATTTACCGCGCCCGTCTCTTCTCTCAGTTCCCTCTCTGCCGTGGTGAAAATGTCTTCCCCCGCTTCTCTGTGTCCGCCGGGAAGTTCATATGTATCCCGTTCTTTATGCTTGCAGAACACCCATTTACCGTCCGTCTGTGAGATGATGACAGCAAACTTCAATAATTCATCATCCACTCTGTCGTAAAACTTTACTTCCAACATTTAATGCACCTCACTTATCAAAGAAAGCAGATGACCATACCCCGCCTCGTCAAGAAGCTGCTCCAGACCGGAAAGCGCCTCCTCCTCGGAGTAATCATTTGCCTCTAAAAAATCACTGTCCTTTTCGCTGATATACTGATAGAAAAGCGCTGCCGCCATCACTTCGTCTCTGTCTGTGTAATCAATGTCATCCAAAAGGATATTTTCCGCCTCATTGATCTGCCCGCGGTCCACCATATCTAGGAAAAATCTTAAGTTATTCCCTGACACCTGATACTGCCCTTCCTCTTCCAGCTCAACGGAAACATACTTTTTCCCAAACGCAAGCGTAAACAATACTCTTACGATCTCTTTTATCATGCGCATGATATAATCTTTTTCGTCTGAAAAAACCATTTCAGTCACCCCTTACATATTCACTCTGCTGTACCGGACTCATATCCTTTCGGCAAACACTTCGCAGTTTATGCTCCACTCTCCGCTGTCCAGAACCGTCACGTTCTGCCAGTGGAAGGCCGTATCCGTGATCTCTGAGAACACCCACTTATTCGTCGGGTCGTCAAGGACCGTACAGGCGATCTTCCCTTGCTCCTTTCGTATCCTCAGGCGCGTCGTGCCTTTCGTGCAGATGTACGTCATATCGTAACAGCGTTCCTCCTTATCGTACATCCTTACCGCCACGCCGTACTCTCCGTCCGGCTGTGGGTCTGTCTCCTTCGTCGCACGAGAGGGACAGATGAAGATATCTTCGATCGCCGTGCCCTCCAACACCCTGCGGAAATACCATTCCCCCTGTAAATGCCTGCCGTCCGGCTCATGATACTCGAACTTCCAGTCGCCGATCAATGGCGCGTACCAGTCGTCCTCTTCTGGAATCATTTCATTCCTCCCACTGCTCACTAACGACTCTTCAAATCTGTCCATACAGACACCCCTTCCCTGTGTATCTTGCAATCCGCACTGCGTTCCTGATACGACTATTGTGCGAAATGGTATGGAAGTTGTCAAGTAAAACAAAAATAAGAATCCGGGAACATGTATTGAAATTGGCAGAGAGATTGTCTGAGGCAAAGCCGAGTTGCTCTCTGTCAATTTCTGTTTTTAACATGTTTCCGGATTTTGTGTTTTTTTGTTCTATGGATCGGAGCCGAAGCTGCCGATACATTTACCTCTCCATCATGCTGATCGACTCGATCCCCACGCTTCCGCCTCTGACGACTTCGATGCTCTTGAACTCTTCTTTCATCAGCTTCACAACCGCGTCATTTTTCGTAGCGGTCTGCACGAACTCCACGAGTACGCTGTCCCGTCCGTAGTCGATGACCTTCGCCTTGAATGTCTCCGCGATCTGGAACACCTCGACCTTTGCCTCCGGCGTACAGTTGGATACTTTTACATAGAGGATCTCTTTCATCCTGACAAAGATGTCTGTAAAGTCGATGACCTTTATCACTTCGATCATCCTGTTCAACTGCTTCTTGATCTGCTCAAATGTCTCGTCATCGCTGACCGTAGCGATAGTCATTCTGGATACGGTCGGGTCTTCCGTCGTACCTACGGTCAGACTGTCCAGATTGTAGGACTTTCCGGAGAAAAGTCCTGATATCTTGGAGAGCACACCCACCTGATTCTCTACATAGAGGGAAATCCATCTTTTTTTCATATTGTTATCCATCTTTACGCTCTCCTTTCTAGCAGTCCATTATCATATCTTCCAGAGTGCCGCCCGGCTGAATCATCGGATAGACCAGATCCTCTGGATCGATGATAAATTCGATCAGTGTCGGGGTCTTTGTATTTTTCTTTGCCTCTTCAAATGCCGCCGCGACCTCTTCCTTCTTCGTCACGCGGATCCCTTTTGCTCCGTAGCTTTCCGCCAGCTTCACAAAGTCCGGCGTATATTCCGGCATCTCTTCGCCGTTCGTCCTGCGGGACAATGCCCCCGAACGGAGATTGGTCATGCTGTATCTCTTTCCGTAGAACAGCTTTTGCCACTGACGCACCATTCCCAGATACTCGTTATTGAACACACAGAGGATGAGCGGGAGTTCCTCAAGCACCGCCGTCGCGAACTCCTGAATGTTCATCTGCATGCCACCGTCGCCGGAGATGGCGATGACCGTCTTATCGGGGTTCCCCAGCTTAGCGCCGATCGCCGCCGGGAATCCGTACCCCATGGTTCCCAGTCCGCCCGAGGTGACGAGCTGTTTCTTCTCCGTGATATCCACATACTGGGTGACGAACATCTGGTGCTGTCCCACATCCGTGGTGATGATGGCGTCGTCAAACTGGCGGTTCATCTCCTGTACGATGTCCATGGGAGTCACATATTTTTTATTCTGCATGGTAAGCGGATGTTCTTCCTTCCATCCCCGGATCTGCTCCAGCCATTTTTTCGTCTCGCACAGCTCCACGTACTCGTTCATCTTCGTGACTGCTTCCAACGCGTCCGCCACGATCGGAACATGCACCTGAATATTTCTGGATATGGATGCCGTATCGATATCGATATGCACGATCTCAGCGTTGGGCGCGAAAGCATGAAGCTTTCCAGTGATACGGTCGTTAAAACGTGTTCCGATGGAAAAGAGCAGGTCGCACTCGCTTACCGCCATATTCGCCGCATACTGTCCGTGCATCCCGAGGTTGCCGATAAAGAGCGGATGGTCCGTCGGTACCGCGCCGCGTCCCATGATGGTAGTTATAACAGGAACCTTTGTCTTATCCACTACCTCTGTAAATGCCTTGTTCGCGCGGGCAATGTTGACGCCGCCTCCCGCAAGGAACAGCGGTCTTTTCGCTTTCTTGAGCATCTTAAGAGCGCGTTTTAACTGCCCCATATGTACACTCGTGTTCGGCTTGTAGCCGCGAATGTTCACCGTCTCCGGATATTCCGGACTTCCCAGCTCGCACATCACGTCTTTGGGAAGGTCGATGAGCACCGGTCCCGGACGGCCTGTGCGCGCGATGTAAAATGCTTCTTTGATGATGCGCCCAAGGTCTTTTCTGTCGCGGACCGTCACCCCGTATTTTGTAATGCTGCGGGTGATTCCTACGATGTCCACCTCCTGAAATGCGTCATTTCCAATAAGGTGCTTTGCCACCTGCCCGGTAAAGCAGACTAGAGGTACGCTGTCATAGTTCGCCGTGGCAAGACCTGTGACCAGATTGGTCGCGCCCGGGCCGCTCGTCACCAGACATACGCCCACCTTTCCTGTTGTGCGCGCGTAAGCGTCAGCCTCATGGACCAGCGCCTGCTCATGACGCGGCAGAATGATACGGATATCGTCCTGCTTATACAGCTCATCGCTGATATCAATGGTACACGCCCCCGGATAACCGAAGACTGTATCTACTCCCTCTTCCTTCAACGCTCTTACCAGTAATTTGTTCCCTGTGATCTGTCTCAATATTATGACCTCCTTTTTCACATGATATGATAAAGAAAAACCCCGAGCATCTTATGCTCAGGGCGAATATATCATCCGTGTTACCACCTAAATTCAGAGAAACACTCTCTGCACTCTGCCGGCACGGGCATCCTCTGACACCGATACCGCTTCCCTGTAACGTGGGATCACGTTGGAGCCTACTTAGCACTGTCTCTTCCGCACTGTTCAGTCCACTGCTCGAAGGCTACTTCCACAATTCCCTCACGGAGATTCGCACCCTCCATCTCCTCTCTTTGCATCGGCAAACTGTGTACTCCTCCTTGTCACTGCATTTCTAATATCGTGTTAAAATTGAAATTTAAATACATTATAGTGTGTATTATTAACATTGTCAATCACGATTTCTTGATGTTTTTTAATACAGTTCAGCCATACAATATGCGGGAAGCATAAAATATGCTCGCATATTTTTGCGAGCGGATATTGTATGTGCTGCGCGCCCGCTAATGAGTAAAACGGTGGCGGCAGCCATGATAGGCACGCAGTGCGGTTTTACGAATGGCGCGTGCTGAACTGTGTTCCAGCCATACATAGGACGCGAACGCAGATCATGCTTGCATGAATCTGTGAGCGGACTTATGTATGAGCGGAGCGCCCGTAAATGAGTAAAACAGTGGCATCAGCCACGATAAGCACACAGTGCAGTTTTACGAATGGTGTGTGCTGAACTGTGATTCATCCATACAATATACAGGAAGCGCCGACAAATTTGAGGAGACAGTCAGCAGTAGGGAGACGCGGCTTCTGTGACTTAGAGGAATCAGTTGGAGTGGCTTAGGGTTGAGGGGATGTTATTAAGCGGCGCAATGGGGTTGTCTGAATGAAATGAGTTCCCCATTGTGCCGCTTTGCTTTTAAACAACCCCGCAACCCTTTAGCCCGCTCCCTGATTCTGGTGCGGAACAGAAGCGCGTCTCCCTATCGCTGATGTTACTCCTAGAATAATGTCGCGATTCCCCAAAACCTCATCGCAAACAGATACACCGCCGCATAATAGAGGATCAGCACGACCGCGCCTCTTACACGGCTGCGCTTTTTCCCGAGCCGGTTGACGCCCAGAAGGATATCGGATACGACAAAACACGCGCCGCCCGCTGCGGGAATGACCGCTGCCAGTCCCTTGGTATGTGCCGCGCCTAATATGCCTGCCGCCTGCGATGCCGCCGCTACGCCGGATACATCTGCTGTGTGCGATACCGCCGCCACGCCGGATGCCGCTGCCAGCGCCGCCATGAAGCTGAGCACTGTGATGTAGGCAATGGCAGGGGCAAATAACCCTTTTGCCTTAAGATGGGGAAAATATTTCCGGAAGGCATCAAACGCGCACCTTATAAATACGACTACCAAGATCACAAAGAAAAGCAGGATGCGGAAGTCCGGACGGAACTGTCCGTTCTTCCCGTCATAGAGTCCGGGGATCCCCTCCGTCAGGAAACTTACGATCATACAGAGGTGTCCCGCACTGAAGCACACTGCCCCCGCCACGAACTTGCACTCAAGCAGCACATCCGCCGCCATGTAGCAGAGGATCGCCGCCAGCGTCCACACGAACGCCGCACCACTGAACGCCGCGCCGCCGAACATGGCGTCACTGACTGCCACGCTCCCTGCCGCGTCTCCTGCCGACACATCAGCAGCCATCCCGCCCTGCACAAAGAAGAGCCAATATAGCGTGAGAAAACCCGGAAGCGCCGTGGCAAGCGCCTTACACGCCAGCGCACTTTTCTTCCGCGTTTTCTTATTCATAAAATAATATGTCCCGAGCACGGTCATACCGACCGCTACCGCCATTGCCGCTACTTCCATATGCCGCGCCGCTCCTCTCCCGTGATACCGCTTCCTTCCAGCAACTCTGCTTTATTCCTACATACCGCGCCTTGCACAAGATCATAGGGAGCGATCAGCACCTGCCCCGGTTTCTCAACATTCCCGCGACAGAATACACAAGAAGCGCCGCGATATTTGCCATGACCACGCTCGCCCCCGCAGGAGTTGCCCACACATAGGATACCGTGATGCCGATGACAAGGCACACGACGGAGATCCCCGCTGAATTGACGATCACACTCTTAAATGTCCTGCATACCCGCATAGAGGTCAGCGCTGGAAAGATGATGAGACTGGAAATAAGAAGCGCGCCCATCATCCGCATCCCCAGCACAATGGTCACCGCAGTCAGTACCGCGATCAGCGTATTGTACATATCCGCTTTCACACCCGTTGCCTGCGCGAAGGTCTCATCAAAGGTGATGGCAAATATCTTGTTGTAAAAGAATACATAGAGCGCCAGCACCACCACCGCCAGTATCACGCTCAAGCGCACATCCTCCGCGCTCATAGCGAGGATGCTGCCGAACATATAGTTATACACATCTGTGTTCATCCCTGTTGTCATGGAGATCACCATGACGCCCACGGCAAGGGAGCTTGTGGAGATGAGGGCGATCGCCGCATCCCCTTTGATCCGGCTGTTTCCACGGATGCGAAGGAGCAGAACCGCCGCCGCGATGACTACGGGGATTGCCACTGCCAGAGGCGCCACATTCGCGGCTGCCGCGATGGCAAGGGCGCCGAATCCCACATGGGACAGTCCGTCTCCGATCATGGAATACCGTTTTAATACAAGGCTTACCCCGAGAAGTGACGAGCACAGCGCCACCAGCGAGCCTACCACAAAGGCGCGTACCATGAACGGGTAGGAAAGCATTTCAAAAAGATTCTCAAACATTGCTTTCACCTCCGTCCGACACGCTGTGTTCCGCTCCGCTTAAGAAGCTCTTTCCCACGCGGCTCTCTCTGTACTCTTCCGCGCTTCCGAAGAAGAGCATCTTCTCCTGAAGATGGAGGATGTGACTCGCGTCCTCCACCGCGCTCTCGATATCGTGGGACACCATCACCACCGCGATCTTCTCGTCGTGATTGATCCTGCGGATAAGCTGGTAAAACTCTGCCGTTACGATCGGGTCAAGTCCGGTCACCGGCTCATCTAAAAGGAGCATTGTCTTTGTAGCGCACAATGCCCTCGCAAGAAGCACTCTCTGTTTCTGCCCGCCGGACAGGTCGCGGAAACACATCCCCGCAAGATCGCTGATCCCCAAGAGTTCTAGCTTCTCTGCCGCCATACTTTTGTCCGCCGCCGTGTAAAAGGGTTTGAACCCCCGGCTGTTCAGCCTGCCGGACAGCACCACCTCATACACACTTGCCGGGAAATCTCTCTGCACGTCTGTCTGTTGGGGAAGATAACCGATCTCATTTTTCTTAAGTCCGTCCCCGTAAATAATACGTCCCTTTTCTACATTTTTTAATCCGAGAAGGCTCTTCACGAGGGTGCTTTTCCCTGACCCGTTCTCTCCGACAATGCACAGGTAATCTCCCACATTGATGGAGAAATCAAGCTCTCTTACCACGGTCTGCCCCTCATAACCGATGGAAACATTTTCACATCTGATCAGCGCCATCCGTTCAAAACCTCCTTCAATGTCTCTACATTTTTCTGCATCATACTCAGATAAGTCTCTCCGTTTTCAAAATCATCCGCCGAAAGGTTATGACAACTGTAAAGGACTTTTACCCCTGTCCCCGCCGCCTCCGCCACGGCGTTGGCGATATCCGCGTTGCTCAGCTCCATTTTCAGGACATAGGGTACGTGCTCTTCCTTTGCCTTATCGATCAGGAATACCATGGTCGCCGCGCTTGGCTCCGTATCTCCCGCACACCCCGAAAATGCCGCATAGTAATCAAGTCCGTATTCATCTGCCAGATAGCGGAACGGGAAACGGTCGCCGAAGATGAGCAGATTCCTCTCTGCGTTCACCGTCACTTCCCGAAGCTGTTCGTCCAACTCCGAGAGTTCTGCCTGATAAGCCTTGGCATTTTCTTCGTACGCCGTCTTCCCCTCAGGATCCGCCTTGATGAGTAGTTCCTTGATCTCTTCCACGATCAGAGACGCGTTGACAGGGGATGTCCATACATGCTCGTCGATCTCATGGACGGAGTGCGCTTTCTCTGCGTCCTCTCCATCCTCACTGGATTCGCCGTATCCGTCCTCACCGTACTCATCGTGCTCCTCCTCACGGTGTTCACCCTCGCCGTGCTCCTCCTCAATGTGCTCATCCTCGTCGTGCGTGTGCCCGGGGGATTCTTTCATGCCTTCTACATGCTCTTCCTCCACCGTGTCCACACAGTCCATAAGGCGCAAAGTCAGACGGTCAGACTCCGGCATGGAGCTTAAGATATCCTCCACCCATACATCGTTCTCGCCTCCGGTGTAAATGAACACATCGCTCTCCTGAATAGCGATGATATCCTGCGGCGTCGGCTCATAAGAATGGCTCTCCTCGCCGGGTTTTAAGAGCATCTTAAGCTCCACTCTGTCTCCTGCGATCTCCCGCACAAAATCATATGGCGGAAATATGGTCGTCACGACTCGGAGATTTTCTCCATCTGCCATCTGCCATTTTACATTGTCTCTGCCCTGTCCGTCCTGCTGCCCGTCTCCTCTTTCTGCCTGCTGTCCGTTCAGACCTCCGGACTGCGACCGCAGGCTGCCGTCCCCTGACTGCCGGGAGCAGCCGCCGAGCAGCAGCGCCGCGCACAATGCCCATACAACAGCTATGGCAGGAAGTAACCTCCTGCCCTCTCTCTTATTTGCGCTCATATTTTGTAAAACGGAATTCCAGATCAAAGCAGGTCTGCTCTTCCCCTTCTTCCGTCATCTCCCATTCGTCCATCTCGTCCAGATTCGGAAAATACGTGTCTGCCTGAAACGCGCGGTCAATCTTTGTCACAAGGACGGTATCACACTCAGGAAGCAGCATCCGGTAAATGCTCTCACCGCCGATCACATAGATATCATCCGCAGCATATTTTCTCAGTTCTTCCATCAGTTCATCCTTACTATGGACGATGACCGCGTCCTTCACCTGATAGTCTCTGTTCCCTGTCAGAACGATATTCGTGCGATTCTTAAGAGGCAGACCGTTCGGGAAGCTCTCCAAAGTCTTTCTCCCCATGACGACCACCCTGCCTGTCGTTGTCTGACGGAAAAACTTCATATCTGACGGAATACTGACGAGAAGCTTGTTGTTGTATCCGATCCCCCAGTTTTTATCTGCTGAAAGAATTGCTTTCATAAATCTTATCCAACTCCCTTCTTAGAAATACTTATCCTTATACGGCGACCGGAATATCCTTGATCTGAGGATGTGTCTCATAGTTGTCCAGCCTCACATCGTCCGGTGTGAACTCATAGAAGTCCTTCACCTCCGGATTGAGCCACAAGGTCGGCGCCGGAAGCGGTTCTCGGGAAATGAGTTCCTCGATCATCGGCACATGCCTGTCATAAATGTGCGCGTCAGCAATCACGTGAACAAACTCCCCGGCCTTCATGCCGCACACCTGCGCCAGAATGTGGAGCAGCACCGCATACTGGCACACATTCCAGTTGTTTGCTGTGAGCACATCCTGCGATCTCTGATTTAAGATACCGTTGAGTGTGAGTTTATCGCTGTCTTTTTCCTTAGTCACATTGAAAGTCATACTGTACGCGCACGGATACAGATTCATCTCGTGAAGGTCCTGATGCACATAGATGTTCGTCATAATACGGCGGCTGTACGGGTTGTTTTTCAGATCATAGATCACCCGGTCCGTCTGATCCATCATGCCCTCTCTGTACTGGTGCTTCACGCCCATCTGATAGCCGTAAGCCTTCCCGATGGAGCCTGTCTCATCCGCCCAGCTGTCCCAAATATGGCTTTTCAGTTCATTTACATTATTGGACTTCTTCTGCCAGATCCAGAGCATTTCATCCACACAGCTCTTGATCGCCGTGCGGCGCAGGGTCAGCGCGGGAAATTCCTCTGACAGATCATAACGGTTTACCACTCCGAACTTCTTGATCGTATAAGCGGATGTTCCGTCTTCCCACACCGGACGTACCTTTTCCCCTTCCGTGCTCGTTCCGTTTTCAATGATATTTCTGCACATATCGATAAATATTTTGTCTGCGTAACTCATGGCCGTCTCTCCTCCTGATTGATCTCTCCGGTTTCTGATAACTCCACTTCTCCTGCTGGAAAAGGGATCCGCTTTTTACGGTTCTGCGATATTATATAACAGTTTCTCAAGATTTCTTCTGAGAGCCTCCACTTCCCTCTTGGTCATGCCCCTTGTCAGTTCCCGGTCCAGCTTCCGCCTGTCCGCCTCCATCCGCCGTTGGATATCATATGCCTTTTCTGTAAGATATATATTTTTCTTACGCTTATCACCGGCGTTCGGGACGCAGAGGATATATCCTTTCTCATCCAGACGCTTTAAGATCCCTGTTACTGTCGGATTTTTCAGATTCAGGTTCTTCTCCACATCCCGCTGGCTTACCTCCTCCTTGCTCGTGTGAAAGAGATAGTCCAGCACAGCGCACTGGGAAGAGGTGATCCCGGTGTCCTTTAATCTCTCGTTTAATTCTTTTTCAAACACGTTATTGATCTGTTTGATCAAAAATCCCATCGGTCTGCCGCGCCGTTCCATTCTTCTCTCCTCTTTCGCATATATCCGTCGAACTGTTTTTACCCTGCTTTTATATCCTGCCGCTATATCCTGTTCTTATAGATCATATCCTGATCCTATGATCTAGACATATTCCCGGATCACACTGCTGATCTCATAAATGCGGTCCAGTGACTTTAACTCCTCCAGCGCGCTCTCCATATATTTTTCCTTCACCTTCTCTGTGACGATAACGAGTTCTGCAGTCTCCGGCTGTGTATGCTCCTGAACGACCCTTGCGATACTCACCTTGTGCTCCCCGAATACCCGGGCAATCGCCGCCAGTACGCCGGGTTGGTTCTTCACCTGCATACGGATAAAGAAGGCGTTCTTCACCTCGCCCCATGCTTTGACAGGAAGTTCTTTATAGCACGTACAACTGATACGGCCAGTGCAGTTGTATTGAAGGTCTCTCGCCACGTCGATCACATCTCCTACCACTGCGCTGGCTGTCGGCATCTCGCCTGCGCCGCGACCGTAGAACATGGCATCGTCCACCGCGTCGCCGTGGATAAAGACAGCGTTGAAAGCGTCCCTGACAGATGCAAGAGGATGATCCTTATTGATCATCATCGGATAAACTCCGACTTCGATGCCATCTTCTGTATTCTTTGCCACACCAAGCAGCTTAATCACACTGTCAAATT
This sequence comes from Candidatus Mediterraneibacter merdavium, assembly GCA_019118545.1. Taxonomy (GTDB): domain Bacteria; phylum Bacillota; class Clostridia; order Lachnospirales; family Lachnospiraceae; genus Mediterraneibacter; species Mediterraneibacter merdavium. The sequence continues at coordinate 2,316 of DWYT01000140.1, read as the reverse complement.
CTTTCGCATAAGCAATGTCTCTTGCAGTGACCTTCGTGATCCCCTGTGTATACACATCGGAAAATACCACTCTGGAGTGGAATGCAATGGACGCCATGATCGCCACCTTTCTCGCCGCGTCAAGTCCCTCCACATCCGCAGTGGGATCCGCCTCAGCGTATCCAAGTTCCTGCGCCTTTTTAAGCGCGTCGCCGAAATCCATAGCCTCCTCGAACATCTTCGTCAGGATATAGTTCGTTGTACCATTGACGATCCCCATGACAGTATCAATATCATTTCCGGCAAGGCACTGCTTGAGCGGGCGGATGATCGGGATCCCGCCTGCCACCGCTGCTTCAAACAGCAGATCCTTCCCCATCTCCTGCGCGGTATCGAGAAGCTCGCGTCCCTCTTCCGCGATCAGGTCTTTATTGGCGGATACTACATTTTTCCCGGCTTTGAGCGCTTCCTTAATAACGGTTTTTGCAGGTTCCATTCCGCCCATCACTTCTACAACAATACTGATCTCATCATCCTGCACAATCTCGCGCCAGTCGTCTGTCAAAAGCGCGGGATCTACACCTGCTCTTTTCTTACTCATATTGTGCACGAGTATCCTCTTAACTTCAAGCTGCGCCCCGACCGTCTTCTCCATAACATCAGAACGCATACCAATAAGCTTATACACTCCCATCCCGACTGTTCCAAGTCCTAACAGTCCGATCTTGATTTTTTCCATACAGATACCTCTTTTCCAGAATTTCCAAAGTTCACAGCGTCGGTGTTCATAGTATAGCACAGTCGAATAAAAAAAGCACTTGAAATCTCAAGTGCTTTTTAAGAGCGACAGACGGGGCTCGAACCCGCGACCCCGACCTTGGCAAGGTCGTACTCTACCAACTGAGCCACTGTCGCATTGCCTGTGTTCCGCTGACCGGAACAATAAGTACTATACTATAAGTGTTTTCAAATGTCAACAACTTTTTTAAAAAACTTATGTAGAAAAATGTACAAAGTTATTTTTATCATATATAATATTGATCTTGGACAAGATATTCAACAGAAAGGGACACACATTATGAAACAAACCTATCAGCGGACGCTTACTGCCTGCTATACAGGCTATGTGGTTCAGGCCATTGTAAACAACTTCATTCCTCTGTTATTTCTGACTTTTCAGAATACATACCATATCTCTATGAGTAACATAACCCTGCTGATCACGGCTAATTTCCTGATCCAGCTTCTGATCGACTGTCTCTCCGCAGGATTTGTGGACCGTATCGGCTATCGTGCCTCTATGATACTGGCTCACGCTGCTTCTGCGGCAGGACTTATCTGTCTGACATTTCTCCCGGATCTGCTGGCGAATCCTTTTATCGGTCTGCTTTTGTCCGTCGCAATATACGCGCTGGGCGGCGGTCTTCTGGAGGTTATGCTCAGTCCCATCGTAGAAGCACTTCCTACGGATCACAAGGAGAAAACAATGAGCCTGCTGCACTCCTTCTACTGCTGGGGACACGTGGCCGTTGTTCTGGCATCAACGATATTTTTCTCCCTATTCGGACTTGAGAACTGGAGAATCATGGCGCTGATGTGGGCGTTGATCCCAATCTATAACCTCTTTGTGTTCCGCAAAGTACCTCTGTGCACTCTCACAGCGGAAGATGAGGAGACACTACCATTGGCCGCTATTTTAAAACGTCCGGCTTTCTGGATTCTCATGGTCGTCATGACATGCGCCGGGGCGAGTGAACAGGCGGTCAGCCAGTGGGCGTCCACCTTTGCTGAACAGGGACTTGGTGTGAGCAAATCCATAGGCGACCTTGCAGGCCCTATGTTCTTTGCCGTATGTATGGGAAGCTCCCGTATGCTCTACGGGTTCTATGGAGATAAATTAAATCTGAAAAAGACAATGATCGCCAGTGGACTCCTCTGCATCTTTTCCTACTGTCTGATCTCCCTCTCACCCGTGGCTGCGGTAAGCCTCTTAGGCTGCGGAATCTGCGGATTTTCTGTGGGGATCATGTGGCCGGGATCATTCAGCATCGGTGCCTCCGTGTTAAAAGGTGGCGGAACCGCCCTTTTTGCCCTTATGGCGCTGGCAGGAGATCTAGGCTGTTCTGGCGGTCCCACCTATGTAGGTTTTATCTCTGATCATGCAGGCGGGAACTTAAAATTCGGTATTCAGATGGCAGTCATTTTCCCCGCCCTTTTGATGGCAGGAATCCTGTTGCTTAAAAACAAGAAAAGCTCGATGCGTTAGTGTTTATTGGGAATTTACCCCATTATAATGTCTCAGTCCTGCCCGCCACAATATAATCATAAAAGCAAAAA
>DWYT01000139.1 GCA_019118545.1 Candidatus Mediterraneibacter merdavium | reverse complement strand
CGGGAATCATGCTTTTATTTGTTGAATTACCATAAGAGTTCAAAAACGAAAAACGATTATAATATCCGCTATTTACACCAATCATAATAACTGCCCCTCTGTCTTAGAAAGTAAAACTATATGTTGCGCCTTTAACCGTATATGGATGGTTGACCGATCTGTATTCGATTTCAAAAGTATGTTCTCCATGCGTTGGCTCTACACAACAGTCATATAGTTCATTAAACCCCTTAACTACAGTGCTTCCAGAATATAAGATAGGTTTGATGATGATAGGAGTTCTTCTTGGTGAAACCTCTTCTCCATCATATTTTATATGAATAGCATTTCCGCTTCCTATTACTCTAACCCATACGCCTACATGACCATAAGTATTAGGGTAAAATATCATATCAGGATCTGTATTTTTATCAATGATGACAGCCTTAGTAATTTCTACACTGCTAACTTGAGGTGCAACTGCATATGTAGAGACTGTATTATCGGTCCCACTTGCAAATGCAGTCATTGAAAGTGATAGGATAAAACAAAGCGAAAGTATTAAAGTTAATAGTTTTTTCTTTTTCATTCCAGTTCCCTCCTAAAAATATTGGTTGATTAATTGATACAAACATCATAGCATACAGCAACCTGTTTGACAATATGGGAAAGGAAAATTCTGGATGGAATGTGTCTTTTTGATTCGGTGACATTTCTGTTTTGTAAAACGGGCAGGAAGCGGCCAATACACTACAGAAGCAGTCAGCGGCGGGAAGAGATCAGCGCAGCTTGCTGACACCCGTCTTTTGAACAGCGTCCCCGCCGCACCCCGCTCAGATGTCAGCTCATTTATTCAGGAACTTCTCTTCTGTAGAGTTCATGAAAACCCAATATTGAGAAAACCTTTTGGAGCGGGTGAAGGAGCTGTCCGGGTGACTTCGAAAGGGCGTTAGCAAAACTCAAGGTTTCGGGTATGTCCCTTAGGACTGTCGATGGAATTGTCTGACCGCAGGGAGTTGTCCATCGGCAGTCCTTGCTTTTCGGACATAGCCGGAACCTGTAGTTTTTCTTATGCCCTGCAGCGGAATCCCGGCGGCCCTTCATCCGCTCCGAATAGGTGTTTAGCAATTAGATTTTCGAATTCTGCAAGATGAAGACCCTGAATTAAATGGCTGATTCACTGCGTCTTATCGATCGCCTTCCGCACATTCTCTTTGAACTCCGCCCACGCGTCTTCATCTTCCACGAAATACTTCGGACAGTTCTTTCCGGTCACGTCATAGTGGCGGATCACATCATCCTCAGTTAATCCGAACTTCACGCACAGCCACGCCGTGAGCTGCACAAGAGAGCTGTATGATTCCTGCGTAAACTTTCCGCTTTCATCGGGATGGCATACCTCGATGGACACGGTATCACTGTTCCTTTCATTGGAAGCGTAGGCCACTTCCCACGTGGGAACGCACTGGATGATCTCTCCCTCCAGTCCCACGATAAAATTGCTGCTGGCCTGTGTTGCCTGAGAATACTGGAGGCCATTAAAATAATCCCGGTTATCCTGCGCGGAGCTTCCCGGATTGGCCGTGTAATGGACGACCACTCCCGTGATATTGTCTGTGCTGATACCCGGTCTGGAATACGGGTTCACATCAAGGAGCTGAACGTCAAGCTCCGGTTGGGAAGCATCCACATCCACATGATATTCCCCGCCTGTCAGGCAGGAACGCACTCCAAGAATGATAGTTAAAATGATCAGGACAGCTATGCTGATAAGGACATAACGGTTTTTAAGTATCCCTTTTCCGCTCCATTTCCCTGAACCGCTTTTGTTCCCTGCTTTTGATTTTCCTGACTTCTTTTTATATGTATTTCTTCTTTTGTCCCCTCTGTATGAGTTCATTTGTACGCCTCGCTGTCTGTTGTACTTACATTATATCATGTATTTCTTTCTGTGGGATGAAGAAAATCTTATGATTTTATAAACCGTCATCCTTTTCTTTTCATCTGTGTGTCCTATATTTATTGCAGCATAAGCCAGTTTGCCCTAAAGGGTCGCATCAGGTTCCAGTACCAACCCCCTGAGAGTCCGTACTCCTTTATGAGATTCCATTTTGCCTCAATGCTCCTGACATCCTCGAACCAGACCACGTGCTCCATTCCGTTTTTCCGGTAGGTAAACCACGGACTCTGCGCCACAGGCGCATACTCGATGGAGGCCGCGTTCTCCGCCGCGATATCCACTGCCTCCACATTGCCTACAGTACGCGCCCTTGTCACGCCCCGCTCGTAGGGAAGCTGCCAGTCGTAGCCGTAATTCGGGATTCCCATGATAAGTTTCTCCGCCGGAATCCGTGTCAGAGCGTACTCCACCACCTGACGCACTTTATCAAGGGGCGCCACCGCCATGGGAGGGCCGTAGGTGTATCCCCACTCATAGGTCATCAGAAATACCGCGTCCGCATTTTCACCGAGCAGGGCATAATCTTCCCCTTCCACGAGAAGTCCCTTCTGGTCGTCGGACACCTTGGGTGCCACTGCCACGGATACACGGTATCCGTTTTCATTCATCCTTGCGCGCAGCTTCCCCACAAAGTCCGCGTACTGAATCCGGTTTTCAGGCAGCACGTATTCAAAATCAACATCCACACCGGCGTATCCTCTGTCACTGACCGTCTCCAACATCTGGCCGATCAATTTCTCCTGCACCGCTTCATTTTCTACAAGAACTTTTACAAGCTGATTATTGAACACCCCCTCGGAGAACGGAGTCAGCACCATCAGGGGTTCTGCCCCTCGGTTCCAAGCTGTCTCGATCATCCACAGCTCGTTCTGGAGAGGGGGAACCAGATCGCCCTCAAACGTAAATCCATAGGAAAATATAAGAAGCTCCTTCAGCGCCGGGAACGTCTGGCCCAGAATTTCCGGTTCAATGAACGGGTAGGCATAGCCGCCCACTGTCCTCCCCTGCGCCAGATTATATTCTTCACCGGGCGCGAGAAGGAGAAGCGCCTGCCCCGGAACAATTACATTCTTATCTGATATCTGATTATCATAGACGATCTTCCAGACAGGAATCCCCGTCTGACCGGAAATCCCTTCCAACGTATCGCCTTTTTCTGCTACATAGATCAAAAAAGTCACCCCCGTGCAAAAGTCTATGCTCCTGCACGGGGGTTTATAACCGTTTTTCATACAGCTTAAATATCTATTTGTCTCCCATACCGTTCTCTCACGGTCTGCGGTTATGACTGTTTAAATTCCTCCGGCACCTGATCAATTGTCTGCCATTTTGTCATGGCTTCCTCTAACGGTATGCCTTTGCTGATGGCATCTTTTCTGACCGCATTGATGGCCTGAATCTCTTTCATTCTCGCTCCGGTCAGCTTATAGCCTTTCATAGCGATAAGCGTCGCGATCCACGCTATCATCGGAACGACACAGAAGAGGATGATCACCACCACGTGCATTCCGTCAGCATACGGCGTGGTGCCGTCCGGCAGGTTCGCAAGTCCGATCGCTGTCACAGCAAGGCCGACTACTGTAGAGCCAAGGGAGCTCACCAGCTTATCAACGAGTGAGAACAGCGTTCCCATGATGCCCGGGATGTAACGCCCGGAGCGGAATGTCTCGTAGTCGGAGCAGTCCGCCACCATGGGGATCGGCATATCCGCCGTCGCATAGTACGCGCCGTAGCCGATGCCAAAGCACAGAACGAACAGCACTGTGTAGATGTTGATGTGTGACAGGCTTAAGTTCACTCCGGGCACTCCCTGCTTCCACATGATAAGCAGTGCCAGCACACCCACATACATGATAAGCGCCAGTCTGACATAGAATACAAGCGACGCCTTCTGTCCTTTCTTCTGCGAGGTACGTACCGTGAGCAGGAAGAACGGAACTGAAAATACATATCCCACGATCATCATGGGCAGGTACAGTCCACCGTAGTCTCCCATCATTGAGCCGTAGAGCATGGCGAGAACCGTCATGTTCGTAGCGATAGAGAACGCCAGTTTACATCCCGCTCCCGCTACCATCAGGCGCTGCAGCTCCTTATTTGCCTTTAATATAGCAACATACTCTTTTACCTTCACTTTTTCTTTGCCGCTGTCGCCGCCGATGCCGAAGTATTCCGGACGGTCTTTGCCTGCGATACCAATGATCGCAAGAACCGTCATGGCTGCTGAAACGATCATTGCCAGCGGGATCATGATATTGAAGAATGTCTCTGTCGAATAATTTCCTCCTGTTACCAACGGAGCGAGAAACTGCACAAGTCCCATACCGATGAGGCTGGCAACGGTATTGAAGATTGTGAACAGCGGCCTCTGCTTCGGATCGTTCGTAAGACAGGTCTGTCCGGAACGGGTAACAGACGTCTGGAATGTATATCCGATTACGTACAGTGCGTAGAACAGGATGAACGCCACATAGCGCAGCCACATCATGTCGTCGCCAATCACCCTTGTACCGAAATACAATAACAGAGAGGAAATGATCATGATGGCATTACCAATCACCATAAACGGTCTGAATTTACCCCACTTTGTAGAGGTTCTGTCCATAAGCGCCCCGATGATCGGGTCTGTGATCGCGTCGAATACACGCATGACCGTTACCATAGTTGTCGCAAAGGCCAGCAGTAATCCGAGGACTCCGTTCGCATAGTACGCGATAAAGTTCATCGTCAGAATGTAATATACATTCGTCGCCCCGTTATTCATGGGGAAAAGTACAAGCTGATACAGCTTCGCCCGGTTTAAGGCGTTCGGCGATGCAGCCTGATTTGTCTTTTCATTCATAAAACTCTCCATTCCGCCGCCTTTGCCCGGCGGCATGCTCCTTGTAAGCAGGACTCCCCCATAAGACCGGGGGAGCCGTTTTCATCTGCTTGTTCAAAATTCTATTTCTGCTGTGACGCGGGCGCTGTGTCCGCTTTTTTACGCTTCACCGCGCGTCCTGTCATCACCGCGCATACAACCGTCAATACGCCGAATACTACGATCAGCGCTATCAGGGCGATCTGCCACCACGGTGTAACCTGTTTCATCGTATCTGCCTCTGACAGACCATTCATGGCGTTGCTGTTTACTACTGTGTAGAGGATGTTGTGCATTGCCTCGCGCATCTGTGTCACGATGTATGCGTCATTCTCGTAGTTCGCCGCATTTGCCGTATGGATCGTCGGATCCGGACTGTCGTAGATGTCTGTGCCTGCGATCAGAGCGTCGCACAGATCCATGTATTTACTGGAGCCTGAGTAGTCGGTGATGCTCATTCCTCTCATGCCAAGCTCTCCGCGGAGATAATCTGTCTGAAGAGCCGCGTAGGCCCCGCACCATGTTGAACCCCAGCGGTTGAAGCCGCTCATTGTGCACCATGCCCCGCCGTCGATCACAGCCTTATCCGCAACCTCAAGATAGATTTCTCTTGCTGTCTGCTCGTTCAGCCATGTGTTTACACCACGGCGGCTGGACTCGGAATCGTTGAGCGCAACGTGTTTCAGATATACATATACGCCCTTGGACTGGATGCCCTGTACTTCTGCCGTACAGATCGCGCCGGAGATATGCGGGTCTTCTGAATAGTACTCAAAGTTTCTTCCTGAGTAAGCGGTGCGGTGCATGTTCACACCCGGGCCGTACAGACCGGAGTAACCCATTGCAAGGCAGTCCTCGCCGATGCAGCGCCCTACATCTTCCATAAGCTCTGTGTTGAATGTAGCTGCCATAACGTCCTCTGATGTGTAGCACATCGCGGACTCGCCGCCTGTCAGGGCCGCTGTAAGACCCTGCGGGCCGTTCTCGTCTTTTGTAGCCGCCTTGCCGATATTCGGGATAGCCGCTGTGTTGTGGAATCCGAGTGTAATGGTATTTACCATATCCTCGTATGTGAGCTGGTCAAGAAGATCCTCCCACATCGGATCATCATAATCCGCACCGATCAGGGATGCAAGGGCAAGATCGCCGTCAGCGCCCAGCGTCGGCATCTCCACGGAATCAGCCTGAGATCCGTCATACTGTGTGATCGCAAGTGACGCCGCGAGCGTATCGTTTACTGTCAGCTCTGCCGGAGCTGTCGGGAATGTCCCCTCCCAGTCAGAACGTGTAAGCCATGTTACTTCTCCCGGAGCGTCGCTGCTCTTGTTCGGGTCAGACTCGTCAAACAGGTTCGTGATCTTCGCGCCTGTCGCCTCAGAGGTTGAGAAAATCTCTGTGTCGAGTTCACTGTTCGTCCATTTGTATGTAACTGCCGCATCTCCTTCAGCGTCCATGCCGTCTGCTGTTGTGTAGCCTTTTGCCGCCAGCACGTTATTGACCGCCTCATGAGCACCGTCCGCTACTGTGAAGTAGTAGTCGCCTGCGTCAAGGATGTATGTCTTCGCATTGTTGGAATCGTATGTGCGGAGCTCATCTTTATCCACATGGATCGTCACATCCTCTGATTCGCCCGGTGCGAGCTCATCTGTCTTCGCGAATCCGCAGAGTTCAACAGATGCCTTCTCGATGCCGTTCTCTTTGTCATAATCTGTGTACGGCGACTGGAAGTAAACCTGTACTGTCTTCTTTCCTGTGTATGTGTCGCCTGCGTTTGTCACTGTGACGTTTACATCAAATCCGTCGTCACCCGCTGTCACACTGTAGTCGCTGTATTCGAAATCTGTATAGCTGATGCCATGTCCGAAGGAATATGCAACCTGTGAGGTATAATCATAATCACCTACGTTTGCCGTTCCCATAACCGCGTCTTCATAGCGGGTCTCATAGTAACGGTATCCAAGGTAGACACCCTCTTGATATACGCTGTACATACCCTGTACGTCCGGGCCGTCTGTCATCAGGTCGTAATCCGCTGCGTTCGGGTAAGCCTGTGTATAGAAGTTGTACATTGCCGGGTTTGTCATATTGTCGTATGTGAATGTATCCACGATACTTCCTGACGGGCTTACTTCGCCTGCGATGAGACGTGCCACGCCGTTGATACCTGTCTGTCCTACGTCGCCGATCCACATGCAGGAGTCAATGCCGTAGTCAACGCCGCAGATATCCGGATTGAGGAAATCAAGCTCAATGGCATTGGAGGAGTTCAGAAGCACGATGATGCTCTTGAATGTCCCGTCGTCCTTTAATTCCTTTAAGCCTGCAAGAAGGTCTTTTTCCTCCTGTGAAAGCGCCAGATAGTTTCCGTCGCCCTCTGTTCCTGCGATCCAGTCGTCGTCTGTTCCGTTCTCTCCGCTGGGAAGGTCAGCGCCCTCACCGCCGGAACGTGCCAGCACTACGATCGCCGCGTCGCCGTAATCAGCGAAGCTGTCAGCCGCGCCGCCTTCGATCTCGCTCCACGGAGCCTCATTTACACCGTACTGTGTGTTTGCCTCAAGTGTATCTGAGATCGCGTCCGGAGTCAGACGGCTGTATTTCTCCATCATATCCTCAGATGAATAGAGATCCCAGAGTGTCTCATTTACTTCGATGCCGACACTTGTAAGAGCGTCCTTAAATGACGGTGCGCTCGCCGTATCGACCGCGCCTGAACCTGTACCGCCGTACATCAGGTCAACTGACCCATGTGCGAACAGGCTGACCTTTGCGCCTGATGAAAGAGGCAGCGCCTCGTTGTCGTTCATAAGAAGAGCCGCGCCTTCTTCTTCCAGTCTCGCGCAGAGCTCCTCCTCATATGCTTCTCTTTCTTCATCGGACGCGAAATCACTCTTAAAATATTCGGTATCCGCGTCGGAATCTCCCTTTACGATCTTGTACGTCTCAACGTCAAGCGCCACGTTGATGGTCGTTGTATAACGAAACGCTATGGTGCTTCCGATAATGAGCGCGACCATCAGGATAGCGGATATGGCGGTCAGGATCCCCCACTTTTTGACGCCAGTACCCTTTTTCTTTTCCATACTCATATCCTCCTCTGGTACTTATAGGATGGGGCGTAAATCTTCATACCCCTGAATCTGTATCATTCCCGTGCCATGTCCCGGTTCTGATACGCCTGCGGGTTACATACGGCTAAAACACGTCGAACGTATCTTCAGCCGTCCTTACCATTCTCATGCAGACCAACCCTGCTTCCGGCAGCACTTCCTTATACCCAGTTCTGGCTCTTTCCCTTACTCTTCTTAAGCGTATAGTCAGGATTCGGAGCGCTGACGCGGCGGAGTGTGCATGAATCCTTAAGATCACCTGACACAGCCTCAATCTGAACCTCACCCTCAAGAGGGATCTTGAATTCAAAGACCTTGTCTCCGTCCTTTTCTTCCGCCAGTTTTCCGTTTACATAGAGCGCCACATATTTCTGGTTCGTGTAGACCTTTACGGAAGTCACTGCCTCTGCCCTGTCAACATAACGCTTACTGCACAGATGAACGAACGGTTCATCGCTCCAGTATGCTTTGTAGATGTAGAAGCTGTCCTTTTTTGTCTTTCTGTCAAATGTCACCAGACCCTTGTGGTTCATTCCCGGCTCGCCGCCCTGATCGCGCGCGTCCGCCGCGAAGTCGAACATGTTCCATACATGTGTGCTCCACATATAGGGATGGCGTTTGAAACATTCCAGCATGAACTCATGGTAAATGCTCTGGTATTCTTCCGTGTGGTCTCCCCTTCTCGGGTTGGAGGAATGTAAGTTCGGCATTCCCTCGCAGCCATACTCAGAATACCCTAAACACCTGTTGGGATAGACCTTGTGGAAGAAACTGATCCACCAGTCATTTAAGAACAATCCCGGTACATACCAGCCAAGATAGAGATTCCAGCTTACCAGATCCGTGATATGCGCCACCTTGTTGAACGGACCGCACATGGCATAACACGCCAGTGTTGTCGGACGTGTCGGATCCATCTTGTGACACAGATCATTCAGTACGTGATGGTTATCCAGCATATCCTTCTTATCCTTTGTGGATATGGTGATCTCATTGGATACGCCCCATGTCACGATACTCGGATGATTGTAATTCTGTACGATCAGTTCCTTCATCTGGCTGATCGTATTCTCCCGGCCGCCGGGCATATGTTCAGAAATATATGGAATCTCCGCCCAGACGATCATTCCGTACTGATCACACAGATCGTAGAAATACTGATCGTGCTGGTAGTGGGCGAGACGCACGGTATTCGCGCCGATCTCGCGTATCATTTCCATATCTTCCCTGTGGTGTTCTTTTGTAAGAGCGTTTCCGATCCCTCTCCTGTCCTGATGTCTGGAAACGCCGTGAAGCGGATAGGGACGTCCGTTTAAGAAGAATCCCTTCTTCGGATCCACTTTAAAGGTACGCACTCCGAAAGGAACTGTGACCTTGTCCTTCGCCTCTCCGTCAACTGTCAGAACCGCTGTGGCAGTATACATATAAGGATCTTCTACTCCGTCCCAGAGATGCACAGACGGGATGGCCAGCGTGGCATCACTGCCTGTTCCCTCCGCAACGGTCTGTCCTTTTGCGTCAGAAATCGCAATCTCCACCTGCGCGCCCTGCGCCTTGTGGAAACACTCAATGCGGACTTTTCCGTCCTTTCCTTCTACTGTGGGAGTGATCTTTACGCCCTCCCCGCCGAAATGATCCAGCTCAAAATGTTCTTTGGAGACGATCCTTAAGAGCACGTCGCGGTAGATCCCGCCGTAGAAAGTAAAGTCCGCCTTCTGCGGATAGATCTCACCGTTCACACTGTTGTCAACCGCTACTTCCAACGCATTGTCTGCCCGGAGCACGTCCGTCACATCCGCGCGGAATGTGGAATATCCTCCGTCATGGCTCATGACCTCCTGTCCGTTGAGCTTCACATGGGCAGAGGCGTTCACTCCTTGAAACTCCAGATAAACTCTCTGAGCCTCCCTGTCAAACTCCGGCGCAGGAAACGTCGTCCGGTAACTGCATGTCCCCCTGTAATAATCATTTCCCCCGTCCTGTCCGTCAATGGAATTCCACGTATGGGGCAGATCCACCTGCACCTCGGCGCCGTCGCGGCCTGTGAAATACCATCCTTTCATCAGCTTGATACTCGTTCTCAATTCTTGATTTTGCATGTTTTTACTCCACGATCACTTTTTTGTTGTCAATTGTTGTCACGTTTTTCATACTCTTTAAAATTATATTAGTAATTTTGCACAAATACAATGGGTTTTACACAACTGGTTGCATACCATGTCTAAGTGGTTATCTCAAAAAAAGAAAGCCTCACAGGCTCTCTTTTCTATCCCCCAGCGGAACCATTGCTTTCAGATAAAAACATCCGTCTTTTACCTCCGCCGTCAAATATCCTCCATACTTTTGTATCGTATGCCGCATGCTTTTCATCCCGTATCCATGGTAGCCGTTTTTCACTTTTGTAGTAAGCGGAATCCCATCTTCGAACTTCAGCTCGCCGCAGAGCGGGTTGACGATCTGCACTATCAGACAGCTCTGTCTCTCACAGATCATGATGTCGATCACCCTTTTTTCTTCGTCAGCAATAGATTTCACCGCCCGGATCGCATTATCAAGCGCGTTTCCGAAAAATGTATACAGATCAACCACGTCCATAAAATCAAGCGGGGATTTGTCCGCCACACAGTTGATATGGATGCCGTTGTTCACACAGACAAGGCTTTTTTCGGTGAGGATCGTGTCAAGGATCTCATTTCCCGTCCTGACTGTTGCGCTGTATATCTGAACCGCGTCCTCAACCTCCCTGAGCCGTTTCTCCCGCTCCCGCTCATCCTCCATCGCCCGGATCGCCCGCACCTGATGCTTGAGGTCGTGGCATTTGTGGTCGATCAGCTCGATGGTCTCCTTAGAAAACTGATACTGTTCCTTGCGCTGGTGCCAGAGCGCCTGTATCGTATCCAGTTCCTTCTTCATGCTGCTCTTTTTAAACAAAGCGCTCTGCAAATAAAGAATCGTAATGCAGTAAAACTGGAGCATAATATTAAGCTGCCGGTCTCCTCTCGAAAGATAGAGATAAATATAGACCGTACCTGACATGATACACAATACCCACGCGGAGAGCATCTGCCTTGGCCCCACCTGATAATGTCCGTCTTCGGGCATCCATCTGGCTGCCGTCAGTCCCGCCGTCACATAAAAAACCGCAAAAAGAAGCAGTCTCATCACCCGGCTCTCCCAGCCTGTCCCGCCCTGTCCGCTCAGTCCTGCCAGCACATAACTCACCGCACCGATAAACAAAAATGCCATGAACGCCCAAGCGCCGCAGTACCATGTCTCAAACCCGCGTACTTTTGCACATATGAAAAAAAACAGCACTGACACGATATAACTGAATAAGATAAGAACCGCAAGCAGTCCGATACTCCTGCGCTCCGGTGAAACCGATATATAATACATCCATGATTCCGATGCGATAAGCGCGGCAGCACACAGACCGACACGCAGCGGAAAATGGTTCTTGTGTCTGAGAGGCAGAAGAAAGATCAGACAGGATACGCACAGACTGATCCCGCATAAAATACTCTCTCCTACACCTGCTGTATTCCAGTCCATTTCCCTACATTCCTTTCTTCACCATTTCCGTCCCTGTTGTCCGCGGATATCCGTCCCTATTGCGCTCCCAGATAATCCGTCATTGCCGCAAGGAAAGCGTTTCGGTTCCGCCTGCTGATTTCCAGCTCATCTCCCGCCACGACAGCGATACTTTTGCGGATCTCTGAAACATGTCTTAAATTGACCAGATAACACTGGTTGCATTTTACAAAATGCCAGTCTTCTAATTCCCCCTGCACATCTTTCAGCGCCCCTCTGACTACCAGTTCTCCCTGCGCGGTATGATAGTGGAGCATCCTGTTCTGGATCTCTACATAATAGATATCCCGGCTGTCAATCCATTTTACCCCGCCGGAGGTTCCCACGCAGATACGTTTGCCCTCCCTGCTTTTGACCCGTCCCAAGGCTCTGGTAAAACGCATGGAGAAAGTATAGTAATTGATCGGCTTTAATATAAAATCAAGCGCGTCCACTTCATAGCCTTTTATGGCGTACTGCGCCATATTCGTGATAAAAACAATGACGACCTCGCTGTCCGTCTCTCTGATCTTTTGAGCCGCTTCCATGCCGTTGAGATGGGGCATCTCAATATCAAGGAGAAGGATGTCGTATTTTTCATGAGCTTCCACCAGTTCCATGCCGTCTGAAAAAGCACTGACCCGGATCTGTCTGTTATGCTCATCCGCATATCTGTGTACCATTTCCTGAATGAGTTCACTACATTCTGTCTCATCCTCAACTACTGCTACGCGCAACATGCCCTGATCTTCCTCCTTTCGACTTTATATCATACATTTTACCTGAATTTCACTACATGCGCCAGATTTATTTCTTTTCACGCCAAAAAACCTGTGCAGAAGCCGATACTCCTGCACAGGGGTTACAAAAGTTTATTTAATAAACATGGCATCGCCGAATGAGAAGAAACGGTATCTCTCCCTGACCGCCTCCTCATACGCCGCGAGCACATTTTCTCTTCCGGCCAGAGCGGATACGAGCATAACCAGCGTGGACTCCGGCAGATGGAAGTTGGTGATAAGGGCGTCCAGTACCTTAAACCGGTATCCCGGATAGATAAATATCTCCGTCCAGCCGCTGCATGCTTCCAAGTGTCCGTTCTCATCCGACGCGGACTCGATGGTACGGCAGCTCGTTGTCCCCACGCAGATCACGCGCCCGCCGTTTTCTTTGGCGCGGTTGATCTTCCTCGCCGCCTCCTCGTCAATCATATAGAACTCCGAGTGCATATGGTGGTTCTCCACATCGTCTGCCTTCACCGGACGGAAGGTTCCCAGTCCCACATGGAGGGTCACCCGGGCGATGTCCACGCCTTTTTTCTGAATCTCCTCCAACAATTCCGGCGTGAAATGAAGTCCCGCCGTAGGAGCCGCCGCCGAGCCGGAGTTTTTCGCATACACCGTGTTGTAACGTTCCTTGTCCTTTAACTGATGCGTGATGTACGGGGGCAGGGGCATCTGTCCCAACTG
Source organism: Candidatus Mediterraneibacter merdavium (assembly GCA_019118545.1). Classification (GTDB taxonomy): domain Bacteria; phylum Bacillota; class Clostridia; order Lachnospirales; family Lachnospiraceae; genus Mediterraneibacter; species Mediterraneibacter merdavium. Next base: position 47,408 of record DWYT01000139.1, on the reverse strand, counting down.
ATCTAATATTTCCTCAAAAATCCCCTCATACTCGAATCGTATCAGCCGGTTTCCTTCCTCCACGATGTCCACGACCTCGCCCACAAGCAGTCCGTCCCCGAAGCTGATCCTCGTGCCCGGCTTCGCCTTGCGGCCCGGCTTCACAAGCGTCTCCCACACATCGTTTGCGCCCCTCTTTAAGAGCAGCACCTCGATCTTCGCGCCCGTCTCCTCCTTGGCGCCGATGAGACGCGCCGGGATCACTTTCGTGTCATTGATGACCAGACAGTCCCCGGGATTTAAATATCCCACGATATCACGGAACACATGATGCTCTGTTTTCCCGGTCTCCTTATCAAGCACGAGCAGCCGCGAGGAAGAACGATCCTCAAGAGGATCCTGAGCGATCAGTTCTTCGGGAAGGTCATAATAAAAATCACTTGTCTTCACAGATATATTCCTTTCTTACTTATCAGCCTTATGGCGCAAAGTGTCAGGCATCGTTTAAAATGCCTGACACGCTCTGCTTGCCACATGGTCGAATATTGTTTCTGTTCGAAGGCTTCCTGCATCACTGTCTCAGCTCAATCCCCAGTTCCTCAAGTCCTTTCAATATCTTCTGCATCGCCGCAGTCACATCCGCCTCCTCAAGAGTGCGGTCTTTCGCGCGGAATACGATAGAATATGCCACAGACTTGAAGCCTGCCTTAATCTGCGCTCCCTCGTACAGGTCGAACAGACGGAAGCTCTCCAGATGGGCGCCGCCCTTCTTCTCGATGACATCCTCGATCTGTCCCACAAGGACGCTCTTCGGCACGACCATACTGATATCTCTTGTGACAGACGGATACTTGGCGATGCCAGTGTACTTCCTGTCAAATGTCGCGTAGGGCAGGATCTCCGGCATGTCGATAACCGCGATGTACGCCCGCTCGCCGATGCCGTAAGTATCCGCCACCTCCGGATGTACCTCGCCTAAATATCCCACAACCTTTCCGCCGTAGATGATGTTTGCCTGACGTCCCGGATGGAGATAGGGTTTTCCGGCGTTGGGATCGTATTTCTCCCTCTCCTTCATGCCGATCTTCTCAAAGAACTCTTCTACCACACCCTTTAATGTGAAGAAGTCCCCCTCTCCGTACATTCCAAGCGTAAACTGCATCCGCTCCTCGGGAAGCTCGGTAAGCGGCAGTGATTTCGGCAGGTAAATGTTGCCCTGCTCGTACAGGCGCACGTTTTTATTTCTTCGGTTGTAGTTCGTCGCAAGTGAGGTGAGCATCCCGTTTAAGGAGGTCGTCCGCATAATGCTGTAATCCTCTCCCAGCGGGTTCATGATCTCCACCGCTTTGCGAAGCGGGGAATCTGCCGGGATGAGCAGCTTGTCAAATACCTTCGGACTTTCGAAGGAATAAGTCATGCCCTGACTGAAACCGCAGAACTCGGCGATATCTCTTGCCACCTGCTCCACCCGCAGCTTAAAGGACAGCTTACCGGTGGTCGCCTCTCCTGTCGGAAGGGTGGTCGGGATGTTGTCATATCCGTAGAATCTTGCCACTTCCTCCGCAAGATCCGCCAGACGGAACAGATCGTGGCGGAAGGTCGGAGCGATAATTTCCTTCGCCGCAGCGTCATATTCCAGATCCAGCATCTTAAAGTAGCCGAGCATCTCCTCCTCGGAAATGTCCGTACCCAGCATGGCGTTGACCTTGTCCGCGTCAAAGGGCACCCTTACAGGCTCTTTCTTCTTTCCATATACATCAACCATTCCTCCAACCACTTCGCCCGCGCCCATCTCTTCCACGAGCTGACATGCGCGGTCAATGGCCGCCTGCGCGTTGTTCGGATCCAGTCCTTTTTCAAACTTGGCGGAAGCGTCTGTCCTCAAACCCACGCGTTTTGAGGACTTGCGGATGTTCACGCCATCGAAGCATGCCGCCTCGAAAAGCATGGTCTGCACATTGTCCGTGATCATGGAGTTTTCTCCGCCCATGATACCCGCAAGTCCGATGGCTTTCTCACCGTCGCAGATCATGAGCACATCCTCGTCCATGGTGCGCTCCTGTCCGTCCAGCGTCACAAACTTCTCGCCGTTCTTGGCTGTCTTGACAACAATATGATAATCCGCGATGGTATCCAGATCGTAAGCGTGCATAGGCTGCCCGTATTCTTCCATCACATAGTTTGTGATATCGACCAGATTGTTGATCGGACGGATGCCCACAGAAGCCAGCCTTCTCTGCATCCACTTCGGGGACGGCCCGATCTTGATATTCTTCACGACTCTCGCGCAGTAACGGGGACAAAGGTCTGTATTCTCCACCGTCACCTTCACATAGTCATTGACATCCTCCCCATTTCCCGTCGGTGTCACAACCGGAGGCTTAAACTCCTTGCGGAATGTCGCCGCTGCCTCTCTGGCGATACCGATGACGCTGAAACAGTCCACACGGTTGGATGTGACCTCATACTCGAAGACCGAATCATTTAAACCCAGAGCTTCGATGGCGCTGGCACCGACCTGCGCGTCCTCCGGAAAGATGTAGATGCCGTACTCCGGCGCCTCCGGATACATGTCTCTTGTGGAACCCAGCTCTTCGATAGAGCACATCATGCCGCAGCTCTCCACGCCGCGCAGCTTGCCCTTCTTGATCTTGACGCCGCCTTCTACCTTCTGACCCGGCTCGTGTCCGCCCGCCACGCGTCCGCCGTCCAAGACGACCGGAACCTTGTCTCCTTCCTTTACGTTGGGTGCTCCTGTCACGATCTGTACGCTCTCTGTCCCAATGTTCACCTGACAGATGATGAGCTTATCCGCGTCGGGATGCTTCTCGATCTTGTCGATCTGCCCGATCACAATCTTCTCAAGATCCTGATCCATCCTCTCATAACCTTCTACCTTTGTCCCGGACAGTGTCATCGCGTCCGTGTACTCCTGAGGAGTCACGTCAAGATCCGGAACATATGCTTTTATCCATGATAATGAAGTATTCATCTTCTTGATTCCTTTCTTTTTAATACAAACTCCGCCCCTTGCGCGGGTGTGACTAGAACTGCTTTAAGAAACGGTCGTCGTTCTCATACAGAAGTCTCATGTCGTCGATCTCGTATTTGAGAAGCGTAATGCGCTCCAGACCCACGCCGAACGCGAATCCGTTGTACTCTTCCGGATCAATGCCGCACATCTCAAGCACATGCGGATGCACCATGCCGCAGCCGAGGATCTCGATCCATCCAGATCCCTTGCAGAAACGGCATCCCTTGCCCCCGCACTTAAAGCAGCTTACATCCACCTCGGCGCTCGGCTCTGTGAACGGGAAATGATGGGGACGGAACTTTGTCTTTGTCTCCGGCCCGAACAGCTCTTTTGCGAACACTTCCAGCGTTCCTTTCAGATCCGCGAAGGAGATGTTCTTATCGATCACAAGTCCCTCGATCTGATGGAAGGACGGAGAATGTGTGGCGTCCACTTCGTCAGAACGGAACACTCTTCCCGGAGCGATCATACGGATCGGAAGTTTTCCCTGCTCCATCACGCGCGCCTGAACAGGCGATGTCTGTGTACGCAGCACGATATCCTTATTAATATAAAATGTATCCTGCTCGTCCTTCGCCGGATGATCCGCCGGGATGTTCAGCTTCGTGAAGTTGTACTCATCGTACTCCACCTCGGGGCCTTCCACGACCTCGTAACCCATTCCCACGAAGATGCGCTCTACCTCTTCCAGCACTATATTGTTCGGATGCCTGTGTCCCATGATATTTTTCTTGGACGGCAGGGTGACGTCGATCACCTCTTCCTTCATCTTCTGCTCGCGGATAGCTTTCTCCATTTTTGTCTTGTACTCGTCGATCAGCTCCTCGATGGCTGCTCTCGCGTCATTGACAAGCTGTCCCACCTTCGGTCTGTCCTCCGGCGCGACATCCTTCATGCCCTTTAAAACAGCGGTCAGCTCCCCTTTCTTTCCAAGGAAACGGACACGCACGTCATTTAATTTCTCAGGCACATCCGCCGCCTGAATGAGCGCGGTCGCTTCCGCTTTGATCTGTTCCAGTCTTTCCTTCATCTTTCCTGACTCCTTCCTTTACTCTCTGTGTAAAGTCTTCCACGTACACGGATGTTTTGCGTATTCCGCACAGAGTGCTTTTTGTACCGTAGGGCGGAGTACAAAAAACCCCGTCCCAAAAGGGACGAGGTCATAAACTCCGTGGTACCACCCTGATTCCCGCAGATCACCCGCGGGCACTCTCATCTGTGTAACGTACAGTATACGGCGCTTCCTACTGTGATTTCAAAAGCGCGGCTCACATGCGAAATTCGATCGCCATCTGAACTAAAGAGGACTTTCAGCCGGTGATCCTCCCTCTCTGATAGAAAATGGGTCTCTACTTTACACGGTCAAAGCTTTTTGCAAAATTACTTTTTCATTTTATCATATGATTTCTTTTTGTCAACCCCGCGATTGCCCGCTGTCCGCGTTCTGTAATCATCGCAGGCGTCTCCCGTTTATTGACAAACAAATTTACTGTTGATAATATTTCTAGCAAGTAAGGAAACGATATGCTTTAAGAACCACTGTGTTTGTGTACGGAAATGATCCGTACGCCGTGTAACTTCCGGAGAAACGGCCGATGAGAAAGGAGACGCTGGATATGACAGAACAGGAAATCAAAAACCTCGTGATCAGACAGAGAACTTATTTTGAGACCGGAGCCACACTGCCGGTCAGCACCCGCATTGCCGCTCTCCAAAGACTCCAAGGCGCCGTTTCTTCTCATGAGAAAGAAATCCACGACGCGCTTAAAAAAGATCTGGGGAAAAGCAGCTTCGAGAGCTATATGTGTGAGACTGGCATGGTCTTAGAAGAACTCAGCTACATGATAAAGCACACCCCGCGCTTCGCGAGGGAACAGAGAGTCCGCACTCCGCTGGCGCAGTTCCATTCCAGAAGCTATAAGAAGCCGTCGCCTTACGGGGTTACAGTGATCATGAGTCCATGGAACTATCCTTTCATGCTGACACTCTCTCCGCTTGTTGACGCGCTGGCGGCGGGGAATACCGCTGTGGTAAAGCCAAGCGCCTACTCCCCTCATACCAGCGACGTGATCCGTCAGATCCTGAGCGAATGTTTTGAGCCTGAATATGTGGCGGTAGTGACCGGAGGCCGCGCGGAAAACACCTGCCTTCTGCGGGAGCATTTTGACTATATTTTCTTCACCGGCAGCCAGTCCGTGGGAAAAGAGGTCATGCGAAATGCCGCTGAATATCTGACGCCCGTCACTCTGGAGCTTGGCGGGAAAAGTCCCTGCATCGTAGACCAGACCGCGAATATCAAGCTTGCCGCGAGACGCATCGTGTTCGGCAAATATTTAAACTGCGGTCAGACCTGTGTGGCGCCGGACTATATCTACTGCCACCGCTCCATCAAAGACAAGCTCATAAAGGAAGTGAAAAAACAGATCCGCAGGCAGTACGGCAAAGAGCCGCTTCTCAACGCTGATTACGGCAAGATCATCAATGAAAAACATTTTGACCGCATCCTCGGACTGATTGATAAGGAAAAACTCGTCTACGGCGGAAACTCCGACCGCGCTTCGCTTCGCATCGAACCCACGGTTCTTGACAATGCGGCTTTCTCGGACTCTGTCATGCAGGAGGAGATCTTCGGTCCGCTCATGCCAGTCCTTGTATTTGACAGTCTGGATGAAGCCATCCGCAGGATCAACTCCATGCCCCATCCGCTGGCGCTCTATCACTTCACTTCGGATAAAAAAGCGGCGAAGAAAGTCGCCGCCCGCTGCGGCTTTGGCGGCGGCTGCATCAATGACACGATCATCCACCTTGCGACTTCCGAGATGGGATTCGGCGGCTTCGGGGAAAGCGGCACGGGCGCTTACCACGGAAAAGCAGGCTTTGATACCTTCACGCACTACAAGAGCATCGTGGACAAAAAAACATGGCTTGATCTGCCCATGCGGTATCAACCCTATCGGAAGCTCAATGAAAAGCTGGTGAGGTTTTTTCTGAAATAGTACAGTTTTTCCATTTTTATATCAGCAGACCACGATGGATCTAAGCCTGAACACAGGTAATCATTGACGTATGACATCAAAAGGGTGTATTTTTAAATGTATACAAATTATTTTCTATAATACCGGAAAACAATCCCGTATTCATACGGGTTTTGGCGTTTAGTATACGCCGTATATATAGGATATAAAAAGAGGGGAGCGAAAGGAGGAATTTTATGTCCACAAAAAATCCATTTAAGATGAATGGGAAGTTTTACTATGGCTGGGTTATGTTAGGCTGTGGGTTTTTATCAATGTTCATCTGCTACGTTATCAAAGTCAACTGTTACTCACTGTTTTACGATCCGATCTGTCAGGAACTTGATATTTCCCGCACGGCATACATCCAGACAAACACAGTTATGACTGTAACCATGCTGATCGCATCGGCGTTTATCGGGAAGATCTATAAGATGTTTCCGATAAAATATGTCCTGACCGGATGCGTGGCGCTCACCAGCATCTGCTACATAGGTATGTCGCAGTCAACGTCGCTTTGGCAGCTGATTCTGTTCTCCGGTATTCAGGGAATCGGATGGAGCGGGGCCACGAACCTGCCCGTCACGATCATGGTGAGCAACTGGTTTGGTCCCAAGATCAAAGGGACGGCTATGTCGATCGGTATGCTTGGAAGCGGCGCCGGAGCTCTTGTATGGGTAAACGTCGTCAATTCCGCGATCGTAAACTACGGTTGGAGAGACGCTTATCTGGTGATGGCAGCTATCAATGCGATCATGATACCGGTAGCTCTGATCTTCGTTGTCAGTATGCCGAGCGATAAAGGATTTGAGACAAGGATTGGGGACCCAACGCCGGAGGATGCCAAAATGGAGGGCGTGTCGCTGCAGAAAGCCGGCATCACAGGCAAGCAGGCTCTAAAAACCGCGCGCTGGTGGTTCCAGTGGTTTGCGGGACTGACGACCATGATCGGCGCGGCTGCTTTCAGCGCGCAGTTCGTCTCATATTTTACAGAAGTGACGGGCGACAGCACCAAGGCGGCCGCACTGTATTCAGGTGCTCTGGGTACGATGATACTGGGAAAATTCCTGCTCGGAGTATTGTCCGATATCTTCCATATCAAGCGAGTGTCCGTAATCGCACCGCTGTTCTATGCAGGTGTCTTCATCTGCATGGCGCTGGCATCCGGCAATATGATGTTTGCCACAGTGCTGATCCCGCTGTATATGATCGGCGGCGCAGTGCCGTCTACGATACCGTTCCTTATCACAGCACGTAATTTCGGCGATAAGGAGTACGGCGTCATGAGCGGCTGGATGAATATGGCGGGCAATATCGGACAGATCGTAGGACCGACGATTGCGGCTTTGATCTTTGACATCACAGGAACATACACGCTGGCATGGATCATCTTTGCAGTTCTGATGGTAGTTGTAGGTGTTCTGTACCTTTTGTCCAACATCACCAGCAAGAAACAGATTGAAGAGATGGGATATATCCCGCAGTAAGTTTATTTTACGAGGAGGAGATAAGAAATGAAAAATTATTTTGACGTGAGCGGAAAATGTGCGATTGTGACCGGGGCATCCTCTGGTCTGGGACGCCAGTTTGCACTGTGTCTGGCGGAACAGGGCGCCAATGTGGCCATCTGCGCGAGGAGAGTGGAGCGTTTAGAGGAAGTCAAAAAAGAGATCGAGGCATACGGTGTGAAATGCGTTGCGGTTCCTACGGATGTGACCGACACATCCCAGATCGTAAGATGTGTGGAGACAGTGATGAAAGAATTCGGGCGCATTGATATCCTCATCAATAATGCAGCGGCCGGATTTGCGACTCCTGCCGTTGATACAGACGACGAGACATGGGAGAGGGTGATTAACACAAATGTGAACAGCGTGTTCTATTTCGCAAGAGAGGTCGGAAAGGTCATGATCGAGCAGAATTACGGGAAGATCATCAATATCGGCTCTTTCCACTGTCAAGTGACGATGAACGGTGTGCCAAGATCCGGCTACTCTACCGCGAAAGGCGCGATCTATATGATGACGAAAGCTCTGGCTGCCGAGTGGGCGAAGAAAGGGATCACTGTCAATACGCTCGGTCCCGGATATTTCAAGAGCGAGATGGCGGATAAGGTCGCTGACCAGAGCTATGAGGACGGCATTACCAATAATTGCCCGATGGGACGCAGAGGAAATCCGGGCGAACTCAACGGTGGGATGCTTTTCCTCGCTTCCGATGCCTCCAGCTATGTTACAGGGCAGCTTCTTCTGGTAGACGGCGGCTGGACCATCGTATAGGAACTACACAGATTTATTTAAGCCTGTCGTACAGCCGTCCGCAGGCGGTCATCCGGACGGATGCCGCCGCGGACGGAAAAACGGCAGATGAAAGGAGGGGGATATATGGCTTCAGATATTATGGGACTTGTCATCATGTGTATCTGTATCGTCCTTTTTCTGACCAGACTGATACCAACGGTAGTCACAGGAGTTTTGGGATGTCTGCTCATGGTACTCACAGGCGCGGCGAATTTTGAAGATGTATTTTCCAGTTTTTCGGACAGCATCGTAATACTGATGTTCTGTGCCATGATCGTGGGTATCGCAATGTTCCAGACAGGCGCTGCGCCGGTGCTTGGCCGCGTCGTGATTAAATGGGCGCACGGAGACGAGCGGATCTTTCTTTTCAGCAGTTGCCTGATCACTGGTATTCTTGCCATGTTCCTTGCCAATACGGCAATACTGGCGGCTATGATCCCAATTGTAGACAGCGTGTGCAGGACATCCGCACATATTAGACGCCGGAACCTGCTGCTGCCCATCGCATGTTCTATCATGATCGGAGGCGCATGCACACTGGTGGGATGCACACCACAGCTCACCGCGAACGCACTTCTTTTGAAGATGTCGGGAGTAGAGATGGGGATGTGGACTCTGACAGGACCGGGACTTGCGCTATTTGTGATTTTTCTGGCATATCTGTTCCTATTCGGGTACCGGGACGGCAAAAGACTGTGGGGCGACCGGCAGGAATGGGTTATGTCAGAAAAAGAAGAAAAGATAGATTCCGTATTACAACCCCATCATAACCGCAGAAAGCTCATCATAATGTTCGGCATCGTCGTCCTGATGATAATATCCTATATAGCAGGGATCGTGCCGGTCGTAGTGACAGCCATGTGCGCGGCACTTTTATGTATCCTGACCAGATGCTGCACTGTAAATGATGTCGTGAGGGAAATGAACTGGGAGACAGTGATCTTTTTGGGTTCCTGTCTGGGACTGGGGAACGCTTTGACGGTTTCGGGGACAGGGGAACTGATGGGCGAGTCTATGACGGCTGTCTTGGGGGACATCTCTTCCCCGTATCTCGTTTTTATAGTGCTGACAGTGTCCACCCTGTTCCTAAGCCAGTTTATCACCAACTCCACGGCGATCATCATTGTCCTGCCTATCGCACTGGCATTGTGTGAAAATTATGGATTCAACCCCATGACATTCGGCGTGGGAATCACGCTCGCCGCGAGCGTCGCATGCTGTACGCCTCTGGCGGCTTCACAGATTACCATGACGCAGGTGGCGGGATATCAGTTTTCAGATTATCTGAAATTCGGCTGGAAGCCGAGCATCCTTTTTCTGGCGGGCATCCTTTTGTTCGTGCCTCTGTTCTATCCGCTGGTCTGACGATTGCTCAGGCCAGCCAGTCTTGCTGAAAACTTAAGGGCAGTCCGCTATCCTTCCCTTCTTTTTCAAAACCCCTTCCAACAGCGCGTTCACCTCACCGCCCAGCAGAATAATATACATACTCAGGTACAGCCAGAGCATGATAAGGATGATCGTCGTCATACTGCCATACATGCTGGTAAATCCCGTAAAAATATCCAGATAAATAGAGAATATAAAGGATATGAGCAGCCATCCAAAGGCGGTGAACACCGCTCCCGGAAGCTGGCTCCTGAACGATGCCTTTGCCATATTTCCTCTGTTGGGAAGAAATTTATACACAAGATCCCAGAACACTGTGAGCACAATCAGCGTCGTAAAAGTCCTGATCCTGATGATAAAATCGACCACTTTGCTCAGGAAAGGGACATGCTGGTACACAATCGCGCTGATGCTGTTTCCAAATACCGAGAGCACAAGAGACAGGATGATCGCCACAAGGAAGATAACAGTATAAAGAGTCGCCCGCAGACGCAGGTAGATATAATTTCTTGTCTCTGTATTCGCATAGACCGCATTCAATCCTGAAGTTACGGACAGTACCCCTTTGCCCGCAGACCACAGCGCTACCACGACCATCATAGGGATCACTGTCCCGGACTGTGAATAGAGCTGGATCACGATACTGCGGATAAAGTACTGCACCGAATCCGGGAACACAGCCACAACCGCTTTGAGCACATCATCCCGCGTCACCGGAGTAAACTGCACCATCGTAAGGAGAAGGAAGAAAATGGGGATCAATGAAAGCACAAAAAAATAAGCCGCCTGAGCCGCATAGGCGCCTGTGTGATGGGAATTTATTGTCTCTATGATCCTGATTATCTTATGCTTAAGCTTCTTTCCATTCTTCATATCAAAAACTCTCTGCCACTTATGCTCTATTTTATACTCTAATTCCTTGGAAAAAGCGGCCGTACTAGACGACCGCCCTTATCTTTCGTAGTTACCCAAAATGCCGGTCCTGTATTTTGAGTCCTAGCCACAGCTAGGTGGGCAACCGCATCTGCTTTTCTGTCGTCCACTGCTTAACGGAGGCCTGACATATTACAGAAATATAGGAATCCCGTTTAAACAAATGTAGGTTCAAAATAACAGGGTTATCGAACATCTCAGGTTAACTTCCTATTAACTCTACAAGTATTATACTCTGATTCTTGCTTTTTTACAACTGATTCTTTTTTCCAAAAATATGCCTGCACGAATATTCAGCTTTTCACGGATGTCTGCCGCCCACCGCTCTACTTCACCGTCTGTTTTGCTGTTTATATATACAGTGCCTTCTTCACTGCTGATCTTAAGTATCGGCTTATAATCCACATAAATATACATCCAGCACTTTCCTGTCTCTTTTCCCCTGAATTTCCCCACAAGCACCCGTCCGTCATCGCCGCCGTTGACCCTCTTGTAATCATCCTCCGGCAGTTCTTCCATGATCTCCACATCTGTGATCTCGTCATACGCAAGTGAAAAATCCGAGTATCCGGACGTGATCTCAACCCTTTGCGGGTCGATCCACATCTCTATGGGAGTAAACTCCATTTTAAATGTCATGACGACCGCAAAGATCAGACAACCCACGCCGATGATGATGCCCGCGGCAAGGGAAATCTTCCCGGCGGGCCGCGCCATGTTGGTCGCATAATTCCACGGACACACCCAGTCCTGCACGATCAGACGTTTATCATTGGGGTTATTGTACCACCCGTTTTTCCAGTACACGTCGTCATCAATATACAACGGTTTCTCATCCTCTTCCAGAAGCGCCGCCTTTCTTTTGTACATGTAGAAAAACCCGCCAAGCAGGAACAGGATGGGAAAGCTCTGCAATATGATATAGACGGTATAGACACCGCCGCTGATCCAGCCTCTCTCATCCATGAACTGTGCCATCACCAGATAAGCCAGTGTGTTGCATATTCCGCATCCTAAGACTGCCCATGACCATGTGCTTTTCCACATCCGGTTGATCCGGTAATTCACATCTGCATCTTCACTGTACACCTTATTCCTCACCCGCAGCAGTACCGCATGGAGCACGGCAAACAGGACTCCCACAGATACTCCGACCGTCAGGAGTATCCAGCCGTCGTCCGAGTGTTTCAGATAATCTCTTACTCCCGGCAGGAGACATGGCATCAGGATCAGTGCAACGAGAACAAGGTGCCACCATGGCGAAATCCCCATTCTCCCCGACTGCGCACTTGTCTTCGTATCCGCCGCCATGATCCTGCTGCCCGTGCTTCCGATCCAGCCTCTCTCGACCTTCAGGTCATATAACTTCCTGTGTGTGCGGTAGACCAGAAGGAGTGCTCCCACGCACAGTTCCACCAGCCACAGCGACCACACGAGCATAAATGCGGATATATACCAGAAGTTCAAAAGGCTGATCAGCACACTGGCGATCGTATTCCAGAGATAGAACTGATGGGATCTCTTTGTATACTTCCCGATAAAGCTGACTACTTCCTCACTCTCCGCCGCACTCTTCGGTATGTGTACGCCCATGAGCATCCCTTCACAATACTGCTGCTTCCTCCCGTATACCGCATAGAAGATCCCCACTGTAATAAGATCTATCACCAGAAAACTCCAAAACATTATCATCGGTTATCCGACTCTCCCTTCAAGTAATCATCTTTTGTAACTCAGCAAATTTTGATTTGACTAATATCCCATTACTGGTCACTAATTCTTGCATCCACTCCAGATCCGCCTGACGATAAGGGTCCTTCCAAAAACGCTTAATAAATTTTACCAACTGACTTCTAAATGCCCACTTTAAATCTGATGTCCGATTAATCAATTCGAAATCCTCTATAGTTTTTGATGCGTCTGCATCTCCGGTCAAGTACCTGAGAATAAGAATATCTGCAAAGGTGAATGGCATAATATCATCGTCAAACTGCAGCAATGACATATATGGACCGCCGCGTTTAGTATCATCTGTTACAAGAGAATATGCCCCAAGTGTCTGAGCAAGCGCAATCGCATATACTTCCCCTAAATCTCCGGCACCATATAATATTCTATTTTCTCTGACATTATTTTCAAAAATTTTCAAGACATGAAGCTCTTTTAACTTTTGCTTTGTGTATTTTTCTATGTTTCCCTCTTTAATATCTGCATCAACCAGATAGAGAATGTCTTGTCCGTGATTCTCTAGTTCAGTATCTCTGATCTGTTCATATATGAATACACCTTCATTAAAAAAATGAAACAGTATATTCTGAAGACCAGCTCTATAAAAATGTATAATTGCATTTGTATCTAACGAGGCTCTCAATCCGTCAATCCCCCGATCAAATCTTCTAAGTCATCAGGTTCCTCTGTATGGTCAACAAGGTTGTCTCCTATATCCTCAACTGTTATCTGATAACAATCTAATACCTTTTCCAATGTTTCTCTTGGTATGGCATTATGATTATAGTTGTATATGGCATAATCAATATACTCATAAGGGATATCAATATCTTCACTTGCAACGTTCAATTTGGCATTGCCGCCGACGCTTCGGAGAAGATTACCTACCCTCTTCTGCATCTTCTCATTATCAAGGCGGAGACGTTCATGTGCGTCAATTTTTCCAAGATTCTCCAAACGGTTTAAAGCCATGTCAAAACTGACATTAAATTCTGACATTATTCTGGCAATATCCAATGCGGACAAACCATTGTTTGCAAAATCATCAATCTCAAGGTCCAAAAATTTGCCAACATCATCCTCAGGCATTAACAAACATGCGGCAAAATAGTTTGCCTCCTGTTCTTTTTCATCTGTGCTTCTGGCTGAAATCGTAACATTGTCATCTATAAAGGAAGCTGCCGTGTTCATATGAAGAACAACATGACCGATTTCATGGGCCAAAGTAAAAATCTCTCTGGATAATCGGTTGCTCGTATTCGTGAAAATAATAATATCGTTGTCTTTTATCAATGAAAAACCAAGATCTGAATTCTCCCCCAGAGGATAGCGGATCAGTTTGTATCCCAGCCTTTCACATTCTTTAAAGAGGTCAATAACCCCATATCTGCTTACTTTACATTTTTCTCTTATTAAGTCTGCCTTAATGCGGATCTCTTTTTTTCTGAATTCCTGCATATGTGCCTCCTACTCTTTCACACCATGCTGCAGCCTTACATACATATGTTTATTGGCATAAAAAAGATCAAGCATATCAAAAATTTTTTCCGAAGAAATGTTCTTCTCCCCGGCTCTGTATGCTATGTCAGATGTCTCGTCAAGCACTCTTGTAATATCTGCTACGGATACATTCAACACCCCTGCTATTTTTGCCAAGATATCGAGATTGATATTATTAGAACCATTTTCAATTCGGGCATACCGCTGTCTGCTTACTCCGATTTTATCGGCAATCTGCTCCTGTGTAAGATTACCTGCATTACGGAGCGCCTTAATGCGGCTTCCTAATAATTCATTCATGATCATCCCTCCATTACTTTATATGTTAATTATAGCGCTAAAGCAATTTCTGTCAACATATATGTTATATTATTATAACATATGTAAAGCAAAATGATACATATTCATTACACTATTTGTAAATAGTACAATATGGCGTAATTTCCTATGACACTGAAAAAGCAGCCGGCAAGCCTCTGTCTCTCCAACAGGTCGTTAAACGCCCCTGCAAAAAGACAGGTGTACTTGCCGGCTGCTTCGTCTTTTTCCTATCGCAAGCCGATATTTAGTTGATCGTCCTCTTTACATATGTCGTATGCAGGATGTGATGCGCCTTCTCGCTTCCCGGCGCTCCAAGATACTCGCTGTATACCTTCTTGATGGACGGATTGTCATGGGATTTCCTGATCTTCTTCGCCGCGTCGTTGTCATACAGCGCTTTGGCCCTGATCGCCCTTACATCCTCAAAGTTGCGCACATCCGCGTGAACCTGAGGCTGTCCGCCTCCGTTGACACATCCGCCCGGGCAGCACATGATCTCGATGAAGTGGTAATCCGCCTCTCCCGCGCGTACTTTGTCCATGATGATCTTCGCGTTGGACAGTCCGGAAGCCACCGCGATCTTGACATCCATTCCTGCCACATTGTATGTCGCTTCCTTGATGCCCTCTGTTCCGCGCACTTCCATGAACTCCGGTTTCTCCAGCGTCTCGCCGGTCAGTTCCTCAACCGCAGTACGCAGAGCCGCCTCCATGACGCCGCCTGTAGCGCCGAAGATGACGCCCGCTCCTGTGGACTCGCCCAGTGGATCGTCGAAGCTTTCCTCAGGCAGACTTCTAAAGTTGATGCCTACCTTACGGATGAGCCGCGCCAGTTCTTTCGTGGTGATAGAGATATCCACATCCGGCACTCCCGCCGCGTACTGATCGTCTCTTTGAAGCTCAAACTTTTTCGCCGTACACGGCATCACGCTGACGCACACAATATCTTCCGGAGCTATGCCCATTTTCTCTGCGTAATAAGTCTTTGTGATGGCTCCAAACATCTGCTGCGGGGACTTGCAGCTTGACAGATGCGCGAGCTGATCCGGATAGTAGTGCTCGCAGTATTTGATCCATCCCGGCGAGCAGGAGGTCAGCATGGGCAGCACACCGCCGTTTTTCACGCGGTCGAGGAACTCATGGGCCTCTTCCATGATGGTCAGATCCGCGCTGAAGTTGGTATCGAATACTTTGTCAAATCCGACTCTTCTGAGCGCTGCCGCCATCTTGCCCTCCACGTCAGTTCCCATGGGATATCCGAACTCCTCGCCAAGCGCCGCGCGTACTGCGGGAGCGGTCTGCACGACCACATGCTTCGTCTCATCCGCGATGGCCTCAAGGACATCGTCGATATTACTCTTCTCATAGAGAGCGCCTGTCGGACATGCCGCGATACACTGACCACATCCCACACAGCTCGTATCGCCCAGTCCCATCTCGAACGGGGAGCCAATGAAAGTCGCAAAGCCTCTGTTGTTTGGTCCGATAACCCCTATGCTCTGCACCTTCTCACACACTGCAGAGCAGCGGCGGCAGAGGATACATTTGTTGTTGTCGCGCACCATATGTACCGCGCTCTCGTCAAGCTCATATTCCGGACTCTCTCCCTCAAAATAATTCTCGTCCGTCACGCCCAGCTCTTGGCAGAGTGCCTGAAGCTCGCACTGACCGCTGCGCACACAGGAGAGACATTTCTTATCATGATTGGACAGGAGAAGCTCCAGCGTCCTTCTTCTGGAGTCCAAAAGCTTCTTCGTGTTCGTCTGCACTTCCATTCCCTCGGAGATGGGGTGCACACAGGCTGCCACAAGATTTCTCGCACCCTTTACTTCCACAACGCACATGCGGCATGCACCGATCTCATTGACCTCTTTTAACCAGCACAGCGTGGGGATGCGGATACCCGCTCCCTGCGCCGCCTCGAGAACCGTAGAACCTGCGGGTGCAGTTACATTCAAGCCGTTGATCTTTAAATTCACCATTTCCATACTCACTGCCCTCCCTTATTCCTTATAGATCGCGCCGAACCGGCATTTCTCCATGCAGGCGCCGCACTTCAAGCATTTCTCCGGGTTGATCATATGTACTTCTTTTACCTTGCCGATGATCGCGTCCGCCGGACAGGTCCTTGCACAGAGCGTACATCCCTTACACTTATCCGGGTCGATCTTGTACTGCAGGAGATCCTTACAGACTCCCGCCGGACATTTCTTATCCACGATATGGGCGATATATTCATCCCTGAAATACCTCAGCGTGGAGAGTACTGGATTGGGCGCCGTCTGTCCGAGGGCGCACAGGGAATTGGACTGTAAATGATAGCACAGCTCCTCCAGCTTATCCAGATCCTCCATGGTCGCCTGCCCTTTGGTAATCTTCTCAAGGATCTCCAGCATACGCCTTGTTCCGATGCGGCACGGTGTACATTTTCCGCAGGACTCATCCACCGTGAACTCAAGGAAGAATTTGGCGATATCCACCATACACGTATCCTCGTCCATGACGATCAGTCCGCCGGAACCCATCATGGAACCGATGGCAAGCAGGTTGTCGTAGTCGATGGGGATGTCCAGATGCTCCGCCGGGATACATCCGCCGGATGGGCCTCCGGTCTGGGCCGCCTTGAACTTCTTGCCGTTCGGCACACCGCCGCCGATCTCCTCCACAATCTCCCGAAGCGTCGTACCCATGGGGATCTCCACAAGACCGGTATTGTTGATCTTGCCGCCCAATGCAAACACCTTCGTTCCCTTGGACTTCTCCGTACCCATGGAAGCAAACCACTCCGGGCCGTTGACGATGATCTGCGGGATGTTCGCATAAGTCTCTACGTTATTTAAGATAGTCGGCTTCTGGAACAGACCCTTGAGCGCCGGGAACGGCGGACGAGGACGAGGCTCTCCTCTGTTTCCTTCGATGGAAGTCATAAGCGCCGTCTCCTCACCGCAGACAAATGCTCCCGCGCCGAGCCTTAACTCAATATCAAAATCAAATCCGCTGTCAAAGATATTCTTGCCAAGCAGTCCGTACTCTCTCGCCTGATCAATGGCGATCTCGAGACGCTTTACAGCGATAGGATACTCCGCGCGCACGTAGATATATCCTTGGGACGCTCCGATGGCATATCCGGCGATCGCCATGGCCTCCAGTACGGCGTGGGGATCTCCCTCTAAGATGGAACGGTCCATGAACGCGCCCGGGTCGCCCTCGTCCGCGTTGCAGCAGACGTATTTCTGATCCGCCTCGTTGGCTGCCGCGAATTTCCACTTCATTCCCGTGGGGAATCCGGCGCCTCCGCGTCCTCTCAGACCGCTGTCGAGGAGTGTCTGGATCACATCCCCGGGTTTCATCTCCGTGAGCACCTTGCCCAGAGCCTCATATCCTCCTGTACCGATGTATTCATCGATATTCTCCGGGTTGATCACACCGCAGTTGCGGAGCGCCACCCTGTGCTGTTTCTTATAGAAATTCGTCTCGTTTAAGGGTATGATCTTATCTGTCTTTGTCGTCTCATCATAGAGCAGACGGGTAACAACCCTTCCCTTTAAGAGATGCTCGGATACGATTTCCGGGATATCATCCTCCCTGACCATAGAGTAAAATGTCCCTTCCGGGTACACGATCATGATCGGCCCTAAAGCGCAGAGTCCGAAGCATCCGGTCTTGACTACGCCGACCTCCTCAGAAAGTCCGTTCGCCGCGATCTCTTTCTCCAGCCTCTCTATGATCCTCTGGCTTCCGGAGGAGGTACATCCGGTTCCGCCGCAGACAAGTACGTGTGAACGATACATATTTTCATGCCTCCTTTTCATTCCTGCTGTTTTTCTATGCGTTATTATTCTGTGCAGCGCTCAGCGTATATTTGGTCACGACCTGCCCGCCCAGCAGATGGATACGCAGCACCTCAAGCGCTTTCTCGGGATCCATCTTCACATAAGTCACTTTTTCTTTGCCCGGCTCCATCACTTCCACGATGGGTTCATACTGACACAACCCGATACATCCGGTCTGTGTCACGCTGATCCTGTCAGATAAGTTCTGCTCCTGAACCGCGTCGGAAAGAGCAGTCAGAACCGGCCTTGCCCCGCTTGCGATCCCGCAGGTCGCCATTCCGACCACAACGCGGGTCTGGTTTTCGTTCTCTGCGCGGACTCCGACCTTGCCCTGCATCTTCTCCCTGATGGCGCGTAATTCTTCAAGAGATTTCATAGTAGTCCTCCTTTTTCTATATATCGGCTCCTTTGTCCGTCTCCAGTTTATTTGTCTCCAGATATTCTTTTATGAACGCGGAAACCTCTGCTTCCTTAAAGGAAATATCTTCCCCGAGCATCTCTCTCATCTCCCTTGTATCCAGTACGAAGCTGTCCTGCCCGTACTCGTATGTATACCGGAAATCAATGTGCTCGTTAAAAACGATCAGTGTCTGGATGGTGGAGCTGATATCGCCCAGCGGCATCCTGTCGATGTGAGACAGTCCGAACACCGCCTTTACTGTTGTTCCCTTCCCTTTTTCTGAATCGATCTGAAAGCTGCCGTCCGTACTCTCCGCCGCCTGCTTGAAAAACGGGACTCCCAGTCCCACCTTTCTCGTGGTGCGCGTCGTAAAAAACGGATCCTGCACACTCAGTACCTGTTCCGGCGTCATCCCGCAGCCGTCGTCCCTGATGATGACGGTCAGCGTATCGTCTTTTGGCTGTACGGACACCGTGATCTCTATGTAAGAAGCGTCCGCCCGCACGGAATTCTCCGCAACATCCAGAATATTCAGAGAAATCTCCGGCATCATACGCTTACTCGTATTTCGCCAGAATATCGTCCAGATCGTCCACTGTCAGACGGCCGTAGACTTCGTCGTTGACCATCATGACCGGAGCCAGACCACAGGCGCCGACACAGCGGCACGCGTCCAGTGAAAACTTGCCGTCCGGCGTACACTCTCCGCCCACGATGCCCAGCTTCTCCATCAGGGCATTGTAGATATCCCCGGAGCCTTTTACATAACACGCCGTGCCAAGACAGACTGAGATCCTGTATCTGCCCTTGGGACTTAACGTGAACTGGGAATAAAACGTTGCCACACCATAGATCTTCTCCATGGGAATCCCCGTCTCGTCCGAGATCATCTTCTGAACTTCAATCGGAAGATAACCATATATATCCTGTGCCTTCTGCAGGATTGGCATGAGGGCACCTTTTTCATCCCTGAGCTCGCGGATTACTTGCATGAGTGCCTCTTCCTGTTCTTTTGTCCCGGAAAATGGAACTGTTCCTTTCTTCGCTGCCATTCTTCAACCTCCATTTCTCTTCCTTATACGACCGCACATAAACAAGGATCCGGCAGTCAAATAAGATATATTTTGTGCTCATTAGGTTTATGATACCACAAGATATTACAAAATACCACTTGTTAATTATGAACATTTTGTATATATTTCACTATTTAATTCAATCACCCAAACCTCTGTGTTATGCAAAAAAGCCATTTATTGCTTTTTATATATCTGAATGTTATACTGACCTTACATAATGCACAGTTTTTCATGCCCGGAGAACCATTATTTCAAGATGTGCACCCGGCAAAAATATTTTCAGGATTGAGGAGGGACTTATGACGATCAAAGAAATGCAGAAGGTCCTGAACGCAAAATTTCTTTACGGAGAAGAGCTTGCGGATATGGACGCACAATTCGTTTTTTCCGCTGATATGATGAGCGATGTCCTTGCTTACTGCGGCAAATGCTCCGTACTCATCACAGGACTATGTAACCCGCAGGTCGTGCGCACCGCAGAGATGCTGGACATTGCCTGTATCATCTTCGTGCGCGGGAAGATGCCTGACGACAACATGCTCGCCCTCGCCCGGGGCAAAAGCATCTCGATTCTCACTACAGACCATTACATGTTCACCGCATGCGGTATCCTCTATGAAAACGGACTTCGGGGAGGTGCTTAGATGAGCGACCAGCTTATATTTACATACGAGATTGACGGTGAAGACTTCACCCGCGCGGGTGAAGCCAGCAGTTCTGTGAAAAACAAGCTTAAAATGCTTGGTGTGGACAGCGAAGCCATCCGCAAAGTGGCCATCGCTATGTATGAAGGCGAGATCAATATGGTCATCCACGCGGACGGCGGGACCATCACGGTGACCGTATCCGACGACGACATCACAATGGTTCTCGCTGACAGGGGACCGGGCATCCCTGACATCGGCAAGGCCATGCAGGAGGGGTACTCTACCGCGAGGGAGGAAGTACGCTCCCTTGGCTTTGGAGCCGGGATGGGACTTCCCAACATGAAGCGCTTCACAGACGAGATGACCATTGATACCGTGATCGGACAGGGCACCACGATCACTATGCGGGTTCATTTCTGACAGCATTATCCTCTCTTTACACGAGGCAGATATACCGGGCGGGCATGTCCGCCCGGCCCGCTGCCTGCGGGAATAAATAATGAAAGGGGACGTCTACCCATGGAAAAAAATAAATTCATGCGCTCCGTGCGTCTTCGGGAAGCCGACTGCCAAGGCTGTATCAACTGCATCAAATACTGCCCCACACAGGCGATCCGGGTACATAACGGCAAGGCACATATCATAGACAAATTCTGTATCGACTGCGGCAGGTGCATCCGCTACTGTCCGCACCACGCGAAGATCGCGGTCTACGACCCGCTTTCCGTGATCAATAATTTCAAATACACGGTGGCGCTTCCCGCCCCGTCGCTCTACGCGCAGTACAACAACCTGACCAATGTGGACATCGTCTTAAACGCTCTTTTGAAGCTGGGTTTCGACGATGTGTACGAGGTGAGCGCCGCGGCGGAGCTGGTGTCCGAGGCGTCACGCAAATACATAAAGGAACACGCGGATCAGGCTCCGTTTATCAGTTCTGCCTGTCCCTCCGTGATCCGCCTCATACGCGTAAAGTTTCCCTCACTCATCTCACGGCTTTTGCCCATCAAGGCTCCCGTGGAGGTGGCGGCGGAGATCGCGCGCGCAAGGGCAATGAAAAAGACAGGGTTAAAGTCTGAGGATATTGGTATCATCTTCATTTCCCCCTGTCCCTCCAAGGTATCTTATGCCAGATCTCCGCTGGGAATTGAAAAGAGCAACATCGACAATGTAGTTGCTATCAAGGACATCTATCCTCTCCTTCTGCCGCATATGAAGCATGATGACAGTCAGCTAAAACCGCTTTCCCATTCGGGCAGGATCGGGATCGGATGGTGCAACGCAGGCGGGGAAGTTGCGGGACTGCTGGCTGAGAATTACCTTGCCGCAGACGGCATCGTCAACATTCTGCGCGTACTGGAGGAACTGGAGGATGAGAAGCTCCACGGCCTGACCTTCGTGGAACTCAATGCCTGCAACGGCGGATGCGTAGGCGGTACTCTTACCGTGGAAAACGCCTACATCGCCACGACAAAGACGAAGCGCCTTATCCGGTATCAACCGGTATCTAAAAACCATCTGGCTGAAAACCCTGACGCGGGTAATCTCTTCTGGGCGGACGACATTGAATATGAACCCGTCTTCCGTCTGGGCAATACATTCAAGGAAAGCTTAAAGATGATGAGCGACGTGGAGAAACTGACCGCCAGATTTCCGGGTCTGGACTGCGGCTCCTGCGGGGCGCCCACCTGTCAGACACTCGCGGAGGATATTGTGCGGGGCGATGCGACGCCCAACGACTGCATCTATGTGCTGCGCGCCAACATCGCGGATCTCTCACAGAAAATCGCGGCACTGACCCGGGATAAGAATACAGCCGAAGGCTTAAGTCCCGCCGACTCAGAACTCCTCGACTCCTATGTGCGTACACTGACCGCAGAGCTTGCCTCCTTCGGTGTACCGGAGCATCCCGGAAGCAAATGATTTACATTTTAAGGAAAGGATAACGGTAGCATGAAATTACAGAAAATACTGGAACTGCCCGAATGCCGCACACTTGCCGGGGGCGATCCCAACCGGGAACTTTCCCGCGTATTCTGCTGCGACCTCTTAAGCATCGCCATGAGCAAGGCCCCTGCGGACGGGGTGTGGGTGACTGTGATGGGGAACAAGAACACCCTCGCCGTGGCTTCCCTTACAGATATAGCGTGTATCGTGCTGGCGGAGGGCGTCTCTCTCGATGAGGGGACGCTCGCCAAAGCAAAAGAGGAAGGAATCGCCGTACTCGCGACAGACCTTCCCATATTCGATATCGCGCTTAAGATCTATCAGGCGGGTATGGAATGATCCCTCTTTACTATGATCTCCACATTCATTCCTGCCTTTCCCCATGCGGGGATGATGACATGACACCCGCGAACCTAGTCGGCATGGCGGCCGTAAAAGGACTGGATGTGATCGCACTGACAGACCACAACTCCTGCTCCAACTGCCCGGCCGCTGTTTTTCATGGAAAAAACTATGGTGTCACTGTGATCCCCGGCATGGAACTGACCACTGAGGAAGAAGTTCATGTGGTCTGCCTGTTCCCTTCCCTTGAAAACGCTCTTGCCTTTGACCGTCTCGTGTACGAGCGACTTATGCCCATCCCGAACAGAGAGGACATTTTCGGAAAACAGCAGATCATGAATGAGGCGGATGAGGTCATCGGAACAAAGGAGAACCTGCTCATCAACGCCACTTCCATCTCCTTTGACGAGGCGTTTCCTCTCGTGGCTTCCTACGGCGGCATCGCCTATCCGGCTCATGTGGACAAATCCTCCACAAGCCTCATATCCAACCTTGGATTCGTACCGCCCGAGAGCACATTTACCTGTGCGGAATTCCATGATTTCAAAAATCTGCACCGCCTCAGAAAAGAGCATCCCCACTTCGAAAAATGCAATGTCATCTGCTGTTCGGACGCTCATTATCTCGGGGATATCCATGAACCGGAGCATCAGATATTTGCCGAATCCAAAGAAATAAGGCATATTTTTAAAACCCTGACGAACCCCCGGAGATAAGGGAGCGCATCAGACATCCTGTCCTGCCAGACGTCCCTCTGCGAAAGAGGGGAACAAAGCACACAGATGGTCCGCTGTTGTGCTCGCGTTTATACTCGGCCTGTGCCTGTCCACAATGCGCGGCAAAACAATCGGCAGTTCCTTATATAACGGTATGAGCGACTTTTCAGGCATCATTGACAAGGTTTTACACTCTGTCATCATCCCGCTCCTTCCGCTGTACATATGCGGGACATTTGTAAACATGACATATTCCGGCCAGACCTTCGTGATATTAAGCATTCTCTGGAAAGTATTCCTCGTGGTGATCGCGATGCACTTCATCTGCATCCTGATCCAGTTCATCATCGCAGGGACAGTCAGCCGGAAAAATCCGTTCCGTCTGATCAAAAACCAGATTCCGGGGTATACTACAGCATTAGGAACCCAATCATCAGCGGCGACTATACCGGTCAATCTGGAATGTGCCAGAGCAGACGGCATCTGCGAGCAGATCCGCAACTTCGTGGTTCCGCTCTGCGCGAATATCCACATGGCAGGCTCTATGATCACGATCACAGCCTGCGCCACGGCGGTCTGTCTTATGAACCAGCTCCCAATCAGCATTGCAACTGTCATTCCCTTTATCATGACTCTTGGCGTTGCCATGGTGGCATCTCCCGGCGCTCCGGGCGGCTCCATCATGACGGCTCTCCCGTTCCTTTACATGATATTCGGAACGACTGCCGGAGACCCGGATGGTCCGATCTGCGCTATCATGGTAGCGCTGTATATCACACAGGACTCCTTCGGCACCGCTTGTAATGTATCAGGCGATAACGCGATCGGGGTCATCGTAGATACCATTTACAAAAAATTCATCTTAAAAGAACCTGTCGCAGACTCATCCGCTGATACTGCTGACGCTTGATCTTCAGGAGGAAAATATGTCTTTTATCAGTGTATTTGACGTGCTCGGCCCGAACATGATCGGGCCGTCCAGCTCACACACGGCAGGAGCGGCGGCAATCGCCCTCCTCGCCCGCAAAATGTTTCATTACGATTTGAAAACAGTGGAATTTACGCTCTACGGTTCTTTTGCACAAACTTATAAGGGACACGGCACCGACCGCGCTCTTTTAGGCGGGATCATGGGATTCTCCACCGATGACCGGAGGATTCCCGACTCCTTCGCCATTGCCGACCAAACCGGACTTTCATACCGCTTTGCCACAGACCATACAGATACAGAGGTGCATCCGAACACCGTGGACATCCTCATGTCCGACGACAGCGGACACACCCTCTCGGTTCGCGGGGAATCCGTCGGCGGCGGAAAGGTACGTATCACCCGCATTGATCAGGTCGATGTTGATTTTACAGGAGAGTACAGTACTCTCATCGCCATCCAGCAGGACAAACCCGGCGTTATTGCGCACATCACACGCTGTCTGAGTGAAAAAAACGTAAATATCGCTTATATGAAGCTTTATCGCGAAGAAAAAGGAAGCACAGCGTACAGTATCGTCGAGTCCGACGGCATATTGCCTACGGATGCGGCAGACCAGATCCGCCAGAACCCGTATGTACAGGATGTCATGCTCATCCAACCCCAGAGCCAAAACGCGGCAGATTCCGTACCGGACAGCACAGATACGGCAGCTCCCCACTCCGCCCCGGCAAATACGGCAAGTCCTGTTCCAGACGGAATAGGTACGGTAAATGCAGTTGCGGCAGAAAAGATGCTCGAGAGAAAAGGCCGTTTCAGAAATGGGCAAGAACTTTTCTCCCGGTGTAAAAACCAAAACTGCCTCATCTCTGATATCATGCTGTGCCGTGAGCTTGAAGAAACCGGAAGGGCAGAAAAAGAAATTTTAGATCAGATGCGCCATACATGGAAGATCATGAAGTCCTCCGCCTTTGAGCCGGTGGAAACTCCCAAGAAATCCATCGGCGGCCTCATCGGAGGAGAGGCGCAGCTCCTCTCCCGCCACCATGCGGAAGGAAAGAGCATCTGCGGCGGTACGTTAAGCCGCGCCGTGACATACGCCATGGCAGTATTGGAGAACAGCGCTTCCATGGGTCTGATCGTTGCCGCTCCCACAGCAGGCTCCTCAGGCATCGTCCCCGGTGTCCTGCTTGCCTTACAGGAAACATATGACCTGACAGATGAACAGATTGTTCAAGCGCTTTTTAACGCCGGAGCCATCGGTTATCTCGCCATGCGCAACGCGACCGTGGCAGGCGCTGTGGGCGGCTGTCAGGCAGAGGTGGGCGTCGCCGCTTCCATGGCCGCATCCGCCTCTGTAGAACTCATGGGCGGGACACCACAGCAGTCCCTGTATGCCGCGTCCACTGTGCTCATGAATATGCTTGGTCTTGTCTGCGATCCCGTAGGAGGATTGGTAGAGTGCCCCTGTCAGGGCAGAAACGCCGCCGGAGCGGCGAATGCGCTCACAGCGGCGGAACTTGCGTTAAGCGGCATCCCGCAGCTCATCCCCTTTGACGAGATGCTGGACGCCATGTACACAGCGGGAAAACGTCTTCCTTCCGAGTACCGCGAGACCGCAAAAGGCGGCTGTGCGGTGACGCCTACCGGGTGTTCGCTGTGTAATCTAAACTAAAAGAAGGCACGAGGAGAGGGTCACAGCAATCTCACTGTCACCCTCACATCCTCGTGCGCTTTCACATGAAGCACCACTCTCCACTCTACCTGTTTTGCAGGCTCAAAGTGAAGGGACGAAACTGCTGTTCTTACATCCGAAGCACCTTCTCCTTCTTCTTTCATAAAGACAGGCATCACCGCCACTTTTCCACCGATAAAAACAGCAGTCGGACCGTCCTGTATTCCCTCCTTGCCTTTTCTTCTGGGCGGATCTCCCTCTGCGCAGTCCTGTATCGTCAGCTCCTTCTCCGGGACAGAAGGCCGGATCGTGTATGCCAGCGTATGATAATGGGACGGATATTCCATCTCTTCCCAGTCTCTGCCCCGCCTGCTTTCCACCTCGTTAAGTCCTCTTCCGACATCAATCTCTCCCGCTTCAAAAGAGTGTACGGACAGCATATGCTTCTTTCCCGACAGCGGATGGATAAATTCCGCTTTGACCGGAGCCTCCTGAAAGCTGTCTGCCCCTCCGGTCGCAAAATGCGCCACCGTCACCGGCTCTTTTCTCGCCAGAAATGCGATCTTCGCCTGCACAGGCTTAAGTACCGGACGCTCCTCCCATGCGAACATCCATCTATGAAATCCCCAACCATATCCTCTGCTGCATCCGTACTCCTTCATCAGTTCCTCTGCTTCTGCCTCTGGCATCTCCCCTGTCAGATCCTGCGGCATCCATGATGTGCCGCACATAAATCCACGTTTCAGTATGTGCCCGTCAAGAGATAATTCTATGTCAAATTCATTATAAAGGGGCGACAGCTTCTCCAACTGTTCGATCTCCTCGCCGGAAATCTCCCTTCCTTCTCTCTCCGCCCTTTCCGCATATGTATGGTATGTGCTGACATAATTCTGTATATCGGTGCGATCTGCCCTCACGCACAGATCAAGGGCGACGCCCTCCTCACCCACATAAATGGCCGGAACAAACAAATCCGCCTTTCCCCATGTAACCAAGGCATCTCTGTCCGACAGAGACTTTTCGGCAGGCAGGAGTTTTCCTGCCGCCGAAGTTTTTCCTGTGTCCGCCTGCACGTTCATCTTTTTCAAAGGCGTACCTTCCTTTTTATGATACCAGTAATTTTTGTCGTAATATACTTCCATGTCGTTCCCCCGTTCTCCAAAGCGTTCCCCTATTCTCCAAAATGATCTTTTATTCCCCGAACCCGAACTCTTCATAGTCCTCCGGCAAAAAACGATGGTAAGTCATATGACACCCCTCGTCTTTAAAGCAGTACACGTACTCGTCCTGCGGATCATCCTCAAAGCGCAGGAGATAATCGAACTCACCGTTGTCCGTCTTTTCGAAACACACTTTATCCGAATGTGCTTCGAACAATTCCCGTATCTGCCCGATGGTGCACCCGTGTTCTCTTACCAGATCGATCAATTCCGTGATGAAGTCTCCCTCCCCGGCAAGACCGTGGACGTACTCCGCGCCCTCCTCCGGGATTAGGAAGCAGAAGCGCCCGCTATTTTCCGATATCTTTACATTTCCCAGTCTATCCTTTACACGGCAGCAAAACTCTTCCAGTATGCGCGCCATCCCTTCCGCGTTTTCCCCTGTCCCGAAAAAATGGTTCAGGGAACTCAAGGGATAATACAACCTTACCTTCTCCCGCATATATCCCAGTTTCGCCTGCTGCTCCTTTATCACATCGACGATATTTTTCTCTAGCTTTTCATAATTCATTCCGCAACATCCTCCAGTTGAAAACGGATGACCTTCGCCAGATCCTCCAAAGCCACCTCCACCTGATACCCGATCTTCCCGCCGCTGAATATGATTCTCTCCTGCTTTGCAGCGCTCTTATCTATGGTGGTGACGAACTGCTTCTTCATCCCGATGGGTGAACAGCCGCCGTGGATATATCCGGTCAATGGGAGAAGTTCTTTTGACTTGATCATCTCAATGCTCTTCTCCCCTACGCTCTGAGCAGCTTTTTTCAGGTTCAGTTCCTTATTTACAGGTATGACAAACACATAATTCACTTTAGACTTTCCGACTGTCACCAGTGTCTTAAAGACCATATCCGGATCCTCGCCGAGCGCCTCGGCAACCTCAATCCCACTGACAGCGCCAGTGTCCAGATAGTTGTGGCTTACATAGTTTATCTTCTTTTGCTCTAATATGCGCATGACATTTGTCTTGTCCGTATTTTTCGCCATAGTCATCACCCTTTCCTGTCATATTGCAGCATGTCCTTCGGACATGCTGCGCTCCGCGGGATGCACACGCTTTGCAATGGATGGCCGCCCCTTGGCCGACATTATACCATCGCCGCTCCCCTGTGTCTATGCTGCTTTTGTCCTTTTGGGGTTCATGTAAAACTATATAAAATACAGAAGTCTTTATCTTGTATTCCGGCGGCTTCCGCCAAATATTCCTTTTGTTAAAATTCACAGAAGGTTGCAACTATCCACTTTTTTCCCTATAATGGAGGTGTAATAATGAATCAGGAAGCCGAGGTGGTTCACATGCTGCTTGAAACATTTGATAAAGAACTTCATGAAAAAACACTTCGCAAAGAAGCATTTGAGGATGGATATAACGAAGGACGCAAGACTGGTATCCGCAATCTCATCACGACACTTCGTGAAGTGGATTTCCCCAGAGAAATAGCACTGGAAAAGCTGAAAGAAAAGTATGGTCTTTCTTTAGAGGAAGCAAAATCATATCTGGATAAATACTGGAAGTAAAACTTAAAAAGAACCTTTGACACATGCAGAGGTTCTTTTCCTTTTCCTGTAAACTAATTAATCTCTCTCCTCCTCGGACAGAAGCCTTGACAGCAGTTGCTCCTTATTATTGATGAACATCTCCATGACCTGATAGCTCTCGGTTTCTTCGTATTCACACACATGGATGCTCCCGTCATCAAAGGACAGGATTTCCGCTCCCGGGATTCCCAACAGGATCGGGGAATGTGTGACGATGAAAAACTGGGAGCCTTCTTTTGCGCACTGGTATATTTCCATCAGGAGAGTGAGCTGTCTCTGAGGCGACAGCGCCGCCTCCGGCTCGTCAAGAAAATACAGTCCGTGCGGCCGCAGTTGATTCTGCGCAAGATACAGGAATCCCTCCCCATGAGACTTTTCATGATACCTCGCGGAGGGATGAAGAAGATCCGCGTAATCCATCTCTTTTGTCGCCACATTATAGAAACTTTCCGCGCGGAGAAAATATCCCCACCCCGGCTGCTGAAAGCTCTTTGTGATCCGCATAGCCTCGCATAGCTCGGAGTGGGAATCATAGGTGGAGAAGCGGTAGTTTTTCGAACCGCCCTCCGGATTGAATCCGCAGGATATGGCAAGTGCCTCCAGCATGGTTGACTTTCCGCTTCCGTTCTCGCCCACAAAGACCGTGATCGGCTTGGTAAATGTCAGCCTCTCCAGATCCCGGATTGCTTCAATCTGCCTGAGATAGCTCCGCCGCTCGACCTTATCCCAGTCGATCAATACACTTTTGATAAAAAGTTCGTCCATAATCTCAATACTCTTTCGAAATCTCTTCCGCTTTGCGACCTTACGCGCCTGTCTTTTCCCGTTTTCCTGCCCGCACGAGCAGCATCATCGGACGACGCATCTCATCTTTCATCCCCGGTGTTTATGGCTGTCCCTCTGTCCCACACCATGAACAGATCCGTTTCTCCGGTCTGTGGATCTGTTCCTTCTCCTTGTATCACGAAACCTTCTCTTTCATAAAACTTCCGTGCACGTTCATTTTTCTGATATACATTCAGAGTCAGCCGATCCTTTATAGATTTCACATGATCGATCAGTGCCTTCCCGATTCCTTTTGACCGCTCAGCAGCCTGCACAAATATTCCTTCTATGTGATCCCCGTTCATCCCGATGAACCCGCGGATCACCCGCTTCTTTTCCGATATCTGCACCATTGTGTCCGGCTGCGTACCTGCACGGCCGCCTGCTTTTCTCTGTTCTCTGCTGTCCTGTCCGTCCCCCTCATACACATACAGCTCCGCCTGTGCCATCAGCTTCTTCACTGTCTTAAACTGTGCCTTCCAATAATCCGCTGGGATGAAATCATGTGCTTTGATATTAGCTTCCAGCCAGATGTCCGCCGCATCTTCTATATCCGGCAGTTTCGCTTTTCTGATCATATTTCAGTCACTCCGGACGGCATGTATGCCCATGCCTTCCCTTTCTCTTATTATCATTCATACTCTTTTAATCTCTCATACATTTTCTCAGACACAGACATATCCACACCAAGACGCCGTCCTTCTCTGACGATATATCCGCTGAATGTGTCAACCTCTGTCGTCTTTCCTGCCCGGATATCCCTCTGCAGAGAACTCGTTGATTCGTCCGCCAGTTCATAATAAAAGCGGTGTATGATAGCGTCGATATGCTCCTGCTTCACCTCAACGCCTTTTAAGAGCGCCACCTGATACGCCTCCTGTACGAGTGCCTCATACTCCTTTGCCTTCAACGGATCATCCCGAAGCTGGCCGATCGTGTTGTCATAATATGCGCTTGCCACGTTGTAGGCACAGTTCAAGATATATTTGCGCCAGATCTCTGTCTCAATCTCTCTGGTTGCCTTGTGGTCGATATCCGCGGCACTCAGGATTGCAGACACTTCCTCTACCTTTTCCTGCTGTATGCTGTCTGCGTTTTTTATTCCAATCCGCATATAGGCGTAATTGTCCTGCTGGGTGACAGAATAGTCCTCATTTGCAAAGGCAACGATATAAATGAGAGAATCCACCACTGTCCCTCTCTTCATTATGGAGCGGATGCGTTCTCCCGGATCAACCCCGTTCATAACCGGAACGATCACCGTATCCTCTGTCACTGCATGCGCGATATCTGCGCACACTTCCTCCAGAGAGTAGTTTTTCACACACACAAAAATGTAATCCTGTTCGCCAAGTTCATCCACTGTAACTACACGCTCCGGTCTTACAACAATCTCGCCTTTGTAGTCACTGTGGAGTGTCAGACCGTTTTCCCGGATACTTTCCCCTCTCTCGCCGCGCGCCGCAAGCGTCAGGTGCGGGCATACTCTGCCAAGCATCGCCGCCAGATATCCGCCTACGCCGCCGATGCCGACGACTGCGATTTTCTTTTCTGTCAGATCATTTTTTCCCATTATACTTTCTCCTATCTTGACCTAATCTATCATTGCATGGGACAAGCGGATTCTTTCCACAAAGATCTCATGCGCCCCTTCCCCTACGCTTCAGTCCACAAATGAACTCACTTCCTCCAGCATCTGCGCAGGATTATCCGCCGCCTTTACTTTGCCAAAGGCTTTGACGATCACGCCCTCCTCATCAATCAGATAAGTCGTGCGCACTACACCCATTGTTTTCCTCCCGTACATGTTCTTCTCTTTCCACACATCATACGCCTGAATACATGTAAGCTCTGTATCTGAGAGAAGAATAAACGGCAGTCCGTATTTCTCTTCGAATTTCTTGTGTGACGCCACACTGTCCTTGCTCACTCCGATCACCACTGCTCCCTTCTCTGTAAACTGCGGATACAGTTCGCCGAAGTTGCAAGCCTGCTTCGTACAGCCGGGCGTGTTATCCTTCGGATAAAAATACAGGATCACCTTTTTACCTCTGTATTCCTCCAGTGTGTGGATCGTTCCGTTCTGGTCCGGCAGTTCAAATGCCGGCGCTTTTGTACCTGCTTCTAACATAGTGCATCCTCCTTTTCCATAACATAATTCGTCAGCATAATTCCCTGACGTTCCACCTGCTGTTCCCTGATCACTCTATATCCCCTCTTTTCAAAAAATGGCCTCGACGTAATGGACGCATGCGTGGTAATTTTTCCTGTATTTACCATACTTTCTAACCGATTGCAGAGCGCGGTGGCAATCCCTTTCCCCTGATAATCTTTGTGGACATACAGCCTGTCAAGATAACCCTTATCATCTATGTCTGCAAATCCCGCAATTTCTCCGTCACAGACAGCCACTAAGGTGTGATGTTCTTTGAAAGATCTGTCCCATTCTTCAAGGTTCACTTTTCCTGTCGCCCACACATCAAGCTGTTTTTTCGAATAATCTTTTGCATTTACCGTATGAACAGTATCATAGAAAAGCCGGGCGAGACACGCGCAGTCTTCGCTCCCGTATTCACGGATCGTCATTTTTTCACCTCTCCTTTTCCTCCTTAACCGACGGAGCCATTACCATTCTTCACTCCCATGTTTACAATTTTACCATATTCCACATGTAAATGACAGTTTGCTTTTTTATATTCTTTTATGGTATCCTGATAACGTATTACAGTTCGCGTCCCGCTAAAGCGGGCCGCTTTATACTTATGTAATCGTCAACTATAGGAACGGAGGTATCTGAAAGTGAAATTTACATTTGCCCACAACAATTTGAATGTCTTTGACCTTGAAAAGTCACTGGATTTTTACAGGGAGGCTCTGGGACTTACAGTCACCCGCACAAAAGAAGCCGAGGACGGAAGCTTCAAACTCGTCTATCTGGGAGACGGCGTCACCCCGCATCTGCTTGAACTGACATGGCTTAGAGACATGGACCGCCCGTACAATCTGGGCGACAATGAGATCCATCTTGCCTTTACGGCGGACGACTATGACGCGGCATACGCAAAGCATAAGGAAATGGGATGTATCTGCTTTGAAAATCCGTCTATGGGAATCTACTTTATCTCAGATCCCGACGGCTACTGGCTGGAGATCGTTCCCCAAAAGTAGTCGAAAAAAAGAATCCTGAGTCTGTGCGACTTAGGATTCTTTTTATATGTCATTTCTATTCTATTGCTTGCCTTATCTTACCAACGGACATACCACATACCGCTCTGCACGGGCGCAACCTTTACAACATCGCCGCTCTGAGGCGCATGGATCATCATTCCGTTTCCTATGTAAATACCGCAGTGTCCGCTCTTAACACATATATCGCCGGGTTGAGGATCGCTTACGCTCGGCAGTCCTGCCAGTGAACTTGAAGTACATACGCGGCCGTAACCACCTGAAACAGCATATCCTACAAGTCCGGAACAGTCAAATGTGTCCGGCCCTGTGGCCCCCCATACATATGCGCATCCAAGCTTGCTGTATGCGCGGTCTACAATCGCATTTCCGGTAGACGCGTTATATGACGGACTTGAACTTGATGAACTCGACGAACTTCCGGATGAACTGCTGGAAGCATTGGAGCTTGCCGCTGTATTTCCGCTGCTTGCCTGAGCTGCCGCAGCCGCGGCTGCTGCCGCTGCCCGCTCAGCTTCCTCCTGCTGCCGTCTTGCCGCTTCCTCCGCAGCTCTCCGCTCTTCTTCCGCTTTTCTTGCCGCTTCCTGAATCATCTCGTCCAGATTGGAAATCTCATCCTGCTTGTCGGCAATGGTATCTGTCAGCACTGCCTGCTGCTCCTGATACTCCGCTTCATTTGCCTTGAGAGTGGCCATCTCTTCCTCAAGCTTTGTCTGGAGAGCCTCGATCTCAGCGACAGTGTTAGCGTATTCCTGAAGCTGTTCTCTGTCATATTCATGAACCTGCTGGGAATATTCAGCCTGAGAAAGCATATCAGAAATGTCTCCTGAGGTCATCACTTTCTCCATAGTGGCTGTCCCGCTTCCGGACTCATACATATATTTAATACGAAGCTTCATCGCGTCGTACTGTTCTTCCTTTTTCTCCTCTGCCGCCGCCAGATCCTTCTCCGCCTGAGCGATCTCCTCGCCGGTCTGGATCAACTGAGCCTCAAGCTCGCTGATCTTGGATGCCAGAGCATCCAGATCTGACTGCAGAGTTGCCAGTTCACTCTGGGCATTTGCCTTCTGATCCTCCAGTTGGCTCTGCTCCAGCTCACTTTGTGTCGGCTCCGCAAATACAGGTGTCACCGTCAGCGAGCAAGTAAGAACTGCTGCTATAAACGCGCTATGTATCTTTTTAAATCTCATTTCTTCACCTTTCCTTATATTACTATCTATATCCCCACATATGTGCATGATACAACAAAATCATCGGATTATCAACAGTAAAACCGAAAAAAATCCTTTTGCGGGGTAAATCTACTTTTTTCTCCCGATACTTAATAGATTATAATAAACATCCGACAATTTTTCAATACATATTTAATAATTTCGTAATATTTCCACATTTTCTGTTTTCGGCGACATAATAAGAGACCCCAAAGCCTACAACACATAGTTTCAGGATCTCTCATTTTTTACTGGACTGTCAGATTCGTATAACCCATCAGGCTTTCATCCACTTCTCTCGCCGCCTCGCGTCCTTCACGGATCGCCCACACGACAAGGGACTGGCCTCTGTGCATATCTCCTGTGACGAATACATTGTTCACATTGGTCGCGTATTTCCCTGCTTCCGTCTTCACGTTCGTGCGCCCGTCGGTCTCCACGCCGAAAGCCTTGGTGATATAATCCTCGCTCCCTAGGAATCCCGCTGCGATGAGGACAAGATCCGTCTCCACCGTGTACTCGCTCCCCGGGATCTCCGACATCATCATCCTGCCGGTCTTCTCGTCCTTTTTGCTCTCCAGTTTCACAAGCACCGCCTTGCATACTCTGCCTTTTTTGTCTTTGACAAATTCCTTCACCGTCGTCGTGTACACGCGGGGATCTTCCCCGAACACTGCGATGGCCTCCTGCTGCCCGTAATCGGTCTTGCAGACCTTCGGCCACTCCGGCCACGGGTTGTTCTGCGCCCTTTCATCGGGTGCTTTGGGCATCATCTCCAACTGGAGCACGGACTTGGCGCCATGTCGGATAGAAGTCCCCACACAGTCATTTCCAGTATCGCCCCCGCCGATGACCATGACATGCTTCCCTTCGGCGGAGATATAGGAACCTTTCTTTGCCCCGGACAGGTCTGTCACCGTCCGCGAAGCCGCGGTCTTCTGCTGTGCGCCGCTTTCTTTTTGCTCCGTTCCTGCCCAGAGCGCTTTTGTCGTGGACTTTAAGAAATCCACCGCGAAATAAATCCCTTCCGCGTCTCTTCCCGGCACCTTGATATCCCTCGGATTGGACGCCCCGCAGGCGAGTATCACCCTGTCGTACTCTTTTAAAAGCTGGGCGGCCTTTACGTCTTTTCCTACATTGCAGCTTAAGCGGAACTCGACGCCCTCCTCTTCCATAACGGAGAGCTTGCGGTCGATATACTGCTTCTCCAGCTTCATATTCGGGATGCCGTAGCGGAGCAGTCCGCCCGCCTTATCCTCCCGCTCGAACACGGTCACCTGATGCCCTCTGCGGTTTAAGAGATCCGCTGCCGCAAGTCCGGCAGGCCCGGAGCCGATGACCGCCACCTTCTTACCTGTGCGCACCTTGGGCGGGCGGGCCTTTGCATAACCCTTTTCATAGGCGTTTTCAATGATGGCGTACTCGTTGCTCTTGGTTGCCACCGGCTCCTCATTCAGTCCGCAGGTGCAGGCGTTCTCGCAGAGCGCCGGGCAGACCCTAGAAGTGAACTCCGGGAAGTTGTTCGTCTTTACGAGACGGTAGTACGCCTCCTCCCAGTTCCCGTTGTAAATCAGGTCATTCCACTCCGGCACAAGGTTGTGCAGCGGACATCCGCTCGCCATCCCCATGAGATTTAAGCCAGACTGGCAGAAGGGGACTCCACACGCCATGCAGCGCGCCCCCTGAAGCTCCTGCTCCTCTTTTGTAAGAGGCGTGTGGAACTCGCCAAAATGCCGGATACGCTCACGCGGAGCTTCCGCTGTCTTATCTTTTCTCGCATAATCCATAAATCCTGTCGGTTTTCCCATTTTTCACGCCTCCTATCTTCCGTTTTTCACCATGTTAAATGCTTCAATCTGGGCCTTCTCTCTGCTTAACCCCTTCTCCTCCATCTGGATAATGGCTGACATCATCTTCTCATAATCCTCCGGGATGATCTTCTTGAACTTGGGAAGATATTCTTCAAAATGATCAAGGATCCGTTTTCCGACCTCGGAGTTCGTGTAGGATACGTGATCCTGTATCATTCCTTTTAACTCCTGAACATCATACTTATCCGTCACTCTTTTGATCTTCACCATCGCCTTGTTGACCCTTGTATAGAGGGTATTGTCCATATCCAATACATAGGCAATGCCCCCGCTCATTCCTGCGGCAAAGTTCTTGCCTACCTGACCTAAGATGACGACACATCCTCCGGTCATATATTCACATCCATGATCGCCTACGCCTTCCACGACCGCGTGTACGCCGGAGTTTCTCACACAGAAGCGCTCTCCCGCCACTCCGCTGACGTATGCCTTTCCGCTGGTCGCTCCGTAGAACGCCACGTTTCCGATAATGATATTCTCATCGGACTTAAAGGCTGATCCCTTCGGCGGGCAGACCACCAGCTTGCCGCCTGACAATCCCTTACCGAAATAATCGTTGCTGTCTCCGGTCAGTTCCAGCGTCAGTCCCCTCGGGATAAACGCGCCGAAGCTCTGGCCGCCCGCGCCGTGGCACTTGATGACAAAGCTGTCCTCCTCAAGTCCGTCGGGATACCTTCTTGTAATCTCAGATCCGAAGATCGTCCCAAAGGTGCGGTCTGTGTTGGTCACATCTACATCAATGCTGCGCTTCTGGCCTTTCTCAAGCGCCGGGAGAAGCTGTTTTGCCAACACCTTTTCATCCAGCGTCTTTTCCAGTTCAAAGTCATACACTTTCTTCGGATCGAAGATCATGCCCTTCTTCTGCTTGGCGTACGGATTATAGAGAATTCCCTCCAAATCAAGCGTAGCTGCCCTTGCCGACGTAGGATCTTCCTTCACTTTCAGAAGATCCGTGCGGCCAACCAGTTCATCCACTGTGCGCACACCCAGCTTTGCCATATACTCTCTTAATTCTTCTGCGATAAACCGCATGAAGTTCATGACGTATTCCGGTTTTCCTGCGAAACGCTTCCGAAGCTCGGGATTCTGCGTCGCCACGCCCACCGGACAGGTATCCAAGTTGCAGACACGCATCATGACGCATCCCATGGTCACGAGCGGCGCTGTGGCGAATCCAAATTCCTCCGCTCCTAAGAGCGCCGCGATGGCAACGTCACGTCCGCTCATGAGCTTTCCGTCCGTCTCGATGCGAACCCGCTCACGCAAGCCGTTCTCAATCAACGTCTGGTGTGTCTCCGCAAGACCTAATTCCCACGGAAGGCCCGCGTTCTGGATGGAGCTTCTCGGCGCTGCTCCCGTACCTCCGTCATATCCGGAAATGAGGATCACGCCCGCGCCCGCCTTGGCAACGCCCGCCGCAACAGTTCCCACGCCCGCCTCGGATACCAGCTTTACGGAGATACGCGCGTTCTTGTTGGCATTTTTACAGTCGTAGATAAGCTGCGCCAGATCTTCGATGGAGTAGATGTCATGGTGCGGCGGCGGTGAGATCAGACTCACGCCCGGCGTAGAATGACGGGTCTTCGCAATCCACGGATAGACCTTTCCGCCCGGCAGGTGTCCGCCCTCTCCCGGCTTCGCGCCCTGCGCCATCTTGATCTGAATCTCTTTGGCGCTGACCAGATAGCGGCTCGTCACACCGAAGCGCCCTGACGCCACCTGCTTGATGGCAGAACAGCGGTCCGTATCCAGACGCTCGATCTCCTCTCCTCCTTCTCCGGAGTTGGACTTGCCGTGGAGACGGTTCATGGCCACAGCCAGCGTCTCATGAGCCTCCTTGGAAATGGACCCGTAGGACATGGCCCCTGTCTTAAATCTGGTGACGATAGAATCCACGCTCTCCACTTCCTCGATGGACACGCCCTTCTTCGGATAATTGAAGTCAAGCTGTCCTCTTAAACTGACCTTCTCTTCCTCCGCGTCCACCATCTTCGTGTATTCCTTGAACATGCCGTAATCTCCGCGCTTCGTGGACTGCTGGAGCATGTGGATGGTCTGCGGATTGTAGAGATGCTCCTCCCCGCCGCTCTTATATTTATGACGGCCTACGCTGTCCAGCGTCATATCACCGTCCAGTCCCAACGGATCAAATGCCTGCGTGTGGAATGCGGTGTAATCCTCCGCGATCTCCTCAATGCCGATTCCTCCCACACGGCTCACTGTATCTGTAAAATGATGGTCAATGAACTCTTTTTTCAGTCCGATGGCCTCAAAGATCTTCGCTCCCTGATAGGACTGGATGGTAGAGATACCCATCTTGGACGCGATCTTGATGATGCCGTGGATGACCGCGCTGTTGTAGTCGTCCACCGCCGCGTAGTAGTCCTTGTGGAGTAGTCTTGCCTCGATGAGCTGGCGGATGGATTCGTGTGCCAGATACGGATTAATGGCGCAGGCGCCGTATCCGAGGAGCGTCGCGAAATGATGCACTTCTCTTGGCTCTCCGCTCTCTAATATCATAGCAACCGATGTTCTTTTCTTCGTGCGTACAAGGTGCTGCTGCAGTCCCGACACTGCCAGAAGAGAAGGGATCGCCACATGGTACTCGTCCACCTCGCGGTCACTTAAGATGAGGATGTTCGCTCCCTCGCGGATCACACGGTCCACCTCTACAAAGAGGTACTCCAGCGCTTTCTCAAGGCTTGTATTCTTATAATAGGTAATCGGGATCTCCGCTACCTTGAATCCCTCCACCTTCATGTTCTTGATTTTTAAGAGATCTGTGTTCGTCAGGATCGGGTTGTTGACCCGAAGCATCTTACAGTTCTCTTCTTTCTTCTCCAGCAGATTTCCGTCCCGTCCGATGTAGGTAGTCGTGGAGGTCACGATCTCCTCGCGGATCGCGTCGATGGGCGGGTTCGTCACCTGCGCGAAAAGCTGCTTAAAATATCCGAACAACGGCTGACGCTTTTTAGAAAGCACAGAAAGCGGGGTGTCAATTCCCATCGCCGCGATGCCCTCGCCGCCGTTCTTCGCCATGGTCAGGATGGACGTCCTCACATCCTCATAGGCATAGCCGAATGCCTTCTGCAGGCGGGTACACTCTTCCTTTGTGTATTTCGGAATATCCTTATTCGGTATTGGCAGGTCTTTCAGGTGAATGAGGTTGCTGTCCAGCCATTCCCCGTAAGGCTCCTCATTGGCATACTTTTCTTTAAGCTCCTCGTCGTCGATGACCCTTCCCGCCACGGTGTCAACGAGCAGCATTTTGCCCGGGTGCAGACGCTCTTTGACGAGGATCTTCGCCGGATCAATGTCCAGCACGCCCACCTCGGAGGAGAGGATGAGGTTGTCGTCGTCCGTGATGTAATATCTGGACGGGCGCAGACCGTTCCTGTCAAGAACCGCTCCCATCACATCCCCGTCTGAGAAGAGGATGGACGCAGGGCCGTCCCACGGCTCCATCATGGTGGCATAATACTGATAGAAGTCCTTCTTGTTCTGGGACATGCTGCGGTTGTTCACCCACGGCTCCGGGATAGCGATCATCACTGCCAGCGGAAGCTCCATGCCGCTCATGACCATGAACTCCAACGCATTGTCCAGCATAGCGGAGTCTGATCCTGATGTGTTGATAGCCGGGAGCACCTTGTGCAGCTCACCCTTTAAGCAGCCTGCCTCCATGGTCTCTTCTCTGGCGCGCATCTTGTCCGCATTCCCGCGGATGGTGTTGATCTCACCATTGTGCACCATGAGACGGTTCGGATGCGCCCTCTGCCAGCTCGGGGCAGTGTTCGTGCTGAAACGGGAATGAACCATGGCGATGGCGGACTCATAATCCTCATCATGCAGATCCGCGAAAAACTGACGAAGCTGCCCCACGAGGAACATCCCCTTATATACGATGGTACGGCTTGAGAGGGAGACCACATAGGTGTCGTCGCTGCTCTGCTCGAACACACGGCGCACCACATAGAGCCTGCGGTCAAAGTCAATCCCTTTCTCCACCCTCTCCGGGCGCTCGATGAACGCCTGCAGGATGCACGGCATACAGTCCACAGCCGTCTTTCCCAGCACCTCGGGATGGATGGGCACTTCTCTCCAGCCAAGGAAGTTCAGTCCCTCCTTCTTAACGATAACTTCGAAGATATTCTTCGCCTGATTGCGTTTTAACTCGTCCTGCGGGAAAAAGAACATCCCCACACCGTAGTCTCTCTCTCCGCCAATATGGATATGAAGCGGCTTACAGACCTTCTCAAAGAAGCGGTGGGAAATCTGCAGAAGGATGCCCACGCCGTCTCCGGTCTTGCCTTCCGCGTCCTTTCCGGCTCTGTGCTCCAGATGCTCTACGATCTCCAAAGCGCCCGCCACAGTGGCGTGGCTCTTCCTGCCCTTAATATTTACAATGGCGCCGATACCGCAGTTGTCATGCTCAAAGCTTGCGCGGTACAGTCCCTGCTGTGATTCGTTCGGTCTATTCATGGCCCGTCTCCTCTCTTTTGCTTTTTATGTGATGACTATACAGCATTTCCTGCGGTTTGTAAACAGGAAAATCATTATAATTGTCAGATAATTAGAATATTTATTATTTTATATATAATTATCTGATAATATATTAAAAATGTATCTTTCAGGCGTCGATGCCGCAGTTTCAGATCTTCTCCTTATTTTTCAAGGTTTATCTGCCTTTTTCCGCAAAAAAATATGGCGGAAACCAATTTCCGCCATACACAATTCCATATTGTATTTTTATAAAAACAAAGTCCTTCTACTGCTGCGCACTGCCCGGAGTCCCCGGAGTCTGCGGCGCACCTGTCCCCATCAGCCTCTGGAGAATCACAAACACAACAGAGCAGATGAACGCGCCGCCGATAGCTGCTGCCGCCATCCTCATGGGATCTGCTCCGATCCAGCGGAAGCCTCCCAGCTCAGTC
The DNA here is from genome assembly GCA_019118545.1 of Candidatus Mediterraneibacter merdavium. Classification (GTDB taxonomy): domain Bacteria; phylum Bacillota; class Clostridia; order Lachnospirales; family Lachnospiraceae; genus Mediterraneibacter; species Mediterraneibacter merdavium. Next base: position 6,864 of record DWYT01000139.1, on the reverse strand, counting down.
AGAAGTACAGACGCCGTATTCATCGTGATATGCAGAAGCGCAGGAGCTTTAAGAGAGCCAAACTTCTCATACAGATAAGAGAGCATAAGTCCCAGCAGGAAAGCATAAATTGTCTGTGTTGTGTTCGTGTGCATAAATGAAAAGAACACAGAAGAACAGACCGCAGAATACCAGAACCTCTGTCTCTCTCTGAACCTTTTGAATAAAAGTCCTCTGAACATCAGTTCTTCCCCTATGGGAATAACCAGTCCAAGACAAAGAAGCTGCAGGGGCAACCCCGCCGCGTACATCACTTCCGCAGTCCGCTGATACTGCGGGTCATAGAACGCAAGCTGCGCCATCGCCATCAGACAGGTGGCCGCCACGCATCCCGCCGCGCCAAAAAGAAGGATCAGGCCATAACCCTCACGAGGCACTTTCCCTGCCGCCGGGATCCCACACAGCTTCTCCAGCTTTCTGTCCTTTAAAAACAGCGGGATTGTCAGAGCCAGCGTAGCAAGAGCCGTCACCCCGGCAATCTCAACCTGATGAGCGGCAATCGTCTGAAACGCGGGTTCCAGCGCTTCCATACAGGTCTGCAGCCACTCATCCATGGTTGGCAACGTTTCTTCCCGCAGGATACCGGCATAAGCCTGCAGCGTATAGGGCATACTGATCACAAAGTAAATTACCGTCTGGACTGCCAACTGAATTCCCATATAGATGAGCAGCGGTCCCGCAAGGCTCCAGAACGGACTTTTTCTCTGTATCTGATTCATCTTCCATCCTCCGCTTTCTCCATGATCCACGCCCGTATCTCCTCTTCCTTTCCGATCGCCGTACCTTGTACCATCTCCGGCCTGCCGCCGCCTCTCCCTTCGAACGCGGCATTGAATTCCTTTGCAAGCGCCCGCATGTCCCGGGTCTTACTTCCGATCACATAACGGTATGTCCCGGACTCACCGCCCATCGGATGGAACACCGCGCACAGGCAATGCCCCGCCTCAAGCACACGGTTCATGAGAAAACGCATGGACTCCCCTTCGATATCTTCCGCAAAGACGCAGACCGCCCCTTCTCCCGCAGGGATCATATCCGCCCTGCATACGATCAGCTTCTTTTCCTTTTCCGCGATCTCATACTTTAGGGAAGCACACTCTTCCCTCAGATGCTCCACTGCCTTTGCAGTCTCATTCTCTTTCGCGCAAAGCATGGCGGAGACAGCCTTCGCCTGCTCCTGCTTCACGCGGTAATCCGCGAGCGCCCTCACGCCGCAGAGCATGGTCACGCGCACCCCGCCTTTATATCTCTGCACGTTCGTCAGCTTGATAAGTCCGATCTCCCCTGTCCGCGCCACATGGGGCGCGCAGCAGGCGCAGCGGTCGTATCCCGGGATCACAATGATACGCACCTGCCCCTCGATCTCGATCTTGCTGCGGTATTCCATCTGCGCCAGCTCTTCTTTCGAAGGGTACAGCGTCTGCACCTCAAGGTTCTTCCACACCGCGCGGTTTGCCTCAAGCTCAATCTGTGCCAGCTCCTCCGGGGTAATCTCCCCATTAAAATCCATGGTACAGTCCTCACTGCCGAGATGAAAACCCACGTTATTATATCCAAAGCGGGCATGGACAAGACCGGATACGATATGCTCCCCGGTATGCTGCTGCATCTTCATGAAACGCTCGTCCCAGTCAATACATCCTTTTACACGGCTCCCCACTTCAAGCGGTCCATCGGCAATATGATAAATGTGATTATCTTCCTCCTGAACATCCAGCACACGAACTATACTGCCCGCACACTGCATACCACCTACGCACGTGAGGCTGCCTGTATCCGCGTACTGACCGCCGCCCTCGGGGAAAAACGCCGTGCGGTCAAGTTCGATCTCATAATAAACCCTCTTTTCCGCTTCCGGGGCATCAGTCTCTTTTCCGCTTCCGGGAGCCGCCTCTGCTCCACAGCCGACAGCGGATGCGGGTTCTCTTCTGCGGCAGGCGGTGACTGCCGCCTCGAACTCCGAGAGATGGCTGTCCTCGTAAAATAATTTCTCCGTCATTTTTATCCTACATCCTTTCGGAAATTTACATCCTTTCAGGCGCTTCAAATCCAAGCAGACCGATGCACGTCTCAAGCACACGCTTCGCCAGAACTAACAGCGCGATGTAGCCTGATCTCTTCTCCTGATCTTCTTCGGAGAGGATCTTTGTCTCATGGTAAAACTTATTGAACTCATTGGCAAGTTCGTAAATATACGCGCACAGCTTATGCGGCGCCGTCTCCTCATAAACGGCCTCAAACACATCATTGAACTTCAAAATCTGCAGCATCAGCGCTTTTTCATAGACATTCTCCGCCGGGCGCATCGTCAGACCATCAAGGCTTCCGCCGTTCTCCTGATATTTTGCCAGAATAGACTTAATCCGCACGATGGTGTAGAGGATGTACGGACCTGTATTCCCTTCAAAGGAAGTAAACCGATCCACGTCAAAAATGTAATCCTTTGAAGCCTGATTGGAAAGATCCCCGTACTTGATGGCAGCCAGTCCCACGATCTGCGCCGTGCGCTCCGCCTCGCTATCCTCCACCGTCCGGTTATCCATGATCTTTTTATACATTTCCTCATTGATCTCGCGGATCAGGTTCTCAAGACGCATGACGCCGCCCTCGCGGGTCTTGAACGGCTTGCCGTCCTTCCCGTTCATGGTGCCAAAGCCTAAGAATTGCAGCTTCGTCTCCGGACGCACGATGCCCGTCTTCTTCGCGCAGCGGAACACCTGTGTAAAGTGCATCTCCTGACGCTTGTCCACAACATAGATAACCTCGTCCGGCTGATAATCCTGCTCGCGCTCCACAAGCGTGGCAAGATCCGTCGTATCATAGAGCGCCGCTCCGTCAGACTTGAGAATCATACAGGGCGGCACTTCCTTGTTGTCCGTCTCCTCCTGCACATCTACCACAAGGGCACCCTCATCATAGCGGGCATAACCCTCGTCCTTCAACATCTGCACCATATCCGGGATGTATTTCTGCGCGTCCGCCTCGCCCTTCCAGAGGTCGAAGTCCACGTTCAGCCTCTCGTAATTTTTCTTAAGATCCGCCACAGACACGTTCATGATATGATCCCAGATCGCCCGGTATCCCCGGTATCCATTCTGAAGAAGATAGGTCGCATGCAACGCTTCTTCTCTGTATTCTTCATTTTCTTTGGCATACGCGCTTGCCGTGGGATAGATCTCCTCCAGTTCTCCGATGGTAAACGGCGCTTCTTTCGGATACTCTCCGTCGAACTCCTCGTCAAAATACGGAAGCTCCGGCTGACGTTTCTTAAGCTCTGTGATGATGAGTCCCATCTGGTATCCCCAGTCTCCGAGATGAATGTCCCCGATCACGCGGTTCCCCTTGAAACGCATGATACGCTTCACACTCTCCCCGATGATGGCAGAGCGGAGATGCCCCACGTGCAGCGGCTTCGCCACATTCGGCCCGCCGTAATCAATCATGATCGTCTTCGGAGAAGCTTCTTCCTCTACACCCAGTTTCTCCTCCTGCGCCATCTCATTTAAGTAAGAAGCCGCGCACTGAGGGGACAGCTTCAGATTGATAAAACCCGGCTTCACCACATCCACGGACTCAAAATATGTGCTCTCCTTTAGATGCTCCGCCACATCTTCCGCGATCATAAACGGAGCTTTCTGATATTTCTTCGCCCCTGCCATGGCGCCGTTGCACTGGTACTCGCACAGATCCGGGCGGTTGGAGAGCGTCACCTTCGCCAGCTCTTCATCATATCCCGCCTTGGCGAACGCATCTCTCATTTCTATGGTGATCAGTTCCAATAATGTCTTCACTTAATTCCACACTCCTTTAATCCATATGAATGTTATTCTACCATGTCTGCGGGCGAAGGACAAGGTCAGTAAAATTTTTCTTCCTGTGTTCCGCCATAGAGTTCCGCCATAGCGCCGGGTCAGCAGACTGATCTCTTTCCGGTCTTTGTCCCGACAGAAGAAGACGGTCAGCTCCGGCGCGGCAGATAGGCAATAATAATCCGTCTACTCTAAATCTGTATTTTAGAATAGACGGATTATTTCGATTAACACATTTTCCTTCTGTAAATGATCGCGCCGCCCAGTCCGGCTCCCGCCGCCAGCATAACCGCCAGCCAGAACGAGACATAGCTCTCGTCGCCTGTCTCTGGGACATTTCCGCCAGTCCGGCTTTCGTTATCTGTCTGCGGGACATTCTCTCCATTCTGGTTTTCATTCCCGGTCTGCGGGGTGTTTCCGCCGTCATTGCCGCCGACTGTCCCGGATTCCCCAGAAGCGGGAATCTTCGCGAATTCCGCCCGGACCGTCACCCTGCTCTCCGGCTGTGTGAAGGTGTAGGTGCCGTCTCCGTTGTCCGTAACCGCGATACTGACACCGTTTGCATCCGTAACGGTGACAGTTTTCACCTGATAGCCATTATCCGGCTTCACGGTGACGGTCACCTGATCGCCGGGGTTTGGATCGGACTTATCCACCTCCGCCGTGCCGCCTGTGGTGACGCTGATTACGGGTGGAACAGCAGTATCCCCGCCGTCCACATTCGTTTTCGCAAATACCGCCTCAATAGTGTGTCCGGCATTCACGTTGTCAAAGGTGTAAGTGCTCACCGCGCCCACGCTCCGGCCGTCCGCCAGCACATCGGAAATGCGGTAGCCGCTCTCCGGGGTAATGGCAAAGGACTGACTCTCTCCCGCCCGGACGCTGACACTGCCGGAGGGGGAGATGGAGCCGCCCGCCCCCGCGCTGGCGGTAATGGTGAAATAGTCGTAGCCGGGGCCGTCCCCGCCTCCTTCGCTGTTTTTCGTCCACTGTGCATAGACAGTCACGCTTGCAGAAAAGACGGTATCAGGGGTGATTTTATCGCCGCCTGTTTTTGCCGTGTACCAGCCGTTAAAGGAATACCCGCTTTGAGTGGAAGTCGGGAGGCTTGTCAATTTTTTGCCGGTGGTGGTCTGCGCCGCAGGACTTGTACCGCCGTTGCCGTCAAAGGTGATTGTGTATTCCGTCAGTGCGGCAGGGGAAACCTTAATTTCTGCCGTGTTGGAGATAGCTGTGGCGGTCTTTGCGCCCGTGGCGCTGTTGTTGGTATTAGTCACCACGCAGTAATAATAAGTAGTGCCCTCCGCGCTGGTGGGCGGGGTATAACTGCTGGAGGCTGCGCCGTTGATTTCCGTGCCCCCGGCATTGCTGTTAGTGGTGTTGCTGTACCACTGATAGGAGAGGTTTCCGCCGTCGCCTACGCTTGCAGCCACGGACAGAGCAGCATCAGTCCCCACAGTATAGGCGCCGCTCTTGGGGTGCGTGGTAATGTTGGGAGCCTCCGCATCAACGAGGGCAGAGGTCGTAACCGTCAGGCCGCTGCTGCTTGCCATAGAAGGGGCATAAAACCCATTCCCGGCGTAGCGGGCGTAAAAGGTGTAGGTTGTGCTGGGGGACAGATTGTTGAAGGTGGTATCGGTCTGCCAGCGGGCATCCGGTACAGAAGTTTCCCCGCCCGTAGTATAGCCGTACTGGATACCGCCCACGCCGCTGCTGTCGGTCACGGCGGTCAGGGTGACGCTGGCAGCCGTCACCGCGCTTGTGCTGGATGGGGCCGATGGAGTGCTGGTCTGGGTTTTTGGGGTAAAGCCAGTCACCGATACTGTGCCATCGCCATTTGCATCTCCTTGAATGTTGAGCGTCCCGTCGCCGGTGATGGTGCCGTTGTTGGTGAGGGTCGTATTCTGCGGCACGGTCAGGGTGGTGTTTTGGGGAATGTTCACGGTCACGCCCGCGGGGATGGTGAGGTTGGTAGGCAGTTTAAGACTTCCGTAGACCTCGTAAGTATTTTCGCCGGGGCTGGGGCGTATGCCCGCGCCGTTGTCAACCGTGGCGTTGGGGTTGTCTCCTGTGCCAGCACCAATATTAAGCGTGCCGCTGCTGCTCTTCACGCTGGTCAGGATGATGATGGTGCCGCCTGCGCCGGGGGAGCCGCCTCCAGCGGCGTTACTGCCTCCAATGTCCTTTGCATCCGAATTTCCACCCTGCCCAGCAGCGCCTGTGACGGTAACATCTCCACCCAAGAGCATAACTGTGCCGCATGGCTGGCCGGTAAAACTACCCGGAGTACTACCTAATACCGGGGCACCCCCGCCGATTCCGACGCCCCCGATGCCACTTGAGTTTGAACCGCCTTGAATCGTTAATTTCGCACAGTTGCTTGCGCTGCTATCACAAATATGGCTGCTATTATCTCCTGCCGCTGCACACAGAACGGTCAGCATCGCACCCTGCGGGACGTGGATGCCGGGGGCACCGCCATAATCAAAGAGGCCAGCAGCGCCGCCTGTCAAGCTATTGCTTGTGTATGAGGACAGTATCAGCGTCAAGCTGGAGCCGGAGGACAGCTCAATCGCGCTCTTGCCTTCCGGGGCGCTGATATTTACCCCGTTCAGCGTGATGGATGCTGTGGCACTGCTTGCAATCACAATACGTTCGCTGGTGGGAGTGGTTGCGCCGTCAGCCATAGAAATGGTGAGGTTGGCGCCGTTGTTGACAGTCAGCACACCATTGGAGTATGTGTAATCAGTATTTACCGTGCCGCCTTCAACTGTAAAACCGCTGTCCGCCGCCCGCGCCGAGACGGGCAGCATCAGGATGAAAAGCGCCGCGCTGATAATGAGGCTCATTAACCTATTTTTGTTCTTCATAGACTTTCTCCTTATTTTTTTGCAAAACAAAAAGACGCACCCACCCGCGCGCTGCGGGCAGAATACGCCTCCGTGTTCTTTATATTCTGTTTTCTGACAATAAAAAAGGGCAGACTTATCCTATGCTTGCTTGCTTGCTTGCTTGC
>DWYT01000138.1 GCA_019118545.1 Candidatus Mediterraneibacter merdavium | reverse complement strand
CGCATCACGCTGTGATAAAAAAGCCGGAGAGTCAGAGGGGGCACTGGCAGGAGATTTTTGGAAATAAGAATCCTCTCCACATTGAGATTGGAATGGGAAAAGGAAGATTCATCCTCAATATGGCGAAGGAACACCCGGATGTCAATTTTGTTGGGATCGAGAGATACTCAAGCGTTCTCTTAAGGGCGGTTGAAAAGTACGGCACTGAGGAATTCCATGATCTGGAAAATATTCGATTTGTCTGCATGGACGCGCGCAATATAGGAGATGTATTTGAAAAGAATGAGGTTCAAAAGATATATTTAAATTTCTCTGATCCGTGGCCTAAGGCGAGACATGCGAAACGCCGCCTGACTTCGGCAGAGTTTTTAAGGCGGTATGAGACGGTACTTCCCCCGGGCGGAACCGTGGAGTTTAAGACAGACAATACGGGACTTTTCAATTTTTCTCTGGAACAGATAAAGGAGGCAGGATGGATGCTGCGCGCGTTCACCTATGACCTTCACCACCATGTGGAAATGAATAAAGGAAATATCATGACGGAATATGAAGAAAAGTTCTCTTCGAGGGGCAATCCCATCAATAAGCTGATTGCTGAGAGAAAGTAAAAGCGTACAAGCAGAAGCTCATGCAGGATGCGCACCAATTTCTCATCGATACATATAATAAGTTACAGGCGACGATGAGGAGGGCGTTATGGGACGGAAATGCTGGCGCACATGCGTAAAGGAAGCGTTCTACTGCAAGCCGTGCCTGAACAGATGGATTTTGTGCATCCGTAAATCTACATTAGAAGTGTGCAAGATATTAAACTGCGGATGCGGCCACGGCGACCGGAACAGACATAAGCAAAAATAAAACCACATTAATGGAAGAATTATGAATTTTTCTGTTGACACGCAGCCAATGCACAGGATATTATAATAATAATTACTATTATTATAAAATGCCAAGGAGGAAAGCTATGAACCATTTACCAATGAGTGTGCGTGTACCTATTGAACAGGACAATCCATCGATTATGAGAAATGAGGAGCTCTGCATAAAATGCGGGCAGTGCCGTGATGTCTGTCGGGATTATATCGGGGTGCACGATACATACCGTCTGGAAGATACCGGAAACAAGGCTGTCTGTATCAACTGCGGACAGTGTGCGAATGTCTGTCCGGTATCAAGCATCACTGAAAAATATGAATACCCGGATGTGGGGAGAGCGGTCGCGGATCCGGAAAAGATCGTTATATTCAGCACCTCGCCGTCTGTCCGTATTGCTCTGGGCGAGGAATTCGATATGCCCGACGGAAGCTTTGTCCAAGGGAAGATGGTGACCCTTTTAAGAAAGCTGGGCGCGGACTATGTGCTTGACACAAACTTTGCCGCTGACCTGACCATTGTGGAAGAGGCGAGCGAACTGATCAGCCGGGTTACAAAACAGAGTGCTCCGCTTCCGCAGTTCACAAGCTGCTGTCCCTCATGGGTGCGCTATGCGGAGACATATTACCCGGATATGCTGGAGCATATTTCCTCGGCAAAGAGTCCCATCGGTATGCAGGGGCCAACGATTAAAGCCTATTTTGCTGAAAAGATGGGCATAGATCCGAAGCGCATCGTCAATGTGGCGGTTACGCCCTGCACGGCAAAGAAGTTCGAGATCCGAAGAGAAGAGATGAACGCGGCGGGGAGATATCTGGGCATCGAAGATATGCGGGATATGGATTACGTTATCACCACAAGAGAGCTGGCAAAATGGGCGAAGGAAGAGAATATAGATCTGAATGGCCTAGAAGATTCGGAGTTTGACCGTCTGATGGGAGAGGCGTCCGGCGCGGGCGTGATCTTTGGCAACACCGGCGGAGTCATGGAAGCGGCTCTTCGCACTGCTTACCAGTATATTATGAAAGAGCCGGCTCCTGCTGAGTTCTTCCGGCTTGAGCCTGTCCGTGGCATGGAGTCCGTGAAAGAGGCAGAAGTGCTTATCGGAGACTTGAAGCTTAAAGCGGCAGTGATCTTCGGAACAAAAGCAGCGTCCGAATTTATCAGAAAATGGAGAGAGTCCGGCGAGGAGTATCATTTTGTAGAAGTTATGACCTGCCCGGGCGGGTGCATCGGCGGCGGCGGACAGCCGAAAGGAACCCTGTTCAAGGGGGATGAACTGCGAAAAGCAAGGGTAGACGGACTGTACAAGCGTGACAGTGAGATGAAGCTTCGCAGCAGCCATGAGAACAGCGAGATCATTAAATTATATGAAGAGTTTTATAAAGAGCCGCTTAGTGAGCTTGCAGAAGAAATGCTCCATACCTCCTATACGGACAGAAGCTCTGACCTAGGAAGCGCCCGCTCCAATCAGGAAAATAATACGGAGAGTGCGGGGCAGTCTGGGGATGCGGCGGAAAATGCCAGTCCGCTGCAGGAGAGCACAGGAGAGGGTTCGCAGGGCGGCACTGTAAAATACCGCTGTAAAATCTGCGGGTACATACACGAGGGAGAGCTTCCGGAAGGATTCGTCTGTCCGGTGTGTAAGCAGCCAGCGTCCATGTTTGAAAAGACAGAGTAGCCGGTAATATGCACGGGAGTTTGGGTTGAAAAAGCTCCCGGCAGATGATGATACAGAGCCGGTATGTTAGGATATACCCCTGCATACCGGCTCTGTTTTTAAGGAATTTACCTAAAAATTGCAGAAAATAATAGAAAACTGAAAAAAATGCTTGCAAAGTGGCAAAGACTGTAATATAATATCACTTGCGTTGGGAAAAACACCCGACAGAACAACTAAAAAGCGCGATTAGCTCAGTTGGTAGAGCACCTGACTCTTAATCAGGGTGTCCAGGGTTCGAACCCCTGATCGCGCATTTGGAAATCGCTGTTTTTGCAGACACTGGAGCTGTGGGGACGGCGGTTTTTTTGCGTGCAGCAATTGAGCAACGCAAGGATAGAGTCCGAAGGACAGGGGATGCTTGCGTACCCTTGGCCGTCGGGCGCTATCCTTATGTGGCGAAAGCCACGACCGAGATGAAGCGGAGCGGAATCGAGGTGCGTTGCGCAATTGCGACCACAGCCGGGAAATGGCGGATTTGCGCGGTTTCCATGCTTGCGTCCGCAAAAGAGCAAAGAACGGCAAGGAGAAAAGAAGATTTGCACAGGAAACAAAAATGTGGCGCGAATTTCGGCGCGAACCCGTCGCGAGCAAAATAAAAAGTCCAAGTAGATAATGAAAATGAGTTGAAGAGATAACATCAGTTGTATCTGTAAAGGTAACTGGTGTTATTTTTTTTGGAGATTTTTAAAATGTATATTATTTCTTTGATGTGAAAAGAGGAGGAGAAAGCAATGCACATCAAAATTTATTCAAAGAGCCAATTAGTGCTTCTCAGGAGTGTGAATAAGCTGTTCCGTAAGAAGTACCGATTGCCGCAAGGGGTCTTGGACAGAATAGAAGCGATCCTGATGGTAAAGGAGTTGGGAGAGCATGGATTTATTGCTGTTCTGATCGAGCCTGTGGAAAACGACATAACAGAGATTGAAGATGAACTGAATTGTTATCCGCGCGTTCTCAAGGATGGGGAAGATATTGTAGACGTTCCTGTAAAAGAGACGAATACACGGATGACGAAGGGAAAGGAGTGGTACATGGATACGCTGAAAATGAAAGGGGAAAAGAGTTGGATATATGTGATCTATTCAATGACCATTAAAAGGATTTACGCTCAATAAAAAGATCAAAAAAGCTGATACCTCAACATACAGGAATATCAGCTTATTTTCTATGTTTCATAGCAAGGATTAAATTTTTTAAAGCAGTTTTCTCATCTTCACTCAGTCCGGAGAGATCGACATCTGTTGAGGATTCAAGACCAAAAAGATAGTCGGTACTGACGTGAAAGATTTTGGCAATCTGTATAAGTACATCATAAGATGGTAGACGTAAATCATTTTCATATGCACTGATGACAGACTTTGTTAAATTAAGTTTTTGAGCAAGTGTAGCTTGTGTCATATTGTTGTCAGTGCGTAGATGCTTTAATCTTTTTCCCATTTTAATCATACAAAATACCTCCACCTATATTTTACAATGAATATAGTTTTCTAAAGGTGGAAAAAGTATTTATATAGTTGACTTGATAAAGGTAAAGTAATAAAATGAAAGAGATATGTAGATTGGTTTGAAAAAAGCGAAATTTATTATACTAGGAGGGCGAAAAGGAAATGTCATTTAATGCTAAAATGATATTATTTTTAATCGGCATCATGATATTAGGAACTATTGGCGGTACAATATTTCCGCTATTTTCCTTAATAAGAGATTTGGCGTTTATCGGACTTATCTTCTTTTTGGGATACTTGCTGTACAAGAAATTATTTAAGAAATAAAGGTAGAAGAGGGAAAGCAAAGATTGATACATCAGAAAAGAGGTGAGAATCATGTTTTACTATTGTGCGAAATGCGCAAACATCAAAAAGACAACTTTGAA
>DWYT01000137.1 GCA_019118545.1 Candidatus Mediterraneibacter merdavium | reverse complement strand
GTCGGCAGCACCCTTGCGGAAGAGCTATGCGAGGAGGATCACGAGCTGATCGTGATCGACAAGAATCCCCAGAAGATACAGCAGTTGACCGAGAGCCTCGATATTATGGGACTTTGCGGGAACGGCTCCAGTATTCAGGTGCTTTCAGAAGTCGGCGTGGAGGATGCGGATATTCTGATCGCCGTCACAGGTTCGGACGAGCTGAACCTTCTCTGCTGTCTGATCGCGAAGAAGGTAAGCGACTGCCACACGATTGCGCGCGTGAGAAATCCGGTCTATCACAGGGAGCTTCACTTTATCAGGAAGAAGCTTGGCATCTCTATGATCATCAACCCGGAATTGGCGGCGGCTACGGAGATATCAAGGCTGCTCCGTTTTCCTTCCGCGATCAAGCTGGATACATTTTCCAAGGGAAAGGTGGAGCTTTTAAAGTTTAAGATGCTTCCAGAGTTTGGACTGGGCGGCATGACAGTGGCACAGATCATGGACAGGCTGCGGTGCGACGTCCTTATCTGCGGCGTGGAAAGAGGGGAAGAGGTATATATTCCTTCCGGAAATTTTGTGCTGGAGGATCTGGATTTTGTTTCCATTATTGCAACCCCGAAGAATTCCGCGCTGTTTTTCAAAAAAATCGGCGTTCATACCCATCAGGTGAAAAATGCCCTGATTGTAGGCGGGGGAACCTTAGGGTATTATCTCGCCGCGCTTCTCTCTGATATGAAGATCCGTATAAGCCTGATCGAGTCTAGGCGGGAACGGTGTGAGGAGATCAGTGAGCTTCTGCCCTCAGTGACAGTCATCTGCGGCGACGGCACGGATAAGAAGCTTCTCATGGAAGAGGGGTTGGCTAATGCGGAATCCTTCGTGACACTGACCAACATGGACGAGGAGAATATTCTCCTGAGTCTTTTTGCCAAAAAGATTTCTCAGGCGAAGATTGTGACAAAGGTGAACAGAATCGCTTTTGATGATATTGTGGACGGGTTGGATCTGGGCAGCGTGATTCATCCGAAATACATAACTGCAGATTATATTCTCCAGTATGTAAGAGCGATGGGCGCCTCTTTGAGCAGCAACGTGGAGACGCTGTACCATATTCTGGACGGGCATGCCGAAGCTCTGGAGTTTGCTGTCAGGGAGAATTCCGCGGTTACAGGAATTCCTCTGTCAGATCTGAGGTTAAAGCACAATTTGCTTGTGGCGTCAATCAACCGTGGGGGCGTGGTGCATATCCCCCGGGGACAGGATATTATACAACCCGGGGATACGGTTATCATTGTTACAAGTGTGAAAGGCCTTAATGATCTGACTGATATATTGGCAGGAAAATGACTTTGACATAATATAAGAGAAAATGCTCCCGCTGCACCTGAGAAATGTTTTTTGTCAGGGAGCGGGATCAGGATAGAGACACGAGGACCGGGGAACCGGCGGGGGAATAAAATGAATTTTTCAGTTGTTCGATATGTCATAGGGTATGTCCTTGTGGCTGAAGCGGCTTTTATGGCGCTTTCGTGCATTGTAGCGCTGATTTATCAGGAGCAGGAAGGGTGGGCGTTTGTTATAACGGCTGCTCTCTGTGTTCTTATGGGAGGGTTTCTTCTCCGCAAAAAACCAGAGAACAGGATATTTTATGTAAAGGAAGGGTTTGTCACAGTGGCGCTGAGCTGGATTGTGCTCAGTGTGATGGGGAGCATCCCCTTTCTGCTGACAAAGTCTATCACAAATCCTGTGGATGCTCTTTTCGAGACGGTGTCCGGGTTCACGACAACAGGAGCCAGTATCCTTACAGATGTGGAAGTATTGTCTAAATCTGTGTTGTTCTGGCGAAGCTTTACCCACTGGATCGGGGGAATGGGAGTGCTCGTATTCCTTCTGGCCATCGTACACATGAAGGGCGGCGGGTCACACATGAATCTGATGAAAGCGGAAAGTCCCGGGCCTTCTGTAAGCAAGCTTGTGCCGACGGTCCGTTCTACGGCAAAGATACTGTATCTGATCTATGTGGCGATGACGGTCATAGAGATTATACTTCTTCTGATCGGGAAGATGCCTCTTTTTGATGCGCTCACTATCAGCTTCGGCACGGCGGGAACAGGAGGCTTTGGCATTAAGAATGACAGTATGGCAGGATATTCCGTGTATCTGCAGGTGGTCGTCACTGTATTTATGATCCTGTTCGGAGTGAATTTCAGTGCCTATTACCTCATTCTCCGCAGAAAGCTTAAGCAGGCGTTTACCATGGAGGAGGTGCGCGCGTACATTCTGATCATAGTCGTGTCCATTGCGGTCATCGCCGTGATGATAAAAGATATGTACGGTTCGATCGGGGCGGCGGTGCAGCAGGCAGCGTTTCAGGTGGGATCAATCATAACGACCACAGGGTATGCGACGACAGATTTTAATCTGTGGCCTGAGGTGCCCAAGACGATCCTTGTGCTTCTGATGTTTGTGGGCGCGTGTGCGGGAAGTACGGGCGGGGGTATTAAGGTCTCCCGACTTGTGATTCTGATAAAGACTGTGAAGAAAGAGCTTCACACGCTGCTTCACCCAAGGAGTTTAAGGAAACTCCAGATGGACGGACATCTGCTGGAGCATGAGACGGTTCGTGCAACGAATGTATTTATTATGGCATATGTGCTGATCTTTGTTTTTTCTGTCCTTTTAGTAGGGTTTGACGGGCATGACCTTATTACGAACTTTACCGGTGTGGCGGCGACATTGAACAACATCGGGCCGGGACTTGAGCTTGTAGGCCCGACGCAGAATTTTTCTATCTTTTCCAACGGGGCGAAGCTGGTGCTTATCTTTGATATGCTGGCGGGGCGTCTGGAGATATTCCCGCTTCTCCTTCTCTTTGTAAGAGACACGTGGAAGAAGTTTTAAAATACAGGAAATCAAAGGAGGACAATGACATGGTTAATTTAAAAGAAAAACCTTATTATCTGAATGATGAACAGATACAGTGGGTTGAGGACACGATCGCAGGAATGACTGACGAGGAGAAGATCGGACAGCTCTTCGTCAATATGGTGGCCAATGAGGAGGAGAGAAAGCCGGAGAATATCAGGAAAGTACTTGATACATATCATCCGGGCGCCATCCGCTACCACAACGCTCCGAAGGAGGAGATATGGGCCATGGCGGACTGTCTGCAAAAGACGACGAAGGTTCCGCTGCTTATCGCCTCCAACTGTGAAGCCGGCGGAAACGGCGGGACAGGCGGCGGTACGCCGATCGCTAACGGAGCGGCTCTGGCTGCCATCGACTCGGAAGAAGCCGTGTACAAGATGGCGGAGATCTCCGCGAGGGAGGCCGCTGCGGTAGGCTGTAACTGGAATTTCGCGCCTATTGTGGATCTACTGTATAACTGGAGGAATACCATCGTACAGCTCCGCGCTTACAACGACAACCCGGACGACGTTATCCGCTACGCGAAGGCTTTTTTCAAGGGGATGAAGACACAGAATATAGCTACCTGTATGAAACATTTCCCGGGCGACGGCACTGAGGAGAACGACCAGCATCTGATCATGGGAGTGAATGAATACGACTGTGACAAATGGGACGCGACATTCGGAAAAGTGTACAAAGAGCTCATAGATGAGGGTGTAATGACAATCATGGCCGGGCATATAGCGCTTCCGGCATATTCGAAAAAGCTGCGCCCCGGGATCAAGGATGAAGATATCCGTCCCGCGACTCTGGCGCCGGAGCTGATTACTGATCTTCTCAAAGGACAGCTCGGCTTTAACGGTCTTGTCGTGACAGACGCTTCCCATATGATCGGCATGTTCGGCGCTACAATCCCGAGGAGCGAGCAGGTGCCGGAAGCCATCGCGGCAGGCTGCGATATGTATCTGTTTTTCAACGACAGAGAAGAGGATTTTGCCTACATGATGGAAGGCTACCGCAACGGAACGATCACGGAGGAGCGTTTAAACGATGCGCTGCACCGCATCCTCGGCGTGAAGGCGGCATTGAATCTCCATAAGCTTCAGGAGGAGAACAGGCTTACAGGGCCGAAGGAAGGACTGGCGGTCGTAGGCTGTGAGGAGCACCACAAGGCTTCAAGAGAATTTGCGGACAAATATGTCACCCTTGTCAAAGACCGCCTCGGATATCTGCCCATGACGCCGGACAGATACAAAAGGGTCAAGCTGATGTACATCGGTTCAGAGGCAATGGTCATCGCGGGGACCAAATTTAAATCCAATGATGAGAATATCATAAAGGATATCGTCAGCCAGCTTACGGAGGCAGGCTTTGAGGTCGATGCGGAAGTCGCCGCGAAGAAGGGGAAGATGGAGGATTTCAAGAAGAATTACGACTGTGTCCTCCTGATCCTGAACGTGCAGGGCTTCGCGCAGTTTAACACGATGCGCGTGAAGTGGGACGAACCGGTAAAACAGCCGTGGTATATGTCTGAGCTGCCGACTTTTGTAGTGTCTTTAAGTTACACGAACAATCTGATTGATGTTCCAATGGCAAGATGCTATATTAATTCTTATATGGACCATCACGAGGCGTTTGCCGCTACACTGGAGAAGATGATGGGCAACAGTGAATTTAAAGGAAGATATAATGAGAACGTATTCTGCGGAAGATGGGAGACCAGATTCTAGGGCGGAACAGGCCTGAGGATTCCGGGACAAGGTGATAAGCGGCGGCTGACGGGAGGAGGACATTTTTGTGAGGGAGATGCGTTTACATAAAAGGGAGATACACGATCCGCTTATCTTTAAGGAAATACTGGAAGAATGTGAGGTCGTGCGCCTCGGACTGCGGGACGGGGAGGGCATGTTCATTGTCCCTGTGAATTTCGGCTATGAGTTTGCCATAGAAAGTGGAAAACCGACGCTCTCTCTTTATATCCACGGTGCAGGCGAGGGAAGAAAAGCAGAGGCTATCGCAGACAATCCTCATGTGGCAATAGAAATGGACTGCTGCCATGAGATCATCACCGGGGACTATACATGCAGTTACTCCTATGCTTACCGCAGTATCATGGGAAACGGCGTGATCCGAAGACTGGAGGATTCAAAAGAAAAGGCGCATGGTCTTACAAAGATCATGGAACACTTAGCTCCTGAGGCAGAGATCGGATTCAGCGGGGAGATGCTTGAACGGACAGAGGTGTTCCGCATTGACGTAGAGAAGTTTACGGGCAAGGAACGCAGGAAAAAATAAGCAAAAAGAGGAGGACGCATCATGGTACATCACATTGTTATGTGGAAATTCAGACCGGAGGTCAAAGAAGAGGAGAAGGCAGGATTAAAGGCGGCCATGAAAGAAAATCTGGAATCGCTCGTGGGCAAGGTGCCGGGACTTGTGGAGCTTAAGTTCGTGGACACGCCTCTTGACACCAGCACACATGATATGGCGCTTGTAAGTACGCTGGAAAAGGCGGAGGATATCGCTGTGTATGCTCACCATCCGGAGCATGTCAAGGTGGCGGATACTTATGTGCGCCCCTTTGTGACTGAACGCGCATGTCTTGACTATTAAAGGGCAGAGCAGGCGGACAGAGGGACGAAGATATCCGCAGCGGACTTATGCCTGAGTAAAATAACGTCAGGGAAGGAATAGGACGGAATATGCCGCACATATACTCATTATAAAGGGCGTATGTGTGGCATTTTTATGGATAGAGGACAGATCGGTGAGAGGCTTGCGACGGCTGCAAGTATGCCGAAGGATGTAGTTATGGGAGCGGCGGTGGTCACCGTGCTCGGAGATTTTGAAGTGTGCATCGGCAATTACCGGGGCATTACGGAGTATACAGAAGAGCTTGTGAGGGTGCAGACGAAGGGCGGGCAGATCCGTCTGACGGGAAAAAGGCTTCAGGTACAGTATTATACCAATGATGAGATGAAGGTCACGGGGAAGATCCAGACACTTGAGTTTATTGACGGGAGGAAAGAAGAGTGATCCGTTCGTTCATCCGCTGGTTAAAGGGATATGTAAAACTCCGCATCGAGGGTTATTCGCCGGAGCGTTTCTTAAATCTGTGCTCCTTCCACCAGATCTATATATGGGGACTGGCGCCCGTGGGAAACGGGTATGAGATGTATATGAGCGTCTCGGATTTCAGGAAGCTTAGGCCCTTTGTCAGAAAAACGCACACCCGGGTCGTACTGTACCGGAGATGTGGGTTTCCTTTTTTTCTTGCCCGCCACAGGAAACGGAAGCTATTTTTCGTGGGACTTTTCCTGTGCGCGGCCCTTTTAAAAGGATACTCGCTGTTTATATGGGATATCCATTTTGAAGGAAACGAGAAATGGCCGGACGAGACACTGGCGGAATTTCTGAAAGAGGAAGGTGTCGCGCCTTGTATGCTCAAGAGTAAAGTCGATTGTCCGGGTATTGTAAAAGCGGTGCGAAAGGAATATAATGATATCGTTTGGGTCTCTGCGTCCATTGACGGCAGCAGGCTGAAGGTGCAGATTAAGGAGAACGAAGATACCTTCCGGGCGGAGGACATTTCATCGGATAAAGATACGGGCGTTTCCGCAGAGAAGCCTACGGATCTGGTGGCGTCCGCCGACGGGGTGATCACGAAGATCGTCACGCGCTCCGGTGTACCGCAGGTCCATGTGGGGGATACGGTGAAAAAGGGCGACCTTCTTGTGCTGGGCAGGGTGGAAGTGGTAAATGACAGTCAGGAGGTAATCGGATACCAGTATCATGCGTCCGACGCGGATATATTTGCGGATACGCAGATCGAGTATTCGGACAGCATCTCACTGTCTTATCAAGAAAAAGTATATGACGGGAAAAAGAAGTTCCGTCCCTTTATCCGTCTTTGGGATAAGACATTGTCTGTGGGGACTGTGCGGAATAAATACAAGAACAGTGATATCTTCACCTCGGAGACACAGATGAAGATCGGAGAGAACTTTTATCTGCCGTTTTCTTATGGTATGAAAACCGCGAAATCCTATTCTTTTGTGGACAAAACGTATACAGAGGAGGAGGCAAGGCAGATACTGAGCCAGAATTTTCACCGCTTTTGCGAGGAATTAGAGGAAAAAGGTATTCAAATAAGGGAAAATAGTGTTAAAATACAACTGTATGAAAATTTTGCCGCCGCATCGGGCATCCTGTATTTGAATGAGAGGATCACCGAGGAGGCGGATACAGAGATTTTAACGATCGAAAGGAAAGAAACAGATGAGTCTGTCGGAACTGCTGATTAATATACCGGCTGAACATGAGGCAAACGTGTTCGGACAGTTTGACACATATGCGAAGAAACTGGAACGCACATTCCATGTCACCCTGATCGCCCGCGACGGGAGCACGAAGATCGTGGGAGAGAGCGCGGCGGCGGAAAAGGCGCTGCGGGTGCTGACACAGCTTTTGGAGCTGTCGAAACGGGGAAATACCATCACAGAGCAGAATGTAGATTACGCCATCTCGCTTGTCTTTGAGGACAATGAAGAAGGGATCGTGGAGATCGACCGCGACCTGATCTGCCATACCTTGCAGGGGAAACCGATCAAACCGAAGACGCTCGGACAGAAAACCTATGTGGATGCCATCAGAAATGGGATGATCACCTTCGGACTGGGGCCTGCGGGCACGGGCAAAACCTATCTTGCGATGGCAATGGCCATCACGGCGTTTAAACGGGACGAAGTAAGCCGCATCATCCTGACGCGTCCCGCCATTGAAGCGGGGGAAAAGCTGGGATTTCTCCCCGGCGACCTGCAGAGCAAGATCGATCCTTATCTGCGGCCGCTCTACGACGCGCTCTATCAGATCATGGGCGCGGAGAGTTTTATCAAAAATTCAGAAAAAGGTTTGATCGAGGTGGCGCCTCTCGCCTACATGAGAGGCCGCACCCTTGACAATGCCTTTATTATACTCGACGAGGCGCAGAACACGACCCCAGCGCAGATGAAGATGTTCCTGACAAGGATCGGGTTCGGCTCCAAGGTGGTCATCACCGGGGATTCCACCCAGAAGGATCTTCCTGCCGGGGCAGTGTCCGGACTGGACGTAGCCGTAAAAGTGGTACAAGGCTTAGAGGGGATCGCCATCTGTACCCTGACGAGTAAGGATGTGGTGCGCCATCCGCTCGTGCAGAGGATCGTCAAGGCCTACGAGGAGTATGAGAAGAAAGCGGAAAGAAGGAACTCGTCAAAGGCAAGAGGAAGCAGGAGGAGGGCGACATGACCCTGTTTTTAGAGGAGGAAGGAAGCGTAAGGCTTCCCTTTGATGTAAAAGAGACGGCAGAGCTTATGATAGAGACAGTGCTTGAACACGAAGGCTGTCCCTATGAGGCGCAGGTGGAGCTTCTTCTTACGACAGATGAAGAGATTCATATGATGAACCGGGAGCACAGAGGGATCGACCGCCCTACGGACGTGCTTTCATTTCCGATGTTAGATGTCAGGACACCCGGCGATCTCTCGGGTGTGGAGGAGATGCCCGACGCCTTTGACCCGGAATCCGGGGAGCTGATGCTGGGGGATATCGTGATATCTAAGGACAAGGTCATCGCACAGGCGGAGGAGTACGGACATTCCCTAAAGAGAGAATATGCGTTTCTCATTGCCCACAGTATGCTCCATCTGCTGGGATATGACCATATGGAGGACGATGAACGTCTCCTGATGGAGCAGAGGCAGCGGGAGATCATGGAGAAGGCCAAAATCCCGCGATGATATGGTGAAATAAGAAGCCGGGAAATATAGGAAGCTGGAGGAAATGTACATGGCAGATACACCAAAGACAAGAGTAAGGTCCGCCCGCAAGGATGATTTTATCGCACAGGGTGCAATGCTTGCGGTAGCGACTGTGCTCACCAAAGTCATAGGGGTCATATACCGTATTCCCCTCGCCAACACGTTGGGGGACACAGGGAACGGATTTTACGGATATGCGTACCAGATCTATGCCATGGCGCTCATGGTCTCATCCTTAAGTCTTCCCACAGCGGTGTCCAAGCTGGTATCCGCGAAGATGGCTGTCGGGCAGAAACGCAATGCGGTCCGCGTATTTATCTGCTCCATGGCGTTCGGAGTGGGAGTGGGACTTGTGGTGACGGGCGTGATCTTCTTTGGGGCGGATGCCATCGCGGTGCATGGCATGAAGTCGCCTTTGAGTGTCTATGCCCTTAAAATGCTGGCTCCGGGATTGTTCCTTGTGGCGGTCATGGCGGTTATCCGAGGATACTTTCAGGGTTTAGGCTCCATGATGCCAACTGCGGTATCCCAGATTATCGAACAGATTATCCGCGCGGTTGTCAGCATCGCCGGGGCAAGTATTTTCATTGATATCGGAACGCGGGCAGGAGAAAAGACAGGCGAAGAGCTCTTAGGCCCTGCTTACGGCGCGGCGGGCGCTACGCTTGGAACCGTGCTCGGGGCGCTGATCGCCCTGATTTTCCTTGGATTTATCCTTTTTACATACAAGGGGAAGATGAAGCGGCAGTACCGTACAGACCATACCGGCAGAAAAGAAAGCTACCGGCATATACTGAAAGTGCTTGTGCTCACGGCGCTTCCGATCTTATTCAGTACGGCGATATACAATATCAACCAGATACTGGATCTGACGATTTTTAATCATATTATGGAATCACAAGGTTATGTTGAGGAAGAATACATGGCGCTTCAGGGAATCTACTCAGGGAAGTATGACCCGCTGGTGAACGTGCCGCTTTCCATCTCTTCCGCTCTGTGCGCTTCTGTAGTGCCAAGCCTTACGGCGGCGGTGGCCAGACGGTCAAAAAAATTAGTGCATGAGAAGATCGACCAGACGCTGCGGCTTACGATGGTGCTTACCATTCCCTGCGGGGCCGGATTCCTTGTCCTTGCCTCGCCGCTCATGGTTCTTTTGTACAATGACGCTTCCAAAACTCCGGCATACCTGCTTATGCTTGGCTCGGTGGTGGTAGTGCTCTATGGCTGGTCGTCCATATCGAACTCTATCCTGCACGGACTCAACCACATCTCCACTCCCGCGATCAATGCCTGTGTCGCTCTGGTGGTTCATCTGGTGTCATTTGTGATCATGCTGGCATTGTTTAAGATGAACGTCTACGCACTGGCAGCGGGAAATATTGTTTTCGCCATATGTATGTGCTGGCTTAACCAGCGGAAAGTGCGAAGGGTTTGCGGCTTCCGAATCAATGTGGCAGATACATTTATAAAACCGCTCATCGCCTCGGGAGTCATGGGACTTGTGGCTTATGCCGTTTACCTTGTCCTTGATCTTTTCGTGGGCGGGCGCTGGATACCGACGATCATCGCGGTCTGCGTGGCAATGGCAGTCTATGTGGTTGTGGTGCTCAAGATCGGGACGCTCTCAGACGACGACATCAAAGCGCTTCCTATGGGAGTGCGACTTCTTCGTTGGTGCAGAAAGCTCCGGCTTATGCCTTCATGAGCATGGCGGGGACTGTATGTTGCGGCCAAAAGACGCATCGTATTGTATAAAAAAGAGAAAGAAAGCCAATAATGTATGAAAAAAGGGGTGGATATTATGAAATCCAGATACATTATCGGCTTTTTTGCTGTCTTTGTCGCGGCGGGACTAATCCTGACGGCGGGTTATCAGTTTACCTACAACAAAGTGCTGGAGCGGCAGGCGGCACAGCCGCAGGACGAAGTATATGGCACGGAGAGCATCGCCGCAGAGGGCGGCGCGGTCAAAAACGATGAGAATGAAGGCTATTATCTTCGGGAGCTGCATGGCTTCGTAGCAGTGTACCTGAGCGATAAAGAGACTGTCTACGAGTTTACAGAGATCCCGGTCAGCGACCTGCCGGAAGAGGTGCGTCAGGAGGTGGCGGAGGGGAAGTATATCTCCGACATGAAGGAGCTGTACGCATTCCTTGAAAATTATTCCAGCTGATATGTCCCGACATCCGTCTCAATATCCGTCTGTTACGCTTCTGTTACGCGTCCGGAGACATTCTGTCCAATGCTTCTGGACGAAGCATGAGAAATAGTGTATAATAGCGTCGGCGCGCCAAGGCAGTGGATTTAGCCGCGTGTGCCGTATGTTTTGAATGTATGTAGAAAGGGATATCCATGGATACACAGAAGATAGCGAGGATCAATGAGTTATACAGAAAATCAAAGGCAGAGGGCCTGACTGCGGATGAGCAGAAAGAACAGAAGCTCTTAAGGGCAGAGTACATCGAGGCAGTAAGACAGAACTTAAGGGGCCAGCTCAACAACATTGACATTGAAGAAAAAGACGGGACGGTCGTAAACCTTGGAGAAAAGTACGGAAACAAAAGAGGAAATTAGAAAGCGGGTTTTAAAGCTCCGCGCATCTGTCGGAGCCAAAGAGCGCGGCGCGGCAGAGCAAAAGATCAGGGAGAGGCTCTTTGAGGCTTCTTTTTACCGGGAGGCAGAAAGCATCTATTGTTATGTATCCTTTCGGGATGAGGCGGACACGTCCGGTATTATAGAGAACTCCCTGAGGATGGGGAAAAAGGTCGCCGTCCCAAGAGTTGCCGGAAAAAGGGAGATGGAGTTTTACTTTATCTCCGGCATGAATGACCTGCATCCCGGCGCGTGGGACATCCCTGAGCCGGACGAGGAGTGCGCTATGGCGCCAAGACCTGACGAACATACGCTGGTTCTCCTGCCGGGGGTTGCCTTTGACCGCACAGGGAACCGTATCGGGTACGGCGGCGGTTATTATGATGCCTATTTGGCAGGAAATACAAAGTGCCGGAAAGCGGCGACGGCATTTTCCGTACAGTGTATGGAGAAGATACCGTCAGAGGAGCACGACGTTCGGACAGAGTTTATTATCACGGAAAAGGAGCTGATCAGATGCTTGCAGGATTACCCGCTGACCCGGTGATATTGCTGGGTGTCATCAACACGAAATTAAGAGACTTTTACCCCTCGCTTGAGGCGCTTTGCGACGATATGCAGATCGACGGCAGGGAGCTTGCAGACAGGCTTGGGACGATCGATTATGTGTACGATCCCGGAAGAAACCAGTTTGTGTAAAAAGGGATTACATAGATGGAAAGACAAGAGAAAAGAAGGACAGGCAGATATGGAGAATAACAGACAGAACACGGCGGACAGGGAGATGGAAATACCCGTCTCCGAGCCGGAAAGACAATATTATTTTATCGAGAGAGCAAGAAAAAATCTCAAAAAAATGGAGGAGGCTGCCGGGAGGCAGCTTAGTTTCTGTGTGACCACATTCGGATGCCAGATGAACGCGAGAGATTCGGAAAAGCTGGTGGGAATACTGGAGCAGATCGGATACATAGAGGAGCTGGAAGAAGAAAAGGCGGATTTCGTCATCTACAATACATGCACAGTGCGCGAGAACGCGAACCAGCGTGTGTACGGCCGCCTCGGGCAGCTCGGGCGGATCAAGAAGAAAAATCCCCATATGATGATCGCCCTGTGCGGATGTATGATGCAGGAGCCGGAAGTGGTGGAGAAGCTTAAGAAAAGCTACCGTTTCATTGATCTGATCTTCGGGACACATAATATCTACAAATTCGCGGAACTTCTCGCGACACGTATGGAGTCGGGGAGAATGGTTATTGATATCTGGAAGGATACAGACAGGATTGTAGAAGATCTTCCCAGCGAGAGGAAATATTCCTTCAAGTCAGGAGTCAATATTATGTTCGGCTGCAATAATTTCTGCAGCTATTGTATCGTCCCCTATGTAAGAGGGCGGGAGAGAAGCCGTGATCCCCGCGCCATCATCCGCGAGATCGAGCGCCTTGTGGCGGACGGCGTATCAGAGGTTATGCTGCTCGGTCAAAATGTCAACTCTTACGGAAAGACACTGGAGAATCCGATCACCTTTGCCAGACTCTTAAAAGAGATTGAGAAGATCGGGGGACTTAAGCGCATCCGTTTCATGACGTCACATCCGAAGGATCTCTCGGATGAGCTGATCGAGGTGATGGGACAGTCAGAGAAAATCTGTAAGCATCTGCACCTGCCCGTTCAGTCGGGAAGCACACGCATCCTTGAGAAGATGAACCGCAGATACACAAAGGAGCATTATCTGGAGCTGGCGGAGAAGATACGCCGTGCCGTGCCGGATATCTCTTTGACTACGGATATTATCGTCGGTTTCCCGGGGGAGACAGAAGAGGACTTTTTAGAAACTCTGGATGTAGTGAGAAAAGTACAGTATGACAGCGCGTTTACATTCATCTATTCAAAACGCACGGGGACTCCGGCTGCAGTGATGGAGGATCAGGTTCCAGAGGATGTGGTAAAAGACCGCTTTGACCGCCTTTTAAAGGAGGTGCAGGAGATCTCAGCACAGAGGTGCGCGATCCACGAGGGGACAGTCCAAACAGCTCTCGTGGAAGCTGTCAATGATCACGATAAAACTCTCATGACAGGGAGACTGAGTAACAACCTGCTCGTACACTTCCCCGGGGATGAGAGCATGATCGGGAACTATGTGGACGTAAGCCTTGATGAGTGCAGAGGATTCTACTATATCGGGAAGATCATTGGAAAATAAAAATTAAAGATTGCCGCTGCGGCCAATTTCCGGCTGGCAGAGTCAGAGAACTCTCGCGGACACATGTTCAGCCTCTTGTCCTCTGCCGGCCGGTCAGCTTACTCCTTGTTTTTAACATCTTAATCACTCATATAGCGTTCCAGATACGTGAGGATTGCTTCATTATATTCCACCATTTGTTTGTTGTCATTCTGAAGTCCATGACCCGAATGTTCAAATACTATGTATTCGTGAGGAACATTATTTTCAGTCAAAGCAGCGTCCAATTTTACGGAGGCGTCATAAGGCTGGAATGTATCATGCGCTCCATACGCCATAACTGTCGGGACAGTATTTTCATCAACCCACAGAAGTGGAGACACATCCCGCATTGCTTCATCGTAAGCATCTGTTCCGAATATATCAGATGTGATCTTCTTTCCGCACATATAGCTGAAAAATGCTGCTGCCGCTTCGGGGTCTTTATCAAGGCCATAGCTTTTCCAGTCCTCTGGATAGAAACTGGACGGTCCGACACCTTCAAACACCATCTTGACTGGAACTGGGGAATCTTTTGCGTCACGATATGCGTAAATCAGAGCAAGACATCCACCCGCAGAACCGCCGGACATTGCCATCCGGTCTATGTTATATCCAAGTTTTTTGGCTTCTTCAATGACATACGGAATACTCTCTTTAATTTCCATCGACATAGTATAAACATTGGTGTCAGGGTTTTCATCACTGTTCAAAGTATAATTGATACCTGCTGTTACATATCCGAGTGAGCAAAGCCACTGCAGCATTTTTGCATCGTCGCTTTTATCGCCTGTTCTAAAGCCGCCAGCGTGGAGATACACAATCAGTCCATATGTTTCTTTAGAATTATCTGAGGGAACATAAAGGTCAAACTTGTTTGCCGCCCCATTGCCATAAGAAAAATCCGTGTAGGCTTTTCCAATTTCATCGTTCCAATTCACTGTGTATTTTCTCAGTTCACGAGGCGTATAAAGCATTTTGAAAG
>DWYT01000136.1 GCA_019118545.1 Candidatus Mediterraneibacter merdavium | reverse complement strand
ACAATTACGATGCGGCACAAGACATAACTCAGGAGACATTTCTGAAACTTTATACAGATTTTGAAAAGCTTAAAACCGGGAATATCCCTGCGTGGCTGTATACGACTGCGCAGCGTTCCGCGTTTAATCTCAAGAAAAAGCGCAAATGGGAGATATTGACGGACGGCAGTGAGATACATACTGAAAATGAAACGGCTGGTCCAAGTGTGGAAGCAGAATACATGGAGAAGGAACTGAATCTGAAAAGAGGCGAGTTTCATGAACGTATTCTTGAAGGATTGCTGAAAAAGAATCCAAGATGGCATGAGGCAATCATACTTGTTTACTACATGGAAATACCTCAGGCGGAAGCAGCAGAGATTATGGGCATACGTCTGGCGGTTCTTCACAGTATTTTGCACAGAGCAAAGAAGTGGATCAAGAATACATATGGCGCGGAATACGAGGAGATGAAACGGAAAGAATAAAACAGGCGCGTTTTATCAGCGCCTGTTAGGTAAGATATAGTTCGTTTATTGAGCAGATGCTTCGCTGGCGGCCTCCTCGATTAAAGCGATGATCGTATCAATGGAATCCTGCTGGCCGGAATCTCTCATAGCGTCAATAAAGGCGCCCCGTCCTTCGTAAAGCGAATGAACGGCCGGGACGAGCGTTTTTTCAGAGAGGTCATCCTCTTCAAGAACCATACTAAAGCCCTGACGCTCAAAGGAACGCGCATTAAGAATCTGGTCTCCACGGCTTGCTTTTGCTGAGAGCGGGATCAGAAGATTGGGTTTGCGGAGCGCTAACAGCTCACAGATCGCATTAGCTCCGGCTCTGGAGATGACAATGTCTGCGAGGGCAAAAATGTCGCGGAGTTCACTCTTGATATACTCGAACTGGCAGTAACCCTTTGTATCTTTCAGAGAGTCGTCGGTCTTGCCCTTTCCGCACAGGTGGATAATCTGGAAATTCTTTAAAAGCTCGGGAAGACTCTGGCGAACCGCATTGTTGACCACGACCGAGCCAAGGCTTCCGCCGATCACAAGGATAACAGGTTTATCCGCGGAGAATCCGCACATATCCAGAGCGGCGATTTTATTGCCGGAGAGAAGCTCCTGACGGATCGGAGAGCCGGTGAGAACAGCCTTACCTTCCGGGAGGGAACCCAGTGTTTCAGGAAAGTTGCAGCAGACCTTCGTTGCCGAGGGAATCGCAATTTTGTTCGCAAGGCCCGGGGTCATGTCAGATTCGTGAATGATCACAGGAACTTTGCACCGTTTTCCGGCGAGAACGACAGGCACGGATACGAAGCCGCCCTTTGAGAAAATCACATCAGGCTTTAAGTCCCTGATAAGCTTGCGCGCTTCACCGAAACCCTTGACTACGCGGAAGGGGTCCGTGAAATTCTGTACGCTGAAATAGCGGCGCAGTTTTCCGGAGGATATCCCGTGATAAGAAATTCCGAAAGGCTCGATAAGATCCTTTTCAATGCCGTTATATGAACCAATATACTGAATGTCATATCCCAGCTCTAAAAGTTTGGGTATCAGGGCGATATTAGGTGTAACATGTCCGGCAGTACCACCGCCGGTAAGGATAATTCGTTTCATAAAAAAGTAACCTCCAGAAATTCAGACTAAACTAATTTCATCTTAACCTTATTTGGTGAAATGTCAAGGAAAAATATAGGACAGAAAAAAGGTGCAGAGAATGAAAGAACTCAAAAGATTATCGCTAAAAGAAGAAGTTGACAGAGAGGCCGCACAGATTGAGAAAGAAGTCACAGAAAGAGAAGATCTTGAGCATATCAAGGTCTCAGAGGACATGGAAACTTCGCTTTTTAATAAGATACAGGAATACGAGTACGAAAAAAGAAGAAAAAAGGTATATCGCAGAAAAAAGAGGCGTTACATTGCCGTTGCTCTGGCCGCTGTGCTCATTCTCGTATTCGGTAGCGCGATAACAAGTATTGGGAGTAAGTCATACTGGAAGGTGCTGTGGGATAAAATGGCTGGAGATGAGAGGGCAACGCATATTGATGTAGAGAAAATGGAATCACAGGAGACAGAGGATGTAGATGAGATACAGGCATATAAAGAAATAAGCAATAAATTAGGAATTTCTCCAGTAAGATTAGGATATGTTCCGAAAGGAATGGTCCTAAAAAAATATGAATTAGATGAGGAACAAAAAAAGGCAGTCTTATTGTATGATTATAGTGGCGCAATAGTAAAATATACGATGTACATGAATAATACAGACTCTTCTTTTGGACAGATTGAACCAGATACAATGTCTGATCAGTATGAGATCGAGACAGATCAAGAAATAGTTGTTAATGTAAAAGAGTATCAGATTAAAGATGACAAAGGATATAGATATATTGCAGAGTTCGAATATATGGATGCGCAGTATGAGATAAAAGGTGAGGTGGAAAGAGGAGAATTCGATAAAATTTTAAAAAATTTGACATTTTATAGAAATATGGCGTAAGTTTTTGTCGTCTCAGTTGTTTATTTAGTAGAAGCGTCAAAAATACGAAAAAGGAATAGGTAAAGATGAAAAAACGGATTATGTCATTTGTAAGCAGCTTGATGGTTTTTTGTATGATCATGGGTGTATCTATTGTCAATGTAAAAGCATCGGATGAAAAGATGGTGGATGGGTCTTATCTTACGACAGATGAAACATCAACCGGGTATTCCAGTTCAAAAACAAGGGGCATTTACTTAATGGACGGAGAGTGTTCCATCTCTAAAGCAGGAAGAAACCGTGTATACGCATATGCCTCTACAACGGCCAACATGAAAGTAAATTATATGTGTACCATCGTGTATGTAGATCAATATCAGGAAGATCTGGATGAATGGTGGCAGATTGACTGGTGGATGGAAGAAGTGGATAATGACTACTATATGTCCACAGCAAAGACCATCACAGTAGATCGTGGATATTATTACAGAGT
>DWYT01000135.1 GCA_019118545.1 Candidatus Mediterraneibacter merdavium | reverse complement strand
CTCATAAAAAGGGAGTTGGTTCTACAAAGAACGGACGTGATTCCGAGTCTAAGAGACTGGGCGCTAAAAGAGCGGACGGACAGTTTGTAAAAGCCGGAAATATCCTTTACAGACAGCGCGGAACAAAGATCCATCCGGGTCTGAATGTAGGACGCGGCGGAGACGACACTCTGTTCGCACTTGTTGACGGTGTAGTGAGATATGAAAGAAAAGGCAGAGACAAGAAGCAGGTTTCTATCTATCCGGTAGCTGAATAATCGAACTGGACATACTTCACTCGCATAACAGTAACCAGAAGAGAAAGCCCCAGACAGAAGTCTGGGGCTTTTGTAGAACAAAGTTTGGTCATGTGTTGAGCCGTGAGAGCGGAGCATGCTTGCATGGTCCGGCGAGCGGCGCTCCCGGACTTTGTGATAACACTGACTAACGCGCGAAAAGACCGCGCGAAGTCTATAGGCAGGAGAAAATACTATGTTTGCAGACAGAGCGAAAATCTATATCCGTTCCGGCAAGGGCGGCGACGGGCACTGCAGCTTCCGCAGGGAATTGTATGTCCCAAACGGCGGCCCGGACGGCGGCGACGGCGGGCGCGGCGGGGATCTCATCTTTGAAGTGGATGAAGGTCTCAACACCCTTTCCGATTACCGACACAAGAGGAAATATGCCGCAGGGGACGGAGAACCCGGCGGGAAGAGAAGATGCCACGGGAAGGACGGAAAAGACCTGATACTTCCTGTCCCGGAGGGCACTGTGATCAAAGAAGCTGTCACAGGCAAGGTGATTGCGGATATGTCGGGCGATAACCGCCATCAGGTTGTGTTAAAAGGCGGCAAGGGCGGCCTTGGCAACCAGCATTTCGCCACGGCGACCATGCAGGTGCCAAAGTATGCGCAGCCGGGACAACCCGCGAAAGAACTGGAAGTGCAGCTTGAGCTGAAAGTGATCGCGGACGTGGGACTGATCGGTTTCCCAAATGTGGGGAAATCCACCCTTCTTTCCCGTGTCACGAACGCAGACCCGAAGATCGCCAACTATCATTTCACCACCTTAAATCCGAATCTTGGAGTAGTTGACCTTGACGGCGCGAATGGATTCGTTATGGCGGATATTCCGGGACTGATCGAAGGCGCTTCCGAGGGAGTCGGACTGGGGCATGAATTTCTGCGTCACATCGAGCGTACAAAGCTCATGATCCACGTGGTTGATGCCGCAGGTTCCGAGGGCAGAGATCCGGTGGAGGACATTTACAAGATCAATGAAGAGCTAAGAGCGTATAACCCGGAGATAGCAAATCGTCCGCAGGTCATCGCGGCCAATAAGACAGATCTGATCTACGCAGAGGGTGAAGATCCGACGGACCGTCTGAAAAAAGAATTTGAGCCGCAGGGCATCAAAGTGTTCCCGATCTCCGGCGCGACGGGAAAAGGTGTGTCTGAGCTTCTATATTATGTGAGCGCAGAGCTTGACATGCTTGACCGCACACCCGTTGTATTCGAGCAGGAGTATTTCCCCG
Organism: Candidatus Mediterraneibacter merdavium; assembly: GCA_019118545.1. GTDB lineage: Bacteria > Bacillota > Clostridia > Lachnospirales > Lachnospiraceae > Mediterraneibacter > Mediterraneibacter merdavium. Next base: position 11,476 of record DWYT01000135.1, on the reverse strand, counting down.
AGGACGAGCTTATCTATGAGGAGCTTCCGTACACAGTGGAAGTGCAGGATGGGATGTATGTCGTGGAAGGGCCGAAGATCGAGAAGATGCTCGGCTATACGAATCTGGATTCTGAGAAAGGCTTTGCTTTCTTCCAGAAGTTCTTAAAAGAGACAGGCATCCTCGGCGAGCTGGAGGCAAAAGGCATTCAGGAGGGCGATACCGTAAGGATGTACGGCCTGCAGTTTGATTATTATAAATAAGTCCTGTATCCGTCACAGGGCAGCCATATATAAGGAGAAAAGAATGACAACAAAACAGAGAGCATATTTAAAAAGCCTTGCCATGACCATGGAACCCATCTTTCAGGTGGGGAAATCCAGCATGACGCCCGGACTTACAGAGGCCATATCCGAGGCGCTTGCGGCGCGGGAGCTGATCAAGGTGAGCGTGTTAAAAAACTGTGCCGACGACCCGAGAGAGCTGGCTGAGCTGATCGCAGAGCGCACCCGCTCACAGGTCGTTCAGGTGATCGGCAAGAAGATCGTTCTCTACAGAGAAGGAAAGGACGAGAAAAAGAAGATCAATCTTCCATTATAAGGAGGTTCTATGAAGGTCGGTATTATGGGCGGGACATTCGATCCTATCCATATCGGGCATCTGTTGTTAGGCGAATTTGCTTATGAAGATTTCCACATGGATGAGATCTGGTTTATGCCAAACAGAAACCCGCCTCACAAAGTGGCGGAGCACACAGAGGAGGCCATGCACCACCGCATCGAGATGGTAAAGCTTGCCGTCCGTGATGTGCCCCACTTTTCGCTCAGTCTTTACGAGGCAGAGACAGAGGCGCACTCCTACACATACAGCACACTCAGAGAATTTAACAGACGCTGCCCTGACGATGATTTTTATTTTATTCTGGGCGCGGACTCTCTTTTCGCGATCGAAGAGTGGAGGAATTTTGAAGAAATTTTCCCCGCCTGTACGATCCTTGCCGCCATGCGTGACGACAAGGACGCTCAGAGCATGCAGCTCCAGATCGATTATCTTAGTGAGCGCTACGGAGCGCGCATCGAGCTTTTGCGGGCGCCTCTTGTGGAAATCTCTTCCACTACCATCCGCAGGCGCGCGTCTCTTGACCTGAGCGTCCGCTATATGGTGCCTGACGCGGTGGCTGATTATATAAAGAGACACCAGCTCTACAAGAAAAGAGGGTAAAGCTTATGACAGAGCAGTTGACAGAGATCAGGAAAACACTTCACAAAAAACTGAAAAAAGAACGGTATGAGCACACGATCGGCGTGATGTACACCGCAGCGTCCCTCGCCATGTGCCATGGGGCGGATATACAAAAGGCCCTTACCGCGGGACTTCTCCATGACTGCGGCAAATACTGCCCGGCAAAGGAGCAGATCAGTCTTTGTGAAAAATACAACATCAGCCTCACAAAGTCCGAAGTGGAGATGCCCGCCCTTATCCACGCGAAGCTGGGGGCATATCTGGCAGAAGAGAAGTACGGCGTCACGGATCAGGAAATACTGGATGCCATCCGTTATCACACGACCGGACGACCGGACATGACACTGCTTGAGAAAATCATTTATATCGCGGATTATATCGAGCCTAACCGCAGACAGATCCCCGGCCTTGATGAGATTCGGGGCGTTGTATTTCAGGATATCGACCGCGCCGTATATCTCTCTGCCCGGAGGACAGTACAATATCTTACAGACAGCGACAAACCGGCCGATCCTATGACAGTGAGCACATATGAATATTATGAAAAGTAAAGAGGAGGAACAGGATGAATCAGTCGAAAGAAATGGCACGTATTGCCTATAATGCGTTGAATGATAAGAAGGGCGAGGATATCAGGATCATCGATATCACAGGCGTCTCTGTCCTTGCTGATTATTTCATCATCGCCAACGGAAACAGTGACAGTCAGGTCAATGCCCTTGTGGATAATGTGGAAGAAGAGCTCCACAAGGCAGGATACACCCTCAGACAGAGAGAAGGCAGATCCTCGGGAAACTGGGTGCTCCTTGATTTTGGCGATATCATCGTCCACGTGTTTGATAAAGAAAACCGCCTGTTCTATGATCTGGAAAGAATCTGGCAGGATGGAAAAAGCGTTTCTGCGGAAAAATTACAATTATGATGGAATGGCACTGATGGTCATGCTGGACGCAGAAAACCGGTTTTTGCCTTTACAATATAAAGAAATTCAGTTATTATTTCTTTATAAAGGAGGTGCTAAGTATGCCAACAATCCGTTCAAGCGCAGATTTACGCAACAGTTACAATGAAATATCCACCTTCTGTCACGAATACTCGGAGCCTGTTTTTATTACCAAGAACGGGAAGGGCGACCTTGCCGTTATGAGCATTGAGGCATATGAACAGCTTGCAGGCCGCTGTGAACTTTACGGTCTGATCCAAGAGGGCATGGATGACCTTGCCGCCGGAAAGACCCGCCCGTTTTCCGAAGCCATGACAGACATTCGGAGCCGCAGGAAACGATGAGTTACCGTCTGCACATCACAAGCACTGCCGAAAGGGATTTGACCCAGAGCGCTGATTATATTGAATTTGTCCTGAAAAACCCTTCCGCTGCAGATTCGCTCTTAGAGGAAGCAGACCGCAAGATCAATGCCTTGCTGCCCTTTCCGAAAGAGCATCCTCTGGTGGATGACAAACTGCTTGCATCCTTGGGCATCCGGTTCGTGCAGGTAAAAAATTATCTTGCCTTTTACGTTGTTTCCGAAGCGGAAGAACAGATTACCGTTGTCCGTTTTCTCTATGCGAAAAGCAACTGGCTGTCCATCCTCAAATCGGGATTTTCCCTTATCTAAAGCGTCCCTCCCCATCGGCACGGGGAGGGATAATTGTCGCTAGATTGTAAACCGTTTTTGTGTTAAAGATTTACAATCTAACTTTGATATGCTATATTAGAATAGTTGGAGAGGTGATAACATGACGACAAGGGAAAAGATTCTTGAGCTTTTGGAGGCGGAGCGCGGCGTTTATTTCTCCGGGGAGGATATCGCAGGGCGGCTGTCCGTATCCAGAGCCGCCGTCTGGAAAGCAGTCAAAGCTCTTCAAAAGGACGGCTACGCGATCGACGCTGTGACAAACAAGGGGTACTGCCTTTCGGCGGAAACGGATATTTTATCGGTTCAGGGAATCCGGAAATATCTGAATCGCGAGATCGCAGGCTCAGATATTTCCGTTTTGCAGACAGCGGCATCAACCAATGCGCTTCTCCGTGAGAAGGCAGACAGCGGGGCGCCGGAGGGGTGTATGATCTTGGCAAATGAGCAGACCGGCGGCAGGGGGAGACTAAGCCGCAGTTTCTTTTCGCCGCAGGACACAGGCATCTACATGAGCCTGCTTCTCCGCCCGGAAAATTATTCTGCAAAAGAGGCGGTCAGGATCACCACCATGGCGGCTGTAGCCATGTGTGAGGCAATAGAATCCGTCTCAGATGAAAAGGCAGCGATTAAGTGGGTCAATGATATTTATGTGCGGGGGAAAAAGGTATGCGGTATTTTGACAGAGGGGTCTTTCAGCCTAGAAAGCGGGTTGCTTGAATACGCCGTATTGGGAATCGGGATCAACCTTTATCCGCCGGAAGACGGGTTCCCAAGAGAGCTGGCGGATATAGCGGGAGCTGTTTTTCAGACAAAGCAGGACGACGCGAAAAACCGTATTGTCTCTGAGTTTCTGAACCGTTTTTATTCCTATTATCAAGAGGCGGATCAGGAGAGATACGTAGGGCAGTACCAAAAGCGCAGCTTTGTAGTCGGAAAGCAGGTGACCATATTGTCGGCAGGTAAACAAAGGGACGCCCTTGTACTGGGAATCGACGATCAGTGCCGCCTACTGGTAAGATATGACGACGGGACAGAAGACTGCTGTTCATCCGGCGAGATCAGTGTCCGTCTTACACAGGATGGCTCTCTATAACAGACTATGCAAAGGAAATAAACTGAACAGGATGTGATAAATCATGACAGAGTTAGAACGATTAACAGAAAAAGTATTAAATGGCGGACAGGTCACCAAAGAAGAAGCGCTGAGCCTGTATGAGCAGCCTTTGGAGGAGCTGTGCGAGAGCGCGGATCAGATTCGCAGAAGGTTTTGCGAGGATCAGTTTGACATCTGCACGATCATCAACGGGAAAAGCGGCCGCTGCTCTGAGAACTGTAAATTCTGCGCCCAGTCGGCCCATAATCACACTGACGCGGCGGAGTATCCTCTGCTTGAGGACGAAGAGATCGTAGGGCAGGCAAGGGTAAATCATGAGCAGGGAGTTCTCCGTTATTCCATTGTAACCTCTGGAAAACGCCTCTCAGACACAGAGGTTGACCGGATGTGTGATACGGTGCAAAAGATCAAAGATGAGGTCGGAATTTCTGTCTGTGTCTCCTTCGGACTGTTAAGCGAGGAGCAGTTCCGCAGATTAAAGGAGGCAGGAGCAACGCGGGTACATAATAATCTGGAAACCTCGCGCCGTAATTTCCCTAATGTCTGTACCACACATACCTTTGACGACAAGGTACAGTCCATACGCGCGGCACAGGCGGCAGGACTTACCGTATGCAGCGGCGGGATTATGGGACTGGGCGAAACGGCTGAGGATCGGATCGATATGGCGCTGACGCTGCGGGAGCTGGGGATCAAGAGTGTCCCTGTAAATATGCTAAATCCCATCCCCGGAACACCTTTTGAAAATAATACCAAACTGACAGAGGAGGATATGCGTCGTATCGTCGCGGTGTACCGTTTTATTCTGCCTGACGCTTCCATACGGCTCGCCGGCGGCAGGGGACTGCTTGCGGATAAGGGAAAGAGCTGCTTTACTTCCGGAGCGAACGCCGCGATCTCCGGCGATATGCTGACCACTGCCGGGATCACTACGAAAACTGATATGGAAATGATAAAGGAATTAGGCTATAAGGCGGTGCTTTGCAATGAGTAAGAATTTATTTATCACAGGAACCGGGACGGATATGGGAAAGACTTATGTGTCCGGTCTTATCTTGAAAAAATTTCAGGATCACAACAAAAATGCCGCTTATTATAAAGCAGCTATGAGCGGGAATGACTGCGAGCCGGACGGCGCCCTCATCCCGGGGGACGCTCTGCATGTTAAGACAGTTTCCGGCATCGGACAGCCTCTGGAAGAGATGTGCCCGTATGTATACGAAACAGCAGTTTCCCCGCATCTGGCGGCCCAGATGGAGGGCGATCCCGTTGATATGGAAGTGGTGCTCCGAACATTTGATGATGTATGCCGCAGGTACGACTATGTCACGGCAGAAGGCTCCGGAGGTATTCTGTGTCCGCTGCGTTTTGATAAGCAGAAAATTCAGTTAGAGGATTTTATCAAAGCGCGCGGCTTAAACTGTCTGATCATCGCGGACGCAGGACTTGGGACAATCAATTCCGTCGTGCTGACGGCAGAGTACATGAAAACCCGAGATATTCAGGCGAAAGGCATCATCTTCAACCATTACGAGCCGGGGAACCGTCTGCATGAAGACAACCGCTTCATGTGCGAAGCGATGACAGGACTAAAAGTTCTGGCCTGTGTCAAACATAACGATACAGAGCTTGACATTCCGTTTGAAGAACTGGAAGCGCTGTATGAGTGACAGAAGAAAGTATGTCCGCTTGGCTCGTTGCCTGCGGATATAAAAAGGCAAAGGAAGGAAAGGGAAAATGATCTGGTATCCTTATGAACAGATGAAAACAATGAAAACTCCTTATAAGATCGTAAATGCAGAGGGAGTGTATCTTTATACTGAGGATCAGAAGCTGATTGATTCTGTATCCTCATGGTGGAGCGTCATTCACGGCTACAAACATCCTGCGCTCAACAAAGCCATTGAAGCACAGCTTGAGACATTTGCCCATGTGATGCTTGGCGGACTTACCCACGAGTCCGCCAACAAGCTGTCCGACAAGCTGCAAAGCTGGCTTCCCGGGGATCTGGACTATTGTTTCTTTTCTGATTCCGGCAGCGTGGCTGTTGAAGTGGCCCTGAAAATGGCCCTGCAATATTATATGAACAAGGGCGAGACAAACCGCACCATGGTGCTCGCGCTGGAGCATGCCTATCACGGCGATACGTTTAAGACAATGGAAGTGGGAGATGACGAGGATTATCACTTTGTCTTAAACGCATACGGCGAGAGTAAATACGTCGTACACATCCCCACAGAAACAGAAGCGCTGGAAAAAGCATTTGCACAGTATCATGACCGCCTCAACTGCTTTATCGTGGAACCTCTGCTTCAAGGAGCCGGAGGTATGCGGATGTATGATATTTCCTTCTTAGAGCGCGCCAGAGAGCTTTGCGACCAGTACGGCGTACTTCTTATTTTTGACGAGGTGGCCACTGGATTCGGGCGCACTGGGAAGCGCTTCGTGGCGGACCTTGTTCTGCCTGATATCCTTGTCCTCGGTAAGGCGCTGACCGGAGGATATATCGGCCACGCAGCCACAGTGGCAAACCACAAGGTGTATGACGGCTTCTATGACGATGATCCCGAACATGCTCTCATGCACGGTCCCACATTCATGGGAAATGCCCTTGCCTGCAGTGTGGCATTGGAATCTGTCGAGCTGTTCGAACAGGGAGATTATATGTCCAAGATCCGCAGAATCGAAGAGATCACCCGACGCGAGATGGAAGGCTTTACCGACCCCCGGATCAAAGAAGTCCGCATCATGGGCGGATGCGTGTGTATCGAAGTATACGATTCCGCCTCCATCAAAGGCTATCAGCAGTTCGCGTATGAGAGAGGGGTGTTCAGCCGCCCGTTCCTAAATTATATGTATGCGATGGTACCATATGTAATAGAAGAAGAGGAGCTTGTGAAAGTTCTCGCCACGATGAAAGAGTGGTTTTTAGAAAATACAGTTATCGCACGAAAGACAAAGTGAATCTATAAAAAGAAGACCATGCAGCATGGAAAATAATATCCGTACATTGCATGATCTTCTTTTTTCTTACACAAGAGGAACTCTTTACTTTATCTGCAAGAAGTATGTCCATCTAATCGAAAAATCTCATTACCCCAATCACCTTGCCTAAAATAGTGACTTCTTTCACGATAATAGGGTCCATGAAGTCGTTCTCCGGCTGGAGACGGAACACGCCTTCTTCCTTATAGAAAGTCTTGACCGTGGCGCCGTCTTCAATAAGAGCAACGACCATATTGCCGTTGGAAGCAGTGCTGCCTTCCTCTACAAGGACGTAATCACCGTCCAGAATCCCCGCATTAATCATACTTTCTCCCCTTACCTTGAGAAGAAATGTCTGCCTGTTCGGCATACGATCTGCGGGGAACGGGAAGTAGTCCTCAATATTTTCCTCCGCGAGAATCGGCTGTCCTGCGGCAACCCTTCCGATGATCGGCACATTTACCATCTCTCTGCGGACAAGATTAAAATCATCGTCCAGTATCTCGATGGCTCTAGGCTTTGTCGGATCGCGCCGGATAAAACCGTTTTTCTCCAGTGTCTCGAGGTGGGAGTGGACAGAGGAGGTGGATTTTAGTCCGACCGCCTCGCAAATCTCGCGCACCGCGGGCGGAAAACCCCTCTGCAATATCTGTGATTTGATATACTCTAATATTTCCTTCTGTTTTTTACTTATTTTACCCTGTGCCATAATTCCCTCCGAATCAACTTTGTTAAAGATATAGTAGCACAGCAGGAAGAAAAAAGCAAACATTTGTTGCGAAAATATGTTCGATTTTTCTGTTGACAAACGCTTGTTCGTGTAATATAATACAGTCATAGAACAGATGTTTGCAAAGAATAGATGTTCGATATAGAGTATACTTGTATACAATTTCATCCGACTGATTTTCAGAGTGTCAGAAGGCAGAAGATTTCGAATACATTGACGGCAGACATCAATATTCAGGCTGATTTAGAGGGATACAGCGGATAAAAGGGGGAGATTCATCATGAGAAGAAAAGTATCAAAGCGCAGGTTAAGAAACAGAATCCGTAATTTGTGTGCAACAGTTATAATCGCCTTAGCAGGCTCTATAATATTCGGAGCATTTCTTGTGTCTGCACATGAGAATACATCGGTTTCTGTCTATTATAAGAGCATTGAGATACAACACGGGGATACACTTTGGAATATTGCTGAGGATACGATGACTTCCGAGTATGATTCCACGGCTGAATATGTTGAGGTGCTTAAAGATATGAACAACCTTTCATCCGATCAGATTCATGCAGGCAGCCACCTGATGATTGCCTATGAAGCCTCAGAGCTTAAGTAAGTTTAAGTATGTGAAAGTTTTGGTATCAATATACATCCCTATGTATTGATATATATATGTACACTCCATATGTACACCTCCAAGACAGCCGGAAAGCATCAATACTCAGAAGAAGATGGCTTTCCGGCTGTTCTTATACACAGATCAATCTATACGACAAATACTGATTTTTCCAAAAGATATAGACATAAAAAGACATCTATGGTACAATAACCGTGGATTTAATACTAATTACATATATATAAGGGGATAAATGCCATGGGGAATAATTCAATCAGCGACAACAATTCAAACACAAAGACTTATCATGAACAAAAATATATTGATAACACATTACGGCTGCGGCAGATCTTAAAGACGCTTCCGCCTTTTGCAAAGGATTATTTCCGTGCCGTGGAGCCGACTACCTCCGCGCGGACAAGGATTTCTTACGCATACGATATCCGTGTTTTCTTTCATTTTTTAATGGAGAACAATCCGGTTTATAAGAATTACACAGTCGATCAGTTCACGCTTGCTGATCTGGAGCGGCTTGAGCCTGTGGATATCGAAGAATATCAGGAATACCTTAAGGTCTATGAAAATAAGGAAAACAAACAGGTCACCAACACAGAAAAAGGCCTTGCGCGCAAGATGTCTGCTCTCAGAAGCTTTTACGGATATTTCTATAAGAGGCAGGCAATCACGAGTAATCCCACGCTCCTTGTAGATATGCCGAAGCTTCATGAAAAAGCGATCATACGTCTGGATACTGACGAGGTTGCCAAGCTGCTTGATTATGTTGACCACGGCGGCGACGATCTCACCGGACAGCGCAAAGCCTATTTTGAAAAGACAAAAAACCGTGATCTTGCGATCCTGACGCTCCTTCTTGGCACAGGCATCCGTGTATCCGAGTGTGTGGGACTGGACATACAGGATGTTGATTTTAAGAACAACGGCATCAAGGTGACGCGAAAAGGCGGAAATGAGATGGTCGTCTATTTTGGCGAGGAGGTGGAGAACGCGCTGAAAACCTATCTCTATACAACGAGAAAGACCACTCTCCCGCTCCCGGGCCATGAAAACGCGCTTTTCCTCTCCACCCAGAGAAAGCGCATGGGCGTTCAGGCAGTGGAAAATATGGTGAAAAAATACGCCCGTCAGGTCACGCCCAATAAGAAAATCACTCCCCACAAGCTGCGCAGTACCTATGGCACCGCGCTTTACAAGGAAACAGGCGATATTTATCTCGTGGCGGACGTTCTCGGCCACAAGGATGTAAACACAACGAAAAAACACTATGCGGCCATCGATGAAAACCGGAGGCGCAAGGCAGCCGACGCTGTCAAATTAAGGGAAGTATAGCTTATTAAGGCGTTCAGCGGCTTAAGGCTGTCGGTATCTTCTTAGGACGATCACATATAATCTGGACAGGTTGCGGGCGTACTGCGTCATCAGCGCAGACAGATCCGGCCGTCCTTCGATATAGCGCTGATATTTCATTCCCTCTATATTTTTTATTCTTTTTTCTTTCTTTAGATGAAGCATTTCCTGAATCTGGTTGAGTACGTGATCCGTATAATAGATATACTGCTCCATGATCCGTCTCTCGGCCAGATTCCCCTTTTTATGCTTTACATGGAAGAGCATCTGCTGTATTTCCGACGCCATCCGCCATGTGACTGATAATATATTATAGTAATACTCCTGCTTTTCCTTCTCTTTTTCTATCTTGGGGAGATATTCCCTGATCTGTGCGTGAACCATATGATACTGGATCTGCGCGTCGCAGAGCCTCCAGTAGTCCAACGGCTCTGTCAGTGCGTTTTCCAGAATACGCAGATACATATGGTGCATGTGAAAGATCATCTGGAAATTATAGCGGAACTGGCTTCCAAGGCTGGTAGGAAAGAAAAACCTGTTTATGACAAGCACGAAAAGTACCGCCGCAACTACATACGCCATGCGCAGGAATGCAGCCGATGTCTCCCCCATCGCAAGCGTTGTCATCGTAAGGGCAAAACAAGTGACAAACACAGCGTGATCCGTGGTTCCCGGAGTCGCCGTATACATGCAGGTCACCATCACGCCCGCGATGATAAGATGAGAGGCAAAGCTTGTACAGAACGGCAAAAGAAACGCCACAAGAACACAGCCTGCCGCTGTGCCGATAAACCGGGTGAGCATCCTGTGGTTGCTGTCCTCATACATGGGGCGAAGGAGAAGAAAGGCATTCATCACGAACCAGTAGGAATGTCCCTCGTCAAAAAGCATATTCACCGTCATGCCGACTATCAGGACAACACTCATCCTCAGGGCGAACCGCATCTCAAACGTATCCGGACGGAAATGTGATAAAATTCGTTCCTTTAATCTCTGGTCAGGCGGAATCTCCCAATGCTCGTCCATCAGCATATTGCTCTCGTCTTTTCTTCTTGCCTGATATAGGATAAAGAGAAACATCCTGAAAAAGTTGGTCATTGACTTATAAAAGTCCTCTTTCTCCTGCTCCGCACGGTGGAGCAGACGCCGCCCCTTTTTCTCTAAGCTTCGTATTTCATCTGTCCTCTCACCAGACAGGAAATCCGTATTCCCCGCCTCTGTCATATAGTCTGCCAGCATATGGGCATACGCCCTCTGCTCGTCGTTGGCGGGCCTGATAAGCGGACTCTGGTTGGCAATCATATAAGCTGTACGCTGCGTAAGGATAGCAAACATATATTTCAGCTTCCCTTCCGAGGTGACTACGTGCTTTTTCCCTCTCTGCTGGTGCGCCTCCTGATAGATGCCCCTCTGATACCGGAACAGTTCTGTAAGATCCTCCCGGAAATCCTCATTATCCAGAAACTTTTTCATGATGCAACCCATCAGACACATTACTTTGCGCTCCGTCCCAATCCCTGCCGGTTTTTTATCCAGCAGGATATATACAAGGATACCGATAACACTGGCGATGGTGCATAGCGTCATGGCCTCGAGCTGCACAAGAAATCCATCCCAGTCCACGGGCATGAACTGCATAAACGCGAATGTCATCAGACTGGAGAAATACCCAAGTTGGTTAAACTGTGACGACTTGGAAAATATGAGCCAGAACGGAACAGCCAGATTTAAAAGAAGGCAAAGCGGCAGATTCCATGTGGCGATATAGGCAAGCACCATAAGAAACACATGGTGCGGGATCAGAAGGAGAAGCTGTT
>DWYT01000134.1 GCA_019118545.1 Candidatus Mediterraneibacter merdavium | reverse complement strand
CTTGCTTAACCCCGTCTGTTTACATACTTCGTTTATCTTTTTCATCACAGCCTTCCCTTCCCCGCACGATAGAGCATAACCTATCACGTTCGCGTGATAGCAACACTCTTTTGCGGAATCCTCATTTGTCTCATGAAAGGCTTTGTAAATTTCGCGATATTGAAAAAAGAGTACACAAAAAGACACAGGACGCAATGCCCTGTGCCTCTGTAATATTCTATTATGAATTGTATTCGCAAAATCTAATCTACTTAATCTGCTCCACTAAATCTAATCCACCGTGGCGATCCGCATCATATTGCTTGCCGCGCTCTTCTCCTTCACCACGTTCGGGGATGGGATACCCGCTGTGAGCACGACCACGTCTCCGCTCTCTACGTACTGTTTTACCTTCGCCAGTTCGATGGCGCCTTCGCAGATATCATCTGTGGTGTTGAACTCCTGTGACCGGATCGGAGTCACTCCCCAGTAGATGGACATCCTGCGCAGCGTCCTGTCGTTCGGCGTCACGCCGAGGATCGGCTGGCGCGGTCTTAAGTTGGACACGACTCTAGTCGTAGCGCCGGATACAGACGGGGTAAGGATACATTTTGCATTCAGGTTCGCAGCCGCCAGAACAGAAGAATATCCGATGGCGCTGGACAGTCCCTTCTTCAGATCTCCGCCTCTCTGCTCGAGCATACTGTCGTAGTCGAGATGCTGCTCCGTGCTCTCGATGATATGCACCATCATCTGGAGCGCCTCGAGAGGATATTTGCCCTGAGCGGTCTCTCCGGAGAGCATCACCGCGTCCGTGCCGTCGTACACCGCGTTGGCAACGTCTGTTACCTCCGCTCTTGTGGGGCGCGGATTTCTCATCATGGAATCCAGCATCTGTGTGGCTGTGATAACGGTCTTGAAATTGCTGTTGCACTTCTGGATGAGCATCTTCTGGAGATACGGAACCTCCTCCGCCGGGATCTCCACTCCGAGGTCGCCGCGGGCCACCATGATACCGTCCGCCGCACGGATGATCTCGTCGATATTCTTGATTCCCTCCGCGTTCTCGATCTTCGCTATGATCGGGACATAGGGCGCGTTCAGTTCTTTTAAGAATGCCTTGATCTCAAGCACACACTCCGCGTTTCTTACAAAGGAAGCGGCAATAAAGTCGATTCCCTGCTCCACGCCAAAACGGATATCATCTTTATCCTTCTCTGTGATCGCCGGAAGCCTCACTGCTACGTTCGGCACATTCACGCCTTTCTTCTCGCCGAGTTCTCCCCCGTTTACGATCTCGCAGAGGATGTCCCTGTCTGTCTTGCTAAGGACTTTCAACTCGATCAGTCCGTCGTCGATGAGGATGACCTTTCCTGCGTCCACATCCTGCACCAGACCATCATAGGTGATGGATACTTTCTCCGCATCCCCCACAATCTCGTCTATGGTAAGCGTAAACTGCTCTCCGGCTTTCAGCATGACCTTCTTACCGTCTTTTAACACGCCCGTGCGGATCTCGGGACCCTTTGTGTCAAGAAGTATCGCTGTGTTGGTGTGCAGCTCCTCACGCAGCTCTTTGAGCAGATCCATTCTTCTCTTCTGCTCCTCATGATCCCCGTGGGAAAAGTTAAAACGGGCGACATCCATACCGTTTTCCATAAGCTTCTTCATAAGCTCTCTGTCATTTGTATTTGGGCCCATTGTGCAGACTACTTTTGTCTTTTTCATAAATATTAATTCTCTCCTTTAATAATTATTTCACATGCTCATGAGTGAACAGGTGGTCCTGACAGTATTCATAATTGCCGTTACATTTCGAGCAGAAACGGAATTCCAGACAGGGATCGTCAAGCTCCGTCCTGCCGCACACCGCACAGCGGTGCTTCGCCCCGCCCGCATAGTGCATATGCGGAGCTGACTGCTTTTTAAATTTCGCTTTGCGCGCCTGCTCCTTCGGCGAGAACCTGCGCATATTCCGGTTTGAAAAGAAGAAGATCACGAAATTCAAAAGTGACGCGCCGATGGCGACGCGGACGGCAAGTCCGCCAGTGATGAAATAATACAGCGCCATTACAGCGTAGACGATTGCCATCCACTTCATCTTGATCGGAAGGATAAAGTACAGGTACACCTCCATATCCGGGTAAATAGCGGCAAAGGCAAGGAATATGGACATGGTGATATAGTTCGTGCTGATACGGCTGACCCCTGAAAGCTGCACCTCCACGCCATACACAAAAAGGAACACACTGTAGAGGATAAACACTGCGATCATGGTAAATAAAATTCCGGAGAAAATATATACATTGTACCGAAAGCTTCCCCATGTCCGCTCAAGCGCCGTTCCCAGCGAATAATACAGAAGAACGAGAAACAGCAGGCTGACAGGTTGTACCGTCGGCGGGATGAGCACCCAAGAGATCAGTCTCCACACCTGCCCCCTCACGATATATGCCGGCTCAAGCGTCAGCCAGTCGATCAGGTTCGGCGTCAGATACATGACAACAAATCCGACCACATATCCCGCCAGCAGATACACTGTCAGGTTGGGTATAGCAAAGCGTCCAATCTTTTTCTCTAATTTATTCAGCCAGTTCAAAGATATCCTACTCCTTACTTTTTAGAAATTGTTTTTAGTTCCATACAATCATACCGTCCGCCAACCTGTTTGTCAAATATATGTTGCCCCTTTTCACTGGTTTCACACGATCTTTATGTAAATTATCCATATGAGACGGCATTATTTGCAAATCCCGCATAATAATAACAATTGTCTTTTCTGTTTTCCTGTCGTATAATGTAGGTTGTTGTAAAATATGTGAACACATTTAATAAGAAGAAACTCATATAAATTTTAGTACAGAAGATTGGAGATCATACAATGAATCTGAAAGAATTACATACTCTTGGAATCGACATCGGTTCCACAACAGTCAAAATCGCGATTCTGGATGAGGAAAATGAAGTTCTCTTCTCCGACTATGAGAGACATTTTGCCAATATCCAAGAGACATTATCCGACCTTTTGGGCCGTGCCCTCTATAAGCTCGGCCCGATCCACGTCTCCCCGGTCATCACCGGAAGCGGCGGCCTGACGCTGGCCAAACACCTTGGCGTACCTTTTGTTCAGGAGGTCATCGCAGTATCAACGGCGCTTCAGGACTATGCGCCGCAGACCGACGTCGCCATTGAGCTGGGCGGCGAGGACGCGAAGATCATTTACTTTGAAGGCGGAAATGTAGAACAGCGCATGAACGGAGTCTGTGCTGGCGGTACAGGATCTTTTATCGACCAGATGGCTTCTCTTTTACAGACAGACGCGTCCGGCCTGAATGAGTACGCCAAAAATTATCAGGCGCTCTACTCCATCGCCGCGCGCTGCGGTGTGTTTGCCAAGTCGGATATCCAGCCTCTTATCAACGAAGGAGCATCCAAGGAAGACCTTGCGGCATCTATTTTTCAGGCAGTGGTCAACCAGACCATCAGCGGTCTTGCCTGCGGAAAACCGATCCGGGGACATGTGGCCTTTCTCGGAGGGCCTCTTCACTTCCTTTCCGAGCTCCGCGCGGCCTTTATCCGCACACTGAAGCTGGACGACGAACATATCATTGCGCCGAACCATTCCCACCTTTTTGCGGCCATTGGTTCTGCCCTCAACTCAAAGAAGGACACTCCGGTGGCGCTTAGGGAGCTTCAGGATCGCCTTGAGAAACGCATCCAGATGGAGATCGAGGTCGAGCGTCTGGAACCGCTGTTCGCCACAACGGCAGAGTTCGAGGAGTTCACTGCCCGCCACGCGAAGCATCAGGTTCCGGTCAAGGATCTTGCTACATATAAGGGAAAAGCGTTCCTCGGCATTGACGCAGGCTCCACGACGACAAAGGCGGCCCTCGTGGGTGAGGACGGGACACTGCTCTACTCCTTTTACCACAATAACGAGGGAGATCCGCTGGGAACGACCATCTCCGCCATCAAGGAGATCTATGCTCTGCTGCCGGAGGATGTAGAGATCGTACACTCCTGCTCCACCGGATACGGCGAGGCGCTCATCAAGGCAGCGCTCATGCTGGACGAGGGCGAGGTAGAGACAGTCGCCCACTACTATGCGGCGGCTTTCTTCGAGCCGGATGTGGACTGTATTCTGGACATCGGCGGACAAGATATGAAGTGCATCAAGATCAAGAACCAGACCGTGGACAGTGTGCAGCTTAACGAGGCATGCTCCTCCGGATGCGGCTCTTTCATCGAGACATTTGCCAAATCACTGAATTACTCTGTGGAAGACTTTGCCCATGAGGCGCTTTATGCACAGAATCCCATCGACCTTGGCACACGCTGTACTGTGTTCATGAATTCCAAGGTAAAACAGGCGCAGAAGGAAGGGGCGTCCGTGGCAGATATCTCCGCGGGTCTTGCCTACTCTGTCATTAAGAACGCGCTTTTTAAGGTTATCAAGGTGTCCAGCGCTTCCGAACTGGGCAACCACATCGTCGTACAGGGCGGTACGTTTTATAACAACGCCGTCTTAAGAAGCTTTGAGAAGATCGCGGACTGCCATGCCATCCGCCCGGATATCGCGGGAATCATGGGTGCTTTCGGAGCGGCTCTCATCGCCCGCGAGCGCTATACAGAGTGCGAGGGCACGACCATGCTCTCCATCGAGGATATCAAGTCGCTGGAATACTCCACGACCATGACAAAATGCCGCAAATGTACGAACACCTGCCGCCTGACCATCAACCATTTCAGCGGCGGGCGCAGGTTCATCACCGGAAACCGCTGCGAGCGCGGCCTTGGAAAAGAAAAATCACAGAACACAATGCCGAACCTGTTCGACTACAAGTTCCACCGCTATTTTGACTATGAGCCGCTCTCCGAAGAAGAGGCAAAGCGTGGGGTCATCGGCATCCCGCGCGTACTGAATATGTACGAGAACTACCCGTTCTGGTTTACATTTTTCACAAAACTAGGCTTCCGTGTGGTACTCTCCCCGGCTTCTACGAGAAAGATCTACGAGCTGGGTATCGAGTCCATCCCCAGTGAATCCGAGTGTTACCCGGCGAAGCTGGCGCACGGACATGTACAGTGGCTGATCAACACAGGCATCAGACGCATCTTCTATCCGTCCATCCCGTATGAGCGCAACGAATTTGAAGAGGCGAACAACCACTACAACTGCCCGATTGTCACCTCCTACCCGGAGAACATCAAGAACAACATGGACTCCATCGTACAAGGAGACGTAGATTTCATCCATCCCTTCCTCTCCCTCCAGAGTGAGGAGACCATCTCTTACCGTCTGGTCGAGGAACTGGGTGAGAAATTCTCTCTTACTGAGAGCGAGATCAAGTCCGCCGTGCATGACGCGTGGAACGAGCTAGAGGCATGCCGCGAGGATATGCGCAGAAAAGGCGAGGAGACAGTCAAATTCTTAAATGAGACCGAAAACCGGGGAATCGTACTTGCGGGCCGCCCATACCACATCGACCCGGAAGTCCATCACGGTCTGCCGGAGATGATCAACTCCTACAATATCGCCGTGCTGACTGAGGATTCCGTCTCCCACCTGCATCAGGTGGAGCGCCCGCTAAACGTCATGGATCAGTGGATGTACCACTCCCGTCTGTACGCGGCGGCGAACTATGTAAAGACCACAGAGAACTTAGACCTTATCCAGCTCAACTCCTTCGGATGCGGACTGGACGCGGTCACCACAGATCAGGTGGCGGAGATCCTGACCGGCTCGGATAAGATCTACACTACGCTGAAGATCGACGAGGTCAACAACTTAGGGGCGGCACGTATCCGTGTGCGCTCCCTGCTGGCGGCAATCCGTGTGCGTGAGCAGCATAAAAACGAGCGCACTATCCGGCCGGCCTCCATCGAAAAAGTACCGTTTACAAAAGAGATGAAAAAGACCCATACGATCCTCTGCCCGCAGATGTCTCCCATGCACTTTGAGCTTTTAGAGCCTGCGTTCAGAGCCTCCGGATACAAGCTGGAAGTCCTGCCAAACGACAACCGTCAGGCAGTGGACATGGGGTTGAAATATGTCAACAACGACGCGTGCTATCCGTCCCTGATCGTGGTCGGTCAGATCATGGACGCCATCCTCTCCGGACAGTACGACACGGATCATCTGGCAGTCATCATCAGCCAGACAGGCGGCGGCTGCCGTGCCTCCAACTACATCGGCTTCATCCGCCGGGCGTTAAAGAAGGCAGGCTACGAGCATATTCCGGTCATCTCCATCAACTTAAGCGGTCTGGAGGCGAACCCGGGATTTAAAATCACCGTCCCGCTGGCGGTGCGCATCGCGTACGCGGCAGTATTCGGAGACATTTTCATGAAGTGCGTCTACCGTATGCGCCCCTACGAGGCCGTACCGGGCACAACCAACGCCATGCACAGGAAATGGGTGAGCGTATGTCAGAAGTTCGTATCAGAAGGATATCCGTCACGCAGGAAGTTTAAAAAGCTCTGCCGCGATATCATAAACGACTTTGATAACATTGAGATACTGGACATCAAAAAGCCGAGAGTCGGCGTTGTCGGGGAGATCCTTGTGAAATTCCTCCCGGCGGCCAACAATCACCTTGTAGAACTTCTGGAAGCGGAAGGCGCGGAGGCAGTCGTACCTGACCTGATCGACTTTTTGCAGTACTGCTTCTACAACCAGAACTTCAAGGTGTCTCACTTTGGATTTAAGAAGTCCAAGGCCGTGCTCGGAAACTTAGGGATCAAGGCCGTCGAATGGCTGCGCGCCCCGGCGACAAAGGCATTTGCCGAGAGTAAGCACTTTGATCCGCCTGCACACATCGAGGATCTGGCGAAGATGGCGTCCGAGATCGTGTCCATCGGAAACCAGACCGGGGAAGGGTGGTTTTTAACAGGCGAAATGCTTGAGCTTATCCACAGCGGCGCGGGCAACATCGTGTGTACCCAGCCTTTTGCCTGCCTGCCCAACCACGTGGTAGGTAAGGGCGTCATCAAAGAGCTGCGGAGACTGCACCCCCACTCCAATGTGGTTGCCATCGACTTCGACCCGGGCGCGAGTGAGGTAAACCAGTTGAACCGTATCAAGCTCATGCTCTCAACGGCATTCAAGAATCTTGAGGCGGGGAATGCCGCAGAGTGATCTGTGGACGGATATATGGTCAAGAAAATGATCTTGGAAAGGAGTTTTCCCGTGTTTTCCTATGAGGAGATCCAGAAATACAACGAGACGGATATGTGCATTTACAAATATATCATCTCCAATCTCGAAAAAATACAGTATATGACCATACGCGAGCTGTCCGCTAAGACCCACACCTCCCCCGCTTCTATCCTGCGTTTTTGCGGGAAGAACCAGTGTGAAGGATATGTGGAGCTTAAGGAAGCTCTGAAAAAGGAAGCCGATTCCTTAAACGCTCATCTGCCATCCACGGATCTGCAGGAGCTTTCCGCCTTTTTCGAGAGGGCCAATTCCAGTGCCTTTGAAGAAAAGCTTGCCTTGGCCGTAGAGATTCTCAGGCCGTCTGATCTCATCATCTTTGTGGGCATGGGTTCCTCCGGCACACTGGCAAAGTACGGCGCCAGATATTTTTCAAACATGGGGAGATTCGCCGTCAGTATGGAGGACCCTTACTACCCCATCGATGCCTATACATATAAGAATGCGGCCGCCATCCTCCTCTCGGAAAGCGGGGAGACAAAGGAAGTCGTGGAGGCGGCGAATCAGTTCCAGAGCAGGGGATGTCATGTCTTAAGCATCACAAACTCTCCTCTTTCGACTCTCGCAAAGCTCTCGGACTGGAACTTTTCTTATCACTTTGAGCACCTGCGCGTTAACGGGGATTACAACGCAACCTCTCAGGTGCCTGTCCTGTTCGTCATGGAGACGCTGGCGAAGCGGATGTAAAAACGGAACAGACCTTTTTATACATAAAAGGAACAGCCTATTACTTGTGTTGTAACAGGTTGTTTTTTAATATGGAAGAAAGAGTTGAGCAAACGAAAAGGAGGAAACATCCATGACCGAACTTGAAAAATGTCTGGCAGGTGAATACTATGACTGCCACGATGAGATCTTTCTTGAATTAAAACGAAAGACACGGGAATTATTAAGGGAATATCATGCTCTGCAATACGATCAGAAAGAAGAAAAGACAGCGATCCTCAACCGCCTCTTTAACAGGATTGGGACTAATGTATCCGTGGCACAGCCGTTTCTCTGTGATTACGGCTACAACATCTATATCGGCGACAACGTCTCCATCAACATGAACTGTACCTTTGTAGACTGCAATAAGATCGAGATCGGCAGCAATGTGCTCATCGCTTCCAATGTCCAGCTCTACACCGCCACACATCCCGTCGAGCTGGCGGAGCGCCTCACGCCGGAGTGGTCTCCTGACACAGGAGAATACTTCTGCCGCACCTACGCCCTGCCTATAAAGATCGGGAACGGATGCTGGCTGGGCGGCGGCGTTATCGTGCTCCCCGGAGTAACCATCGGAGACGGGGCCGTGATCGGCGCCGGAAGCGTGGTCACCAAAGACATCCCCGTCAATTCTCTTGCAGTGGGGAATCCCTGTCGGGTCATCCGCCAGATCAACAAGGAGGTACTGTGATGATACGCATGGCCGCCTTGATAGACACTCGGCGTCCGCTTTCGGGTCACTTCCAGCTTTATCGCGCCTCGCCCAGCAGTATATCAGCAGCTTCCGCCGGCGTCTCCGCGAATAGTTCAGCGCCGCTTTCCTCCAGTTCCTCACGGGAGCCGTATCCGTAGAGGACGCCGAGGCTGTGAATCCCTGCCCGCTTAGCTCCCACCATGTCGTGGGAACGATCCCCTACCATCACCACATGTTCTCTGTCCGTCACCTCGCATGTATCAAGGACATATTCAATGACCGCATACTTATCCGTCCTTGTCCCGTCCATACAGGCTCCGCCCATATATTCAAAATACTCCGCGAACCTGAAATGCTCCGCGATGATGCGGGCGTACTTCTCCGGCTTTGAGGTCGCCATCATGAGCCTGACGCCTGCCTTGCGAAGCCGGGAGAGCATCTCAGGTATCCCTTCGTACACCCGATTTTCATAGATGCCCTTCGTGCTGTAATACTCGCGGTAGGAAGCGACCATCTCCTCCCCTTCCGCGTCAGACAGACCGAACACTTTTTGAAACTGTTCTTTCAGGGGCGGTCCCACGAACTTGCGCAGTTCATTTTCCTCCGGCACGTCTAAGCCGTGCTTTTCAAGGGCGTACCGGATACTGTTTATGATCCCCGGAGCAGAGTCCGTGAGTGTGCCGTCCAGATCAAATAATATTACATTTGCTTTCATGATAAATCGCTCCTTTGTCTTCTATCGATCAAAAACTTCTGATATGATCCCCGTCCTCGCTCTGTGTCTTGACTACTTTGCGGATCACTACATAATACCCGAAATCATCATTCACCTTCACATACACCCTGTCGCCTTCCTTATGTCCAAGGAGCGCTTTCCCAATGGGTGATTCAATACTCACAAGTCCGTTGAGGGAACTTCCTCTTACAGAAGTCACGATACGGTATGTCTCTACCTCATCGTCGTCCTCACAATAGATCTCCACCGTATTATTAAGTCCTACTTCATCCGCCTTAGAATGATCCTCCACAATAACCGCAGTTTTCAGCATCCTTTCCAGATAACGGATGCGGCTCTCATTGCGGTTCTTTTCTTTCTTTGCCGCATGATATTCAAAATTTTCACTCAGATCCCCGTGGGAACGTGCCTCCTTCACTGCCTCGATCAGCTCTTTTCTCTCTACAAGCTTACGGTGCTCGATCTCCGCCTGAATCTTTTCCACATCACTTTTTGTCAGCTTTTCACGCATTACCTTCTCCTCTTTTTGCTCCCGCTATTCTGATCATGCGCCCGGCCGTACAGCTCCGTACAGCACATACACAGTCACAGGATGCTTCAAAAAACTTTGCCCTCAAAGAATAGAGACAGAGGCGCGGGTTTCCTCCGTGCCTCTGCAATAAAATCATTTTATGTGCGTCCTCTTTATTTTACGATGAGTGACTTTCCGCTCATCTCTTTCGGCTGCTCCATACCCATCATCTCGATCAGTGTGGGCGCAATGTCCGCAAGGCATCCGCCCTCTCTCAGCTTATAAGACGGGTCTGCGTTCACAAGGATAAACGGAACCGGGTTTGTCGTATGCGCCGTGAACGGCTCGCCTGTCTCCTCGTCAATAAGCTGCTCTGCGTTTCCGTGATCCGCGCAGATGAACATCTGGCCGTCAACCTCTTTGATCGCATCTACTGCTCTTCCTACACACTCGTCAACCGCCTCGATCGCTTTGATGGCAGCCGCCTCAACTCCTGTGTGTCCGACCATATCCGGATTCGCGAAGTTGATGATGATCACATCGTATTTACCGGACTTGATCGCCTCAACAAGCTTGTCGCACACTTCATATGCGCTCATCTCCGGTTTCAGGTCATATGTTGCAACCTTCGGAGATTTTACAAGAATCCTGTCCTCACCTTCATTAGGCTCTTCCACTCCGCCGTTGAAAAAGAATGTAACGTGAGCGTACTTCTCCGTCTCAGCGATACGTGCCTGTTTCAGTCCGTTCGCAGCAAGGAACTCGCCGAATGTATTGGTGATCTCTTCTTTTACAAATGCCACCTGCTTGTTTTCGATGGTCACGTCATACTCTGTGAAGCATACATAGGTTGTCTTCACTCTTTCGCCTCTGTCAAAACCTGTAAACTCATCATCGCAGAAAGTACGCGTGATCTCTCTCGCACGATCCGGGCGGAAGTTAAAGAAGATGATGGAATCTCCATCTTTTACTGTCGCTGTCGGAGCGCCGTCCTTCATCACGACCATTGGCTCTACGAACTCGTCTGTCACTTCTTTATCATAAGAAGCCTGAATTCCGCCTGTTGCGGAATCAGCCTGAACTCCCTCGCCTTTTACGAGCGCCTTGTACGCTCTCTCCACACGATCCCAGCGGTTGTCTCTGTCCATCGCATAGTAACGTCCCGCCACAGAAGCGACCTCGCCGACACCGATCTCTTTCATCTTTGCTTCCAATTCTTCCACATACTCTTTGCCGGAAGCCGGAGGCGTGTCACGTCCGTCAAGGAAGCAGTGGACGTAGACCTTCTCAAGTCCCTGTCTCTTCGCCAACTCCAACAGACCATAGATATGCGTATTGTGGCTGTGCACACCGCCATCAGAAACAAGTCCCATCATATGCAGGGATGAATTGTTCGCCTTCGCGTTTTCACACGCCGCAAGGAGCGCTTTATTCTCAAAGAAATCTCCGTCCTGAATTGCCTTTGTGATCTTTGTCAGATCCTGATATACGATGCGGCCCGCGCCCATATTCAGATGTCCCACCTCAGAGTTTCCCATCTGTCCGTCCGGAAGACCTACCGCCATTCCGCTGGCATTTCCTTTCACGAACGGATACTCCGCCATAAGCTTGTCCATCACAGGAGTCTTGCCCTCCGCAACGGCATTTCCCTTCTCATCGGCTCTCAGTCCGTAGCCGTCTAATATCATCAATACGGTTGGTTTCTTACTCATATCCATATCTCCTTTAACTGTACATTTGTGAACTTTCATTCCGCTATTTATTGTACCCGTTTTCAGGGGATTTTGCAAGATAGAGCTCACGATATTGATTACCCATATTGATTACACCACCCCTATTTCATGAAAAACAGAATCCTGCCGATACGTTTGCTTCTTGACAAAATATAGACTCCAACCCATGAGATCACTAAAGTCAAAGTAAATATAATAGCGAGCCGAAGAGTGCATGACTCAATGTTGAAATACTGCGACAACATCATATTGACCGGATTATGTATGAGATATAAGCCGAATGAACAGAATGCCAGCACCCTGATTGCAGAAATATCCTTGATGGATCGCTGCCTTGCCATAAAAGCAAAAATTGAAAATGCTGCGATGAATAGTGTCGCATTGTTGTACCATAGACCATATCCGACTCCCTTTTGGAACGAGAATAATTGAACCCACACGGTCACCGGGAAACATACCAGAAAGGCTATCGGAAAGACAAACGTGGGAATCTTGTCAAAGTAGCCTTTCTTCCAAAAATAGCCTGTCGCGATATAAACCCCATAGCATCCGCCGCTGTAACTCAGGTCAATGAGCGCACTTAAAGCTTCTTCCTGCTCTGCGTACAGAATCACATTGATTTCAGGTATAATAAAAAGCCAGATAAAGGCAAAGGCAATGATTTTCCGCAATATCCTTCCATCCGTATGCTGCAAGGCATTAGCTGCAAATGGAATAAACATATATAGACCAATAATGACAGGCATATACCACATATGTGTCATCTCGGTATTTTTTACAAATAACATGTTGCGGATCAGAACTTCAAAGTCAAGATTATATCCGTAAAAATACACATTGAACAGGTTATAAATGACAATCCAGATCTCTGTTGTCAAGACAAGTCCCAACAGATTATTTCTATAAAATCTTTTTGAACGTTCATAGTCATACGCTCTGTCCAAAAGAAGATACCCGGATATCATAAAAAAGACAGGGACTCCTAATCTCCCTATCGTAAACATAGTCAGGGAAAACA
>DWYT01000133.1 GCA_019118545.1 Candidatus Mediterraneibacter merdavium | reverse complement strand
GGCCCAATACAAAGGTGCTGCCTTTGAAGTTTTCTCTGGAAATCTTCAAACTCTTATGAGTAAGGATTTTGCAAATATCCCTGACATGATTCTCCAAATTGGCTTTTCTAATGGGAAATTACAGGATAATGTATTCAATCCGGCTCTTATAAAAGGTTTGAATTTATATGTGTAGGATAATAGGCGGTTAAGCACTTTTGGACTTAACCGCCTTCTCTGCTACAAAGCAAAACAGGGTTTACAAAACGTGTTTATGTGGAGATACGGCAAGATAAATGATGATATGCGGAAACCTTGATTTTAAGCCGTTTTCGCAAGGTTTTATAAACATTTGCGAGGACTTATAAGAAGATTTCCATCTATCAAATCAATAAAAAATGCCGGATGGCATATGCTGTAATGGCAACAGTCAGAAGGAAAAAGTGTTTACGAAGAAAATGTTCATGGTGAGCAGACAGAAAGCTCCGGAAGTTTCGGCTCCGGAGCTTTTTTATAGAACTTTTATTTTATCCTGTCGTTTCCTGTACATAAACAATGATGTCTTCCGGGGGGCATTTGAGGACAAAGCATATTCGGGCAAGGATATCCGCGTCGATTCTTTCCACCCGTCCGTTATACCACTTATCTATGACCTCAAAACGCGCGTTGATGGCACGGGCCAGCGCGTTTCTGCTGATCGCCTTTTCTTCCATCAGTTCTTTCAGTCTGATTTCTATGTGTCCGTAATTTTTTAATGTGATAAGTGTATTTTCCATACCATAAACCTCATTTTGCATACTTATATACTATATAAAAAGTTACTACTTGACGAATCCTATATTATTAGTTACTATATAGATAGTAATGACCGCATATAGACATATTATGAGCGGTACAGATTACTAAATGATGAAGGAGAATGGAAGGAAATGAGAACAAAGAGAAAAATAACAATGATGATTTCCGCTGTTTTAACTGCCGTACTGCTGTGTCCCCTGACAGTTGCCGCTGCTGAGGGAGACGACGTGACAAACAACGGGCATACGCATACGTGGGAGCAGAGGAGAGTATATGATGAGACGTATTGCTGGAGACCGTGTTCTGTAGAGGGATGCACGGCTCAGGATAACAAACTGGAGCATAGCTTGAGTCTTGTGACAGATGTTGAGCCTACGGAAGAAATGGATGGGGAGGCGCACTATAAATGCCACTCTGGCTGTGGTTATGAGAGTGAGAGTTTTCCCATAGCATATTACGCGCCGACTGCGTCCGCAAAACTGACTGAGTGGACTGTAAATGAGGATGTCGTTATTGACGTGGACACGAAGGGCGGAATACTTGATGAAAAGGTCATGCAGGTCGGCTTTGTGGGAGATGTTACGGAATACTGGAGAGGATATTTGACTTTAACTCCGATCATTGATCTGGATTCCACAGGGAAGGGAACAGTGACCTATACAGGCAGTGAGATCAACAAATTAATAGATATGATTCAGGAATCAGGCTATGCGCTGGATCAGTTTACCTCGTTAAATATTGAGGTTCCCTTTGCCAATATATCTGTAGAACCTGCGCGGGGTGATATAGTTTTGGTAGAGATACCGATCAGTCACTCTCCGGCACAGCCGGAGGAAACGCCAACGGTCAGTCTGGAGGATGAATCCGGGGTGACAATGCACCTTCCCGAAAATGCGCCTGATAATCTGGAATTAAAGGTTACTGTCAGCGGCGGCTCAGAAGAGAGGGAAGCAGTCGCAAAGGTGGCGGAGATCGAGGGCGATAAGATTAAGACGTTCGACCTGTCGCTGTTGCTGGACGGACAACCCTATGACTATGACGGACAATTCAGTTCCACAGTGTCTTTGCCGGTTCCCGAAGGATGGGATATGGATAAACTGGTATTGTATTATTTTGATGAGGCGGCAGGTACAGTGACCCCGGTTGAATTCCGTGCGGACACAGAAAAATCACTGATCATATTCGAGACGAATCATTTCAGCCGTTACGTATTGGCTCAGGAGACAGAAGCAGCGGCGGTGATCCCGGAAACACCGGGCAGCGAATCTGGCAGTGAACCGGACAGCGGACAGGCCGGTAAACCGGAAACTAGTACAGGCAGCGAACCAGACGGCAGCGCAGCCGTACAGACAGGCAGTAAGGTAAACAAAGTCTCCAAGGCGCCTAAGACAGGCGATGAGACAAATGTGTGGCTGTATCTTGTACTGCTGACCGGAGCAGGAGCAGTGACAGCAGAAATATATAAAAGAACCCGAAACAGATAAAGACAAATAAATACGCACAGCTCTAATTCCCCGATGCTTGTATAGCTGGCAGATTGATGCCCCGCATACCTGCATCGGGGACTTTGACTTACAGGGACTTGTAGACTTGGCTTCAAAGTGATATTCTAATAAAAGACAGAAAAGAAATTGCACAGAAGAAAATTCCGCCGCTCAGTCATGTCCGACAAAAGGAAATCGCGTGAAAGGAGGGAAGGGCACGATTGTAGAAATTGCACAAAGGGCATCGAAAAAATAATGTTAAAATATTAACAAATGCCGTATTGACAAATATTTAACAATTCGGGTATACTTAGAGTCGTGGAAAGAAACCAGATTGATTCAATTACAGGAGGAATTATCAAAATGGCAACAAAGAAAGAAACAGTAGTAGTGCCTGAGATCATCGACAATGTAGAAGCTCTTGAAGCGAAGATGAAGGCAATGCGCGAGGCGCAGAAGATCTTTGCTACATATACACAGGAGCAGGTAGATAAGATCTTTTACGAGGCAGCTATGGCGGCCAACAAGCAGCGTATCCCGCTGGCAAAGATGGCGGTTGAAGAGACACAGAGGGGTGTCATGGAAGACAAGGTCATCAAGAACCACTATGCAGCAGAGTATATTTACAATGCTTATAAGAAGACAAAGACTTGCGGTGTGATCGAGGAAGATCCGGCATACGGCATCAAGAAAGTCGCAGAGCCGATCGGTCTTGTCGCAGCGGTTATCCCGACGACGAACCCGACGTCTACAGCAATCTTTAAGACACTGATCTGCTTAAAGACGAGAAATGCGATCATCATCAGTCCGCACCCGAGCGCAAAGGCTTGTACGATCGCAGCGGCAAAGGTTGTTCTTGAGGCGGCTGTCAAGGCAGGCGCTCCGGAAGGCATCATCGGCTGGATCGACGTTCCGTCACTGGAGCTGACAAATCAGGTTATGAGAGATGCTGACATCATCCTTGCGACAGGCGGACCGGGAATGGTTAAGGCTGCTTACTCATCAGGAAAACCGGCTCTCGGCGTTGGCGCAGGAAACACACCTGTTATCATCGACGATACAGCCGACGTGAGAATGGCAGTAAACTCCATCATCCATTCAAAAACATTTGACAATGGTATGATCTGCGCTTCCGAGCAGTCTGTAACTGTTCTGGAGGGTGTGTACGAAGAAGTTAAGAAAGAGTTTGCATACAGAGGATGCTATTTCCTCAAACCGGGCAAAGAGCTTGACGCAGTCCGCAAGACGATCATCATCAACGGTGCCCTGAACAGCAAGATCCCGGGTAAATCCGCATACGAGATCGCCCAGCTTGCAGGCGTGAAGGTTCCGGAGGATACAAAGATCCTCATCGGTGAAGTAGAGTCCGTGGATATTTCCGAAGAGTTTGCTCACGAAAAATTATCTCCTGTACTTGCTATGTATAAAGCGAAAACATATGATGAAGCGCTTGAGAAGGCGGCTCAGCTCGTAGCTGACGGCGGATACGGACATACAGCGTCTCTGTACGTTCACCCGGCGGAGAAGGAGAAGATCGAGAAGCACTACGCAGCGATGAAGACATGCCGTGTGCTGATCAACACACCGTCCTCACAGGGTGGTATCGGTGACCTGTACAACTTCAAGCTTGCTCCGTCACTGACACTTGGATGCGGTTCATGGGGCGGAAACTCTGTATCAGAGAACGTTGGAGTAAAACATCTTCTGAATGTGAAGACAGTTGCCGAGAGGAGAGAGAATATGCTGTGGTTCAGAACACCTGAGAAGGTATACTTTAAGAAAGG
>DWYT01000132.1 GCA_019118545.1 Candidatus Mediterraneibacter merdavium | reverse complement strand
TTTCCCCACCTGTTCAATTTTCTATATATTATCATCTGTGTTTAAAAAATCAAGAATAATCAACAAGAAAACAAAGAACAGCGGAAACTGAAATAAAAAAACAGCAAACGTTTACTTCTATAACATAGCATAGGAAAAGCTTTTTTAATATGCAATTCCGCTTTATGGGGATAAGAAATCAGTGTTTCGGTACAATAACGGTATCTGACCAAAGGAGGATGCTGTTATGCGAAAAAAATCTTATGAACTGACTGACAAACTGATCCGACGTTTCTGTCTGCACCTGCGGGAGCAGGAACGGGCCGCCGCGCCCATCCAGAAATACCGCCGCGACCTCTTTGCCCTGTGGGACTTCACAGCTCCGGTTTTGCGTATTTTAAGGCGCATCTTCCCGGAGTGGAATCTTTATCGTCACTTTCAGTCCGTGAGGTTCCGCCGCCGAAAGGCTGACCTCTCCCCCATGAGCTTTCATGATCTGACGGACAATCAGCATCCCCAGTCCGTGACGCGGCTCTTCTATCCCGCTGTCATTCATCATATAGTGAGGTGTATTCTTAAGTCTCTCCAGTTCTTCCTCAGTGATACCAATGCCGCTGTCCCCGACCACAACACAGCATTGTGTCCCTTCTGTGTACACCTCCACTGAGACCACACAGCCATCCGGGTTATGCTCCCGTGCATTATTGAGCAGATTGCCGACTGCCCTGCCAAGCAGCTCTTTATCTCCTTCTATCACACAGGAATCAAGGCTTTCCGCAGTCTTCCACTCCAGCGGGTATTCTCCGCTCAGGTCTGAATTGATAAAATCCGCCGCGCACCGGCGCGCTACTGCTACCATATTCACCTGTTCTAGCCTTAGCGGCTGCATGTTATATTCCAGCTTTGACGCCAGATTCAGATCATTGACCAGATTTTTGATCTTCGTGCTCTGACGGCGGATCACCGCGGCTTTGCGGCGCCCGTCCGCTGACAGAGCGTCATCCTCCTCCATCTGTCCCGCATAGCCCACGACCATGGAGAGAGGAGTCCGAATGTCATGGGATACGCCCGAGATCCAGTCGGAACGGGCCATTTCCTTTTTCTTAATATCTGCCCTCTGAATGTCCAGAATCTCCGCCGTCCGGTTGATATTTTTCGCTAGGTCGGACAGAATACCTTTTTCCTTTACATAGACAGGTTCTTTTGTGGGAAGTGCCTGAATCCCGTCCGCGATCGGTTTTACAGATTTTAACAACCTGAAATTCGCCGTCATATAAATCACGAAAATCATCGCGATATTCGCGCCGATCACTGCCAGCGCAATATACGGAGAATTTTTGATAAAGTCATAGTCCCAGGAAGGACTCATATGCTTCCAGTAGCGGTCTTTGGGGAACCCCACGACTACGAGCCCTTCTTCGGAGCCCGCTGTATATGTGGGATAATCCATCAGATACCCTCTGGTCAGATCAGAGATATCCGCAAGTGAATACTGCATGGGGATCTCTGCAGGCAGATCGTTTGTATGCCACTGTACCTCCATTGTATCATTATCAATATAGATGGCCCACGCATTCTCAGATTTCAGATTCCGGGCCATTTCATCAGAAAGGATATATCCGTCTCCCCGCTTCTCCAGAGCGGCTTCTGTCTCTCCGGCGGTCGTCCACGGCCCCATCCCCGGTGTCGTGGTGCCTGCGATGATCAGCAGGAATACAAAATTCACCGCCAAAAGTAAAAATGTGCTCAGCGCCAGAATCCCCAAAAACCTGCGGGTCAGCTTTCCGATGCTTCTCATATCCTTTTATCCTCCATAACCAGTTTATACCCAAGTCCCTTCACCGTGGTCAGGGAGACTGGCTTTGACGGGTTTTCTTCTATCTTCTCCCGTATCCGCCGGATATGTGCCATCAGGCTGTTCTCATAGCCGAAAGGGTTCTCTCCCCATGCGGCTTCGCAGAGCTGGTCAATCGTCACGATCCGCCCGGCATTGCGGCAAAGCGCCCGGAGTATGTCGTACTCCTTTGCCGTAAGAGGCAGCCGTCCCCCGTTTTTCACCACCTCTGCCCGCGCAAGGTCGATCTGGCTTCCGGCAAGCTGTATCAGCGGATCTTCATCTTTATAACAGCGTTTCAGGATAATGCCGATGCGCAGGAGCAGTTCCTTTGGCAGAAACGGCTTGACCATGTAGTCGTCCGCGCCGAGCCCCAACCCTTGTATCCTGTCCTCGTCCTCTCCCCGCGCTGTCAGAAAGAGAGCCGGGATCTCTGTGAACTCCTTCATCTTTTCAAACAAAGAAAACCCGTCTCCGTCCGGCAGCATCACATCCAGAACAGCCATTTCCGGCTGCCACTCCCTCACAGCCTGAAGCCCTTCCGCCACTGTACCCGCCGCCCTGATCTGCGAGTATCCGTCCTCCTGAAGAAATTCTGTTATCATCTTAATGATCTCCTTCTCGTCATCCACGAGCAGTATCTTTTTTTCTTTTAAATAATCTGCTGCCATCTGCATTTCCTCCTGTGACCTCTTCTTCCTGTGATTATAGCATGGTTCTGCCTTCTCTGCCCCGCGCGGCGATAAAATGTAAGGTAACTGTAAGGTTATGAGAATGTTCCCGCAAGGTTGCGCGGCTATACTGTAACCATCACAGGGAACGCCTGATACGCGTACCATGAAAGGAGCATCAATAATATGAATATCATTGAGACAAAAAATCTGACGAAATCATACGGAGACTTTACGGCCGTATCTCATCTGAATCTGCATATCCGTAAGGGAACTGTCTACGGTTTCCTTGGGCCGAACGGCGCGGGCAAGTCTACGACCATGAAAATGTTTCTCGGACTTACTCACCCTACTTCCGGGCGTTTTCACATCGCCGGGAAAACCTATCCCGCCGACCGGATGGACATCTTGAGGCAGACCGGTTCCTTCATCGAGTCTCCCGCCTTCTACGGCAATCTGACCGGAGAGGAGAACCTCGATATCATCCGCAGGACTCTCGGCCTTCCGAAAAGCAGTGTCCATGACGCCCTTAAGCTGGTAGGGCTGACGCAGTTCGGAAAACGGCTGGCGAGAAAATACTCTCTGGGTATGAAACAGCGGCTGGGACTGGCAGGAGCGCTCATCGGCCGCCCGCCCATCCTGATTCTCGACGAGCCCACAAACGGTCTTGACCCGGTGGGAATCCACGAGATCCGCACTCTCATTAAGTCTCTTCCCCGGCAGTTCGACTGTACGGTGCTCGTCTCCTCCCACCTCTTATCAGAAGTGGAGCTGATGGCGGACGATATCGGGATTCTCAATCACGGGCGGCTGCTGTTCGAAGGAACGATGGATGAACTGAAAGCAAACGCCCATGACAACGGATTCCCCACGGATAATCTGGAGGACACCTTCCTTGCCATGATCGATGAAGACAACCGGAAAAGAGGTGGCCGATGATGATTCTGAATCTGGAGATAAAAAAATTGAAGCGGACCGGATATTTCCCCGCTTTTCTGGGCGGTTCTCTCCTCGCAGCGACATTCCCGCTTGTCAACATGCTGGTACGGCCGGAGAGTTTTACATCCCTGCCCGGAGACCCTTTTCGCATCCTGACGGACGCCAACTGGCAGATGATGGCAATGCTCAACGTCCTGACAGCAATTTGCGGAGCCTGCATGATGTACAACATCGAACACGCAAACAACGGTTCACAGAAAATGGATGTTCTCCCTGTCCGAACGGGAAGCCTGTTCCTTGGGAAATTCGTCATCGCCGCACTGACCATGGCAATGATGAACGTGGTCGAGACCATTACCCTCATGGGGTGCTCGCTCCACTGGTTTCCATCCTATAAGGCCGATCCGGCAGGACTTCTTTGTACCGCACTGTTCCAGTGGGCGGTCGCCCTTCCGACGGTCATGCTCATGCTGGTAATCGCTTCTGCATGTAAAAATATGTGGGTGTCCCTCGGGATCGGCGTCATACTTGTATTTACGTTGTCCATTTTCCCGCAGGATCATACTGTTCTCAGCCTGTGTCCGTTCAGCTCGCCTTACCAGACTCTTGCCATGGCGGCTGAAAACGGCCGTGTTCCCCTCTTTCTGGGCGTCTGCACGGCGGAAACCGCGGCATTTGGCTTTATAGAACTTCTCTATAACAAGATCAGGAGGTATACAGAATGAATTTCTTCTCTCTCATCCATGTAGAACTGAAAAAAATCCGCCGAAGCAAGATCCTTTTGATCCTGCTGGTCCCGGTCATTATGATGTGGATTCCCAGCATAATCAATTCTGACGGCATTTTCGACGTGCGCGGCATCCCGATCACGCCGGAAAAGAATTTTTTCATTCAGGGTTTTATGGGAATGGTCTGGTTCATGATCCCGGCTTCGCTCGTGATCTGCACTGTCCTTCTCACCCAGACTGAGCGTTCCCATGGCGGCATCCTGAAAATGCTCTCCCTGCCGGTAAACACGGCCAAACTCTGCCTTGCCAAGTTCACAGTGCTGGTGCTTCTGTCCTTTGCGCAGATGATCATGACCATCTGCGCCTACTATGTCAGCGCGGCAGTGGTAAGTCAGATACAGGATTACAATTTCATTCTGAACCCGCTCTTTATCTGCGGGAACGCACTGGCCATCTATGCCGCTGCCATCCCCATGGCGGCCGTATTCTGGATGATCGCCACGCTGGTGCAGGCCCCCGTCTTCTCCGTGGGAATCGGTCTTGCGTCCATCGTGCCCTCTGTCCTGATCATCAACACAAAGATCTGGTTCATCTACCCGATGAGCTATCCCTTCTATCTGCTGATGATCCAATACGGAAAAGCAGCCGAGGGGATGTACGACACCCGCATCGACTGGCTCCCGTGGCTGCCTGCCGCCGCTTTCATTATGATCACAGCGCTTGCCGTATCCTGTATACGGTTCGGCGCATCAGAAAGGAGATAATGATTATGAAAAACAAACTATGTACCACTGTTTCTACCCTTATGCTCTTCATCCCATGGACGATCCTTCCCTTGCGCACATTTGACTGGGCGCTTGAATCCCCGGCAGCGGAGATCATCATTTACAGCTATGCAGCATTTATGATCTTCTCCGGCCTGTTTTCTGTCTTCTCTTATACGGCGTGGAAGGTAAGAAACAAATGGATGCAGCTCTGCGTGGCCATTAACTGTATCTATGCCGTAGGCGCTGCGGGAATCGTCGGATTAAGCATTATGAATCAGGTGTTCTGAGGGAAACGGAAGCACATTATATTTTATTTATTAAATATTACTTGACAAATTCGTCTGCCGCAGTTATATTAAAATTAGAATTATTCTAATTCTAATTACTATTATTAGAAATTATACTACGGCACACAGTCCTACAGCTTCGGAGCAGTTCTCTGACGCAGAGAACCCCTTATTACGTGCGTATGCGGGCGCACAATCCCGTAAATATATATTTCAAACAGGAGGAAATCAGTATGAGAAGCATTACCACATTAGATCTGCAATATGCCCACAGATTCTACGGCTTCAAAGGCGAAGCGCAATATCTGCACGGACATACAGGAGTTCTGACCATTGAAGTCGAGGATTCAATCGAACCCGGAGTAAACATGGTGTTCCCCTGCAACGAGATTCAGAAAACAGCTTGGGAAGTTCTGAAAAATTTTGACCACGCTCTGATTTTAAGAGAAGACGATCCTCTTCTGCCCGCTATTCTTGACGTCTACGAGAAACAGGGGATCAAAGACGGCGCTCCGAACAACCAGATGAAAGGTCCTGCTTTCAAAACGGAATTAGCAACCGCGTATCCTGACTGCCGCCTTGTAGTGACAAAGGAGACTCTGACAGTAGAAGGCATGATCAAAATCGTATATGATCTGCTGAAAGATAAGCTGAATATCGCCAAGCTCACTTTTACAAGCGGCGTCAATGCTGCCTCAGCGGAATTTACGACAAACAACAAGATCGACCGCTGCCCGCTGTGCGGTATCGCGCTGAATGAAAACGGTGTATGCCCAAAATGCGGCTACAGAAAACACTGATCTTACAGCAAACCTTTCAGTAATATAATGTACATGGAGTTTTTATCAAGTTCAAAAAAGCGCCGGGGACATTTTAGGCTCCCGGCGCTTTTGCTTTTACTTATTTTGAGTTAACATTAAGAATGGCGGTACACTTACTTGTTCAAGAAATCTGCGGGGAGAATGGCTGGCACCGCCTTTGCAGGATGTCTAAGATTATATTTGTGTCTATCAGGATTCTCATTGTCTGGCCAGCCGCTCCTTCCGTATGTCAATTACCGACTTTCTTGCATCGCCGTCCCCGTATTTGCCCTGCATGACATCCGCGACAAGCTCAATCGTTGATCCCGACACATCGGACGGCGCAGAGGACGTAAGCAGTGTTGATTTTCCAATAATCTCAGACGGAAAATCGCGATAACAGTGATTCATATCCACTCCATTCATCCCAAGACTGCTATTGTACCGCGCGATCCACTTCGTATTTTTCTCCTTCTTGTTGTGATGCCGCAGCAAAAGAGGGCGCTGTTGCACGTCCTCTGATCTTCTTCTATTTCATTTACCTATCTGTTAATATTCAGCTTGCTCATTAGCGCCTCCTGAAGAACCTGAGAAAAATTTACTCCGAGCGCGATCGCTTCTTCATTCAGCCACTCCGGAATACTGAGTGTCTTTTTCACCGCCCGGGAATTGTGTTTCCTCTGGTAATCAAGCATATCGAATTCTATGATCACCAACGTCCCACCACCAACCGATATTTTGTCAACTTCCGTTGGCTGCGGGATCTTCTCTCCTTCTTCCTTTCTGTTTACCAGCGCAAGTCCCATTGCCTCAACAGCCATTTCATAGGCCTGCGTCATATCGTCTCCCTCGGTAAAACACTCAGGGAAATCAGGGAAGGACACCCAGAATCCACCTTCTTCTGCTCTGTGAAATAATGCCGGATAAAATAACTTGTTCATATGTGATACCTCCGCTTCAAGCTTTTGGGACAGGGCTATTTCAGCCCCGCCTGTTTAAGTATTGCTTGCTCCAACCCTTTTTTCATGGCTTTGGAGTGATAAGGAACAATCACTGTTTTTCCAGTGATCCGATTCTTCATAGTAATATGGGAACCGTTTTGTCTGATCTCCTCAAACCCGTTTTTCTTGAGATGTTTTATCATCTCCTTCGGTGTCATGGGCATCTTTTGTATCTCCTTCCCTTATCATGCTTAAATTATATCACGTATTTTTACGTATTTCAATGCCTGTTACGTATTTTTATGTGTTATTTTACTCTGAATTTTCATTATCTGTGTTATCTGCCTTGTTTGCCAATCGGCTTTTCATCCGGTCTGATGGCAAAACGGAATTGTGAAAAGTGACAAGGTGATTAAAAAAGCTATGCGGGATTCCAAGAAATTCATGCAACACAAAATGCAGCACGAAAACTGAAACCCCGCATAAATACCGGCGATATACAATGGAGTATACGGGATTCGAACCCGTGGCCTCAACAATGCGAATGTTGCGCGCTCCCAACTGCGCTAATACCCCAGAGAGATAATGGAAACAACGGGGCTCGAACCCATGACCTCCCGCTAGTCAGGCGAGCGCTCTCCCAGCTGAGCTATGTTTCCACATCTGTCGTTTATTATATCACTCATTGGCACGGATGTATAGAGTTAATTTTCCCTTTCTCCCTTTCGCACTGCCGCCACTGCCTGCATATGCTGTGCGCGGTATCTGTCCTCAGCCATGTCTTTCGGATAATGGACAAGTCCATTTCCTTCATACGGGTCATTAAAATAATATCCTTTTTCATCATATCCGACGAGGAGCATACAATGTTCGTTAGACACCCATGTAAATATCTCCCCTGTATCCATAAGCCGCCACTGCGGCCCTATAATCGGCTCCCGCATATTGATACACGCCCAGCAGACAACAGGCATCCCCCTGTCAATATACCGGTGAACAAGCTTTGAAAGGGGCGTCCCTGTCTCGTCCACAGCTTCATACACAGGTATGTGCTCCTTACGCCCCTTCTCTGACGCCGCGCCTTTTACTGTTCTCTCTGACAGCACTTTGCCAAGCGCTTTGGCGATCACCGGAGCATAGCATCCGAAGGAATCCTCATCATATGGACTGCCGCAGAAATATTTTCGCGGGTCGGGGCCGTAAAGCTCCCCGTCCCGCTGTTCAAATCCCTGCTTATCCAGATAATTTTCTATAAACTCATCTACCGTGATCTCCACTCCGAGAAAACGGAGCAGCATCACAGCAGACACGCTCTCGCAGCCGGTGGGATATGCGCCGCTCTGGTCAATATACGGCGCATCGATCAGCACAAACTCAGACATTACCTTTCTCCCTGCTCTTTCCAAGCACAAGTTTCATCCCGGTGAGCACTGCGATAAGAACGATCAGGCTGACGCCCAGAACAACCCACCAGATATGGACAAGTCCTGCGAGAATGTATCCGAAGAAACAGATGACCGCCACTACCGCCGCATACTGCATCTGTGTGGACACATGGTTAATGTGGTTGCTCTGCGCCCCTGCCGAGGACATAACCGTCGTATCCGAGATCGGAGAGATATGGTCGCCGCACACTGCTCCCGCAAGTACCGCGGATACGGAGATGATCATCATCTGCATATTGTCGCTTCCCGAGAACATACTTGTCGCAATCGGTACCAGAATGGCAAATGTCCCCCACGATGTCCCCGTAGAAAACGACAGGAACACCGCCGCAGCAAACAGAACCGCAGGAATAAAGATGCTGGCGGACGCATTGTCCCCTACCACATGTCCCACAAAATCAGCCAGTCCGAGTGCATCGCCCATACCTTTTAAGGACCATGCAAAAATCAGGATCGTAACTGCGGGGATCATCAGCTTGAACCCTTCCACAAGGCTGTCCATGAACCCTTTAAATGTCACGACTTTCCTTGGCAGATACAAAATCACCATAAAGAAGATAGTCACCATGGTGGCAAAGATCAGGCTGGTCTCAGCGTCACAGCCGGAAAATGCCGTGATAATGTCCGTCGCGCCGCCGAGGTATCCGGTGTAGATCATGGCGCCGATGGCGGAGACGATGAGCACCGCAACGGGAAGAACCAGATCCATGACCTTTCCGTTCGGGTTCACTTCCTCTTCTGATACCTGTTCAAATTCTTCCGCACCGCTTGTGAAGAGGTCGCCTTTCGCGGCATTTTCCTCATGCTTCTTCATCAGGCCAAAGTCAAAAGCCGTGACCGTTACAAAAAATACCATCACAAGTGTCAGAATCGCATAGAGATTATATGGTATTGTATTTAAAAACAGTTGGAAGCCACTGATCCCCGCGTCTTCCGGCACATATGAGTTGACTGCCGCCGCCCAGCTTGAGATCGGAGCGATAATGCAGACCGGAGCCGCCGTCGCGTCAATGATATAGGCCAGCTTTGCCCTTGATACTTTGTAGCGGTCTGTCACCGGACGCATGACAGAGCCAACGGTCAGGCAGTTGAAATAATCGTCCACAAAGATAAGAATACCAAGTCCGGTGGTCGCCAGAAGGGCGCTCCTCTTTGACTTGATCTTTGTCCCCGCCCATCTGCCGTAGGCGCCGGAGCCTCCCGACTTGGCCATGAGCACGATAATCATGCCAAGCAATACGTCGAAGATCAGAATATTGAGATTCATACTGTTCTTCATGATATCAAAGAAATTCACAAAAGCATTCCACGGATGGAATCCGCTGTACAGCAGGGCGCCCACTGCTACGCCGATAAAGAGGGAGCTGTACACTTCCTTTGTAACCAGCGCGAGGATGATCGCCAAAAGCGGCGGGACTAACGCCCACCATGTTCCGATAAATATTGAACTGTCCATATTTCATTCTCCATTCCTTTTTACTGTATCTTACGTCAGAAACCAAGACATTCTCTTCTGTCGCTGTCTTCTATTGTATAGAACCCACGGAGAATTGACAAGCACAATTCAAGCACATTGCTGTTGCGTTTGAAGAAATTGATGTAAACCTAGGGTTGCATCCCCGTAAATACAGGCTTTTACATCGCGGTCTTTACATATTCGCCGGAGATATCAAAGGCATGATTCATAGGCCCGCTGCCTGCTCCCAGATCAAGCATGGCGCCAAGCGCTCCGGAGATATATGCTTTCGCCCGCTCCACGGATGTGTCCATATCAAATCCCTTCGCCAAATTGGAGGCGATAGCGCTGGAAAGTGTGCATCCTGTACCGTGGGTGTTCGGATTGTCGATCCGCTTTCCACAGAACCAGCGGCCTCCTTTGGCTCTGTACAGATAATCATTTGCGTCGTTGATCTGATGTCCTCCTTTGAGGAGCACTGCGCAATCATATTCTCTGCCGATCATCTCCGCCGCTTTCATCATGTCTTCCTCTGTCCTGATCTTCATCCCCGAGAGGACTACCGCTTCCGGAATATTGGGTGTGAGGATGTCCGCGATGGGAAAAAGTTTTTCCTTCAGTGTATCTATGGCATCATCACTGATCAGCTTCGCCCCGTTCGTAGCTACCATAACCGGGTCTACCACGATATTTTCCGCCTTATACTCTGTCAGCTTCTCAGCGATTGCCTGTATCAGTCCAATAGACGATACCATTCCGATCTTTACCGCATCCGGGCGGATGTCTGTAAATACACAGTCAATCTGTTCCTTTAGAAATTCAGGAGATACCTCCATGATTCCTCTTACGCCGGTCGTATTCTGCGCAACCAAAGCCGTCACCGCGCTCATGGCAAACACGCCATTCGCGGTCATGGTCTTGATATCTGCCTGAATCCCGGCGCCTCCGCTTGGGTCTGTCCCTGCGATTGTTAATGCTGTCCTCATAATCTCTCATCCTTTCTTCTTGTCAGCGTCGTGTATACAAGCCGCATATTGCCCCTTGTGCACTGACGTTACTCAGCATTAATTTTATATAGCGGCAGAAAGTGGTGCCCCCGGCCTGCCGCTGAAAAGTGTCCTGCCCCTGCTTTTTCTCAATTACAGGGCGGACGCTCTTTTCCAGAATATTTCAAAATCCTTGAATTCCGGCAGATAGATGTCCGCCGTATTCCATATCTGCGCCAGATCTCTGTCATTTGCCATGTCATAGATCCCAACCGTCTTAAATCCTGCCCTCCTCGCCGTCTGTATGGCATGGAGAGCATCTTCAAAGACCAGTGTGTCCCCGGGATCTGTGTCAAGCTGGAGCGCTGCGGCATAATAAATGTCCGGCTGGTTCTTCCCGCTCCCGATCTCGGAACAGGTAAAGATTCCCTGAAAATGAGAAAATACTTTCAGGCGCTTAAGCGCTGCCTCCGCGTTCCTGCGGTCGCCTGATGTGGCGATCACCATGGGAATCTTTCTCTCCCGGAATTCATCAAGGTACTGGCGCACCCCTTCCTTTAGCGGAACGCGGTTCTCATAGAAGTCTTTTACCTCACTGTTTAATCCGCTGATGATCTCCTGCGGAGTCTTGTCAAGTCCATAGTGGGAGATCAGATAATCAGACGCTTCTTCCATGCTCATAGTGAACAGCACGTCCCCCAACCCTTTCTCCGCCTCGATGCCAAGGCGGTTCAGATAGAGTTCTCCCAGATTCTCCCACACAGGCATGGAATTAAGCAGCACACCGTCCACATCAAATATGACACCCTTTATCATCCGGTCTCTCCTCCTACCGCTTCCGATGTGCGCTCTTTCAGCACACGCGCCGCTTCCTTGATATCCGTCTGGGCGAAGATGGCGCTGATGACCGCAATCCCGCAGATTCCGCTGCTCCCCAGCTCTTTTACATTGTCTTTGGTGATTCCGCCGATGGCAATGACAGGGATGTCCACTGCCTCGCATATCGCCCGCAGGGTCTGATGATCAACCTCTACAGCGTCGTCCTTAGATCCCGTGGGAAATACGGCCCCTACTCCTAAGTAATCAGCGCCGTGCTCCTGAGCTTTCAATGCCTGCTCCACAGTCTGGGCGGAGACGCCGAGGATTTTATCAGGGCCTAACCGCTTCCGCACGTCCAGCGCTTCCATATCGCTCTGCCCCACATGGACGCCGTCCGCGTCGATTCGGGCGGCAATATCCACATTGTCATTGATCACAAAAGGCACATGGTATTTGGCGCAGAGCTCTTTAAGTTCCTTCGCTTCTTTGAGGAATGTCTCGACCGCCAGATGCTTCTCCCTAAGCTGGACAAAGGTAACCCCGCCTCGGATTGCGCTCTCCACCTGCTCATACAATGTATGCCCGTTCAGCCAGCTTCGGTCCGTCACCGCGTAGAGCAGAAGATCCTCTTTAGAGCAATTTAACATTCTGCTTTTTGCGGCTTTCGCATCCTGCCTCTTAATTTCCTGCAGCTTGTCGTCCTGCACGTTATCGCACTTCATATTTTGCCCCTTTCTCCAGTTCCTCCCCCGTCATATTATAGACAGCGTCAATGATCCGATTACGGTAGGTGGAGTTTCCGTCCCCGTCCTGCATCCGGCTCCAACCGAGTTCTCCCGCAAGGCCCATAATACATACAGCCGCTGCTGCCGCCTCAAGCGGCCGCTCCGGATTGGCTGTCACATAGGCTGTCATCATACCGGAAAGCTGGCATCCGGTTCCCGTAATCTTCCCCATCTCCGGTCTGCCGTTTCGGATCACATAGCACCGATCCCCGTCAGATACCAGATCAATAGCTCCAGTCACGGCAATGATACATCCGCTTTCTTTCGCAAATGCCTTTACAAATGTGATCGCATCGTCCAGTGTATCCTCTGTCACCGCGTCCGCCACGTCAGCGTCCACGCCCTTTGTAGTACCGCTGCCCTGAACGAGAGTCTTAATCTCGGAAATATTTCCTCGGATCACGGTGAGTCTGATCTCTTTCATAATATTTAACGCCGTCTCCGTGCGCAGCTTACTCGCCCCTGCTCCCACGGGATCTAAGAGCACCGGATGTCCCAGCTCGTTGGCGCGTTTCCCTGCGCGCATCATCCCCTCGATGCTGGACTTGTGAAGCGTTCCAATATTGATGTTCAGTCCGCCGCAGATGGATGTGATGTCCTCCACATCCTCCGGCTCGTCCGACATGATGGGACTGCCGCCGCATGCCAGCAGGATATTCGCCACGTCATTCACCGTAACATAATTCGTGATGTTGTGTACCAGAGGTACGTTCTTCCTTACATTTTCCAGACATTTTTTCATTTTCGTGTTC
This sequence comes from Candidatus Mediterraneibacter merdavium, assembly GCA_019118545.1. Lineage (GTDB taxonomy): Bacteria > Bacillota > Clostridia > Lachnospirales > Lachnospiraceae > Mediterraneibacter > Mediterraneibacter merdavium. The sequence continues at coordinate 1,541 of DWYT01000132.1, read as the reverse complement.
TCCTTTGCTCCTATTATGAGTAATACAGAAAAGAAAAGCAGGTACCCTGATAGTGGTATACCCGCACGAATCACAGTCTCACATCTCCCTACGTTGGCATTACCCAAATCAGGTTCCGGGTCAAAGCATCCAGCTTACTCTCAGCCTGCTTCATACGCAAGCTCCCCTTTGCACAATATGTTACCACGCTCAGGTGAAAAATGCAATGACGCTGATAGTCGCTAAATTTGCCCAGAAAACTGGCCGGAAAACTTCCTGTTCCCACGCTCTCAAAATTGTAGTATAATTAAGAAATGAAGCATATCCGGTCTGTGTCCGCTGCGTAACATATATTTAAAGAAAGAAGGGATCATCATGTCTGTTGAACTTGTGAAAAATTATTTTAAAGAAAACAATATTGATAAGGAGATTCTCGAATTTCCCGTCTCCAGCGCCACGGTAGAACTTGCCGCGCAGGCGGTCGGCGTGGAGCCAGCGCGCATCGCCAAGACGATGTCCTTCTACACAAAGGACAAGGATGCCGCCATCCTCGTGGTGACAGCCGGAGACACGAAAGTAGATAACAGCAAATTCAAGCACTGCTTCGGAATGAAGGCAAAGATGCTCTCCGCAGAGGATGTGGAGCAGATGACTGGACATGCCATCGGAGGCGTATGCCCCTTCGGAAACCCGCCCTCTGTCAGCGTGTACCTCGACGTTTCTATGAAGCGGTTCGCATCTGTATTCCCCGCAGCGGGAAGCGCAAACTCTGCGGTAGAGATGACCTGTGAAGAGTTGGAGATGTATTCCGGAGCCAAAGAGTGGGTGGATGTGTGTAAGCTGAGCTAAGCAAAAAGAACATCCCTTTGTGGCTTCTGGCCTTTGGTCAGCCAGATAAAAGCGAGGTCCCTCTGGCACAGGTCATAGATGCGACAGTCCCTTCCTTATTGAATATTACAACTTTTAAATTTATTCATTCTCAAATTGTGATTTTTTTGTGAATATTATACGATTTTTCTGTGTTTTTTCTTCTATTCTGGCAATATATTTTTCCTTTTTCTTATGATATTATAGTAACAGGTGGTGTTAATCGATAACTACAGGAAATATCTCTGATGCTAAAGCTAGCGAAAAAACTTTTTTCTGAAAAAGATATGGTTAATGATCTATCTTAGAATATAATTATCATTGGCAAAAAGAAAGGGAAGAAGTCGAAATAATCATACAGACTTGTCTTATTGTCTAGTTGACAAGAAAAACATAAGGAGTCTGTATGATGAAATCAGTAACATGATCTATAATATTACTTTAGGGTAGGAAAATATGAAAAAACATTACAAAACTATTTTGTTCATAAATAACTTATTAGTATTGTCTCTTCTAGGATGTGACTGGTTTTTTAATACGGAATTTTCCTTTGAAACATATGAATCGTCTAGTTCAAAAGGAATTGATGTAATGTTAAATAATTATGGATTATATCTTATAATCTATATTGCTTGTATGTTAATTTATTTGATTTCAATAATAAGAAACCGGTATTTATCTCTTTATATAATTGA
>DWYT01000015.1 GCA_019118545.1 Candidatus Mediterraneibacter merdavium | reverse complement strand
GGGTGATCACATAGCTTTTCAGGTCTGCATATACCCATTCCTGCGGTGAAAGTTCTGTCACAATCTGATGATACGTATTCCAACCCATGATGACGGTATCGACATTTTTGATAAATTCAGAGTAAGTATCTATATTTTCTTCATCCTGTCCGTGACCGGAAAGCCACGATACGTCTCCGTTTTTGTCAGCGATATATCCGTCTAGGCTCATAGAAATGTATAATCTTATCTTTCTCATAGCTCCCTCTTCATCTGCCCCATATATAATGACTTGTTATCCACTGCCCGCATGGTCGCCAGTATGCCGTCAAGATGGTCGTACTCATGCTGCAAAAGTTCAGACAGATCCCCTTCCAACTCCATCGTCCGGGGTTTGAACTCTTCATCCATATAATGGATAACCGCCCTTTTGTACCGGGATACTTTCACCATCAGTCCCGGGAAAGACATACAGTCATCCATCAGCTCGTATTTTTCATCATCGGGGAACTCCATCGCAGGATTGATAAACACATAGGGTCTGTCCGTATACATATACAGCAGACGCTTGGCTACGCCTATCTGCGGCAGCGCCACTGCCCGCCCCGCTCCATAAGTTTCCCTGTAATCCATAAGGGTATCATGCAGATCAGCGACCCACTCCCTGATCATGTCCGTATCATCTTTTGTCACTTCTTCGCTGATCTCATACAGTCTTGAATCTCCGAGTTTCAAGATTTCTCTAATCATGCCGTTCCTCCCGCCTGCTTTTATCGTCCCCTTCAATGCCAGTATATAATAATGACTGCGCCATTGACATTGTAACATCAACTATATCTGAATACTATTAAAATTTGTTTAAAAAAGGATGCCGTTATGACAACGACACCCTCCCTTTATCTTTCTATCTGTGCTCCTCCTGCTTTTCCGTTTCCTCAAGGGAAACCTCATACACGATTCTCCGGCTGACTACACCGATCTCTTCCAGCGCGTTTACCATGCGGTAAACTGTGGCAATCCCTATGGAATCATCCTTTTTTGACGCCTGATAATAGATCTCCTTGCAACTGGAGCAGCGCCTTTCTAATATAATGTCCAAAAGCTCGCTTCGCTGCTTTGTGATCCTGCAGCCGTTTGCTTTTAATCTGTCTATGATCTGCTCCTTTTCTCTGTTCATCCGGGTTTCCTCCATGATTCCCTGCTCCCCACGCTAAGCATGGATGGAATCTACTTTAAAACCAGCTTTTTCTACTGCACTTTTCAATATGTTATCATCGATATCCCGGTCATAGGAAACGACTGCGTTTCCTTTGGACAGATTGACTTCCGCCCGCACACCGTCTATCCGGTTGAGGCTGTCCGTCACGCTCATCACGCAATGACTGCATGTCATGCCCGAGATCTGTATAGTCTTTTTCCCGATCACCGTTCCCGCAAGTTTTTTCTTTTTCACTTTCCGGCTTCCAGAGCAGCTCCCGCCTGCCGGACAGCCGACACATTTCACGCCGCTTCGCTTCGCCCTCACCAGATAAGCGACCGCGCTCCCGATGATTAATACCAGAATAATTACAACGATCACGTCTGCCATCATATATCCATCCACCCCTTTTCTAACGCCGGACAGCGGACAAAGCGTGACACTTTGCCCGCCGCCTGTAATTTTTGCCGGCATTTTATGAATGTAAACTGTATTCCGCCGCAAATTCCTGATTTGACTTGCGTATTCTCCAGAGGATGATAGCCGCGAAGGCAAGAACCGCGATCAGACCCGGAACAAAAGCAGTTCCAAGAGCTCCTGTTGTTATAAAAGTACCGATCTGATATACGAGGAATGCCACTGTATAACCTGTCGCAAGCTGGAGACAGATACCTCCAAGCAGCCATTTCCCGCTCTTCATCTCCGAGTTCATCGCACCCATAGCCGCAAAGCACGGCGGGGTATAGAGGTTGAACATCAGATAGGCAAGCGCCGCTGCCTTTGTAAGTCCCATGACTGCCGCTACCTCACTTCCGCTTCCTACTAACGCAAATTCATCTGTATCGATCAGATTGGTCACACCGTAAACAACCGCCAGTGTACCGACGACGTTCTCTTTTGCGATAAAGCCTGTAACCGCTGCCGCCGCGAGCTGCCACACACCGAATCCAAGCGGGATGAACAGGATTGCGAACGGATGCGCGACTGACGCGAGGATGGAAGATCCTTCCGCGCCTTCTTCCACAAGCTGGAACTGCCAGTTAAAGCTCTGCATGATCTGTACCACCGTGTTGCACACAAGGATAACAGTTCCCGCTTTGACGATGTATGCTTTCCCGCGCTCGAGCATGGATACACACGCTCTTTTTAAGCTCGGGATCTTGTATTCCGGAAGCTCAATAATGAAGAATGATTTTCTGTACTTCTGTCCGGTGATCTTTTTTACGAGCAGTGCTCCCAAAAGGACAAGCAGGATGCCTGCCAGATACATGGTAGCTGACACCCACCACGCATCCGCGAAAAATGCTCCAGCAAACAGAGCGATCACGGGAATTTTCGCGCCGCAGGGCATAAACGGCGTGAGCATTGCGGTTGTTCTGCGCTCCCTTTCATTTCGGATCGTTCGGCATGCCATGACTCCGGGAATCGCGCACCCGGTACCGATAACCATGGGGATCACGGATTTACCGGAAAGACCGACCCTCTTGAAGATCGGGTCAAGCACGACTGTCGCGCGCGCCATGTATCCGCAGTCTTCCAGCAGAGCGATCAGGAAATACATGACCATTACCAACGGAAGGAATCCGACAACCGCGCCGACGCCGCCGATAATACCGTCGACAAGGAGCGCATATAACAGCGGGTTCGCATTTTCCATCAGTCCGCCGACCCAGCTTTGGAACGTCTCGATCTGCGCCACCAGCCAATCCGCAATCCATGTCCCAAGTGTCGTCTGTGATATGTAGAACACAAGGACGATGACCGCTACGAAAATCGGAATACCGACAATCTTGTGGGTGATGATGCTGTCGATCTTATCCTGCGCATTTTTGTCTTTTGTGAAGACTTTTCTCTTTTCTACCTGCTTTACGATGCCATTGACAAACTCGAAACGTTTTCTGTCGGCAGCCTCAACCGCTTTTTTATCCGTCAGGTCAATATCCGCCTGAACATACGGCGCTTTCTGTCCGCTTCCCTTTAAAGCGGCTGCCGCGCTGACAACCTCTTTCAGTCCCTCATGCCCTGAGGATGTGGATATCGTCTTGATGACCGGGCAGCCCAGTTTCTCTGACAAAAGCTGCTCATTGATCTCTGTCTGCTTTTTGCCCGTGATATCACTTTTATTCAGAGCTACTACCACTGGGACTCCCAGTTCCAGAAGCTGTGTCGTGAAAAACAGGCTTCTGCTTAAGTTGGTCGCGTCCACGATATTGATGATCACGTCCGGATTTTCATTTTTCACATAACTGCTCGTGATACTCTCCTCGGAAGTAAACGGAGACATAGAGTAAGCGCCCGGAAGGTCTACCGCTACCAGCTCCTCCGCCCCGTCATACCAGCCTTTCTTTATCAGGCTTTCCTTCCTCTCTACCGTAACACCGGCCCAGTTTCCCACACGCTCGTTTCTTCCTGTGAGAGCGTTGTACATGGTCGTCTTTCCGCTGTTTGGATTTCCCGCAAAAGCAATCCTCATAATGCAAAACTCCTCCTTCATTATATTGATTAGAATTTTCTAATTTAGATTAGCAGGAACTAATCATAATCTTTAAAAAAACAGTGACACAAATCACCATTTTTTTATATTGAAATAGCTTGCGCTAAATCAGTATCAATATTATACCTTCCGTCTTTGATAGAGACTACACAGCCGCCTTTTAAATGGGTCACGACCGTGATCGGCTCGCCGCTGTAACACCCCAGAGAGAATAGAAATGATTTCATTTCTTCGTCATCTGTCACGATATCCTTTATGATATACTCCTCGCCCTCTTTTGCATCAAGCAAATTCATATTCTCCGCCTCCTGGCCACTATTGGTTTACATGCGCATCAGCATGATTCCAATCAACTTGAATATTATTATCATTAAATACAATAGTTAGTATACGCTAACTTCCAATTCTTGTCAAGGAATAATTTTATTCTTTTTTTATTTTTTCTAATTAATTAAAGATTTGATGTTGATATTTGATTATGGTACAATATCAAAAGATATGATTCTCCGCTGCCCGGAGAATCTACAGTACGAATTGATAATTGAGGTGTATATTATGTATATAAATGAATCTGCTGAAAACTATCTGGAAACAATCCTGATCCTGAGCCAGAAGCTTCCCGTTGTACGCTCCGTGGACATTGCGACAGAACTTGATTTTAAAAAGTCCAGTGTCAGCGTGGCAATGAAGAAATTAAGGGAAAGCGAACACATCGTTGTCTCCCCGGAAGGATATATTACCCTTACGCCTGCCGGGAAAGAGATCGCCGACCGCATCTATGAACGGCATACGCTTCTCTCCTCTTGGCTGGAGCGTCTCGGCGTTGATCCAAAGATCGCGGTTGAGGATGCGTGCCGCATCGAGCATGTGATCAGTTCCGAAAGCTTCGAGGCGATTAAAAATCATATAAGATAAGAATACAAGACAGGGCAGAACCCCCGCCGGGAATCCTGCCCTGCCTGCGTTTCTAAACTCTTGGAAACACAGCGCTTATTTGCCTGCCATCTGTTTTTCCTGCTGCTCTATCCTTTTCTTGACCATATTCTCTCCGCCTCTTTATATGAAATCAATCTCTCCCAGCACTTCCTTGAGTTCCTCTGCTGATCTTCGGAGTTTCTCATTTTCTTCTTCACTCAGGCTGATCTCCAGTACTTGTTCCGCTCCGCCCCGTCCGATCACGGACGGAATACTCAGACACAGGCCCGACAGACCATACTCTCCGTCTAAGGAAACAGATACCGGCGCAACTGTATGGCTGTCCCGCACGATCGCCTCCGCGATTTTTGCCGCTGCCATGCCGATGCCATAGTAGGTCGCTCCCTTTCTGTCGATGATCTCATAAGCGCTATCTCTCACTGCATAGTATATCTTCTCCTTTTCTTCCTCAAAATCACTGTGCCCCTTCATTTTCGCAAACTCCTCCAGACCAATGCCGTAGATATTCGCGCAGCTCCACACGGCCAGCTCGCTGTCTCCGTGTTCTCCGGCAATAAACGCATGAACATTCCTGCTGTCCACACTCAGCTTCTCACTGATAAGATATTTCAGCCTTGCGGTATCCAGCACAGTGCCGGAGCCAATAACCCGCTCTTTGGGAAAACCGGATTCTTTGAGCGCCACATATGTCAGGATATCCACCGGATTGGAGACAATCATCAGGATTCCCTCACAATTCACCCTTTTGATCTCCGCGATGATTGCCCGCATAATGCGCGCGTTCTTCTGTACCAGATCAAGCCTTGTCTCCCCCGGCTTCTGGTTCGCGCCTGCCGTAATGATGACAACTGCCGCATCCGCAATATCTTCATAGGTTCCCGCCCAGATATCCATCGCGTGAGAGAAGGGCAGGCCGTGGCTGATATCCATTGCCTCGCCTTCTGCCTTTGGATGATTGGCGTCGAGCAAAACCATCTCTGAGAACACACCTTTTTGCATCAGTGTGTAGGCAATAGTTGACCCCACGAATCCACATCCAATCACTGCCGCTTTCTGTATATTTACCATAAGTATATCCTCCTTGATATAGAATCTTCTGCAATAATTCCTAGCATTTTACTAGGAATTATCCATGCCTTTATTATATATTTATTCCCTAAAAACACAACACCATATGAGGTATTTTTTTCCATACAATTCTATTTTTTGTAAAGATACCTTAATATTTCCGGCAATCCGGTATCCCTGTCATTGTTTTTCTTCTGTCCCTGACTTATACTATAAAAGGAAATATCCATAACACAGAAACGAAAGGAGCAGAAACATGTTAAACGAGAAAGTCGCAGAACTTTTAAACACGCAGGTCAATAAAGAGTTTTACTCTGCTTATCTTTACCTTGCGTTCTCCAATTATTTTTCAGAGGAAGGACTCAACGGCTTTGCAAACTGGTACCGTATCCAAGCGCAGGAGGAGAGGGATCACGCGATGCTGTTCGTACAGTATCTTCAAAATAATGACGCGAAGGTGACATACGAAGCCATTGAAAAACCGGCGTTCAAGGCTGACAGCCATATGGATATCCTAAAGGCCGGACTGGATCATGAGCGTTATGTGACCGGACTTGTCAACAATATCTACGGAACCGCTTATGAGGGAAAAGATTTCCGCACCATGCAGTTTTTAGACTGGTTTGTCAAAGAACAGGGCGAAGAAGAGACAAATGCGAATGAACTGATAAAGAAGATGGAACTGTTCGGTTCTGATCCTAAGAGCCTGTATCTTCTGGATCAGGAGCTTGCGGCAAGAACCTACTCGGCGCCGTCACTGACACTCTAAAGCGGACACAGAGAGGAGATTGATATGGATACGGCAAAAACGAAGCTTCCTCCCACAGATGATGTCGAAGCAGTCGTCACCAGCTTTAATCAGGGAAATATGATTATTGAAGCGGTCTCTTCCCTATGCGCGCAGACAACACTGCCGTCAAGGATCATTATCGTGGATGACGGGTCAACTGACTGTGACTCGGTCAGTATATTAAACAATATAGAAGCAGACCCCCGGATATCCGTTCCAATAAACGTGATAAGACAGGAAAATGCCGGCGTCTCCGCCGCAAGGAATACCGGGATACGCCATTCACAGGCTCCGCTTGTGCTCATCCTTGACGGCGATGACAGATTAGATCCTTCATATATTGAACATGTGAGTGGATTATTACGAAAGGAACCGCTTATGACCGCAGCCTCATCATGGATGAAAACCTTTGGCGTTCTTCAAGCGGTCATTCAGCCAAGCGGAGGAGACATCACTCGATTTCTCCCACGTAATTGCTGTCCCGCAACACATATCTTCCGGCGCAGCGCGTGGGAACAATGCGGCGGCTATGACGAATCCATGCGCTCCGGATTTGAAGACTGGGATTTCTTTTTAAGTATACTGGAAGCCGTGCCGGACACGCACATCGGAATTGTTGAAAAGCCTTTGATCCATTACCGCACTGCCCCTGCTTCGTCGAACGTAAAAAGCATGAGTAAAAGACTGGAACTTATGCGATATATCATCGAAAAGCATAACAACAGTTATCATGATCATCTGACCGACGCTTTGCTGGGAATCGAAGAGATATCTGTCAGAAGACTTTATGGATGGGAAAATGAGATCGTTCATGCGATGGCTACAAAGAAGGACTTAAGCAGAGCCTCCTCTGAATTCATCAAAAATCCTTCATATGGGGACGGCGGGATGGCTTCCGCAGTGCGCATCGCATCAGCGCATAATACATAATGTCAGAGATACACTTTATCTTCACATTTAAATACAGATTTATTTTCATTCAGGCCGCAGCGCAAGAGAGAACTGTCGGGAAATAGATAGTCCTAAACAGGGGCAGATATGACTTGTACGAGTCACACCTGCCCCTCTACCGCTCTGCGTTCCGCCTGTGATACATGCCCCTTTAGCTTTTTCTTTCCCCACGGTAAATCGCGATAAGAAATTTTCACCGGCATTGGAGTACATTTTCTTTCTTATGGTGCTTTTGCCCCTAACTCCGCCAGCCGACTTTTTAATTCTTCGATTTCTTTATTCTGTGCATCGATTGTTTTTTTCTGAGCATCGATCGTTCCCTTCTGGTTACTGATTGTGCCCTTCTGCTCTGCAATCGTCTCTTTCTGAGCGTCGATTTCATCCTTCATATCATCAATCATGTATTGCACGGTATTCCTGTCCAGTTCCCGTAATTCCTCTGAGAACATTTGCATCACCCTCTCTGTGTTCCTGCACAGCTTGTAGATTTCTTCGTAATACTTCTCAAACTGCGGGTACTCCCGGATCAGTCTCTCGATCATCTCCGGCTCGTCCACGCTGAGAAATGTAAGCCACGCCTCTAACTGGTTTCTGATACCATTATTGTGCAAAATGCCATGGAAGTTGTCAAGGGAAATGAAAACATATTCCTGCAAAAGATCAATCTTGATCCCTGTATCTGATCTCTGGGCGAAGCGGTGCATGTAGTCCGTTGGGAAATCGTGAAATTCCTTTGGACTTTTCTCGTACAGGATGATCGTATATAC
>DWYT01000131.1 GCA_019118545.1 Candidatus Mediterraneibacter merdavium | reverse complement strand
ACCACATCCATCACGATTAAAGACTGTTCATCCCCCAAGCGGGGCGATTCCAGCGGAAGCACCTTTAAGATTTTTACTTTTTGTTTCAGGATCAGGGATAAAAGCTCCTCTACACGCTCCGGTGTGGTGTTAGGATCAAGTATCTCCTTAAAGAACGTATCATAGAGGATACGCACACCTCTCTGCCCGCTGCAGTAATCCAGAAACAGCTCTTGCTGTTCTCTGTTCCACCCCTGCCAGACTTTCATAAGTCGGTCATTCCCGGTGATCTCCTTTCGTACATCTTCCCTTGTACGTATCATGGGGAAATACTTTTGTAATACATTTGCCATACACAGTTTCCTCCTTTGTGCGGCGTTCAGAAAAACAACTGAACAATAGATGAATCTAAGGTTAGTGGGTTGCGTTCATCGTCGGGTAAGCGTTCCGAAAGGGAACTTCCGAAAATGAGAAGCCTAACGGCATGAATACAGGGTGGCAAGAGCGCCGTCCGTATCAGTGAAGAAAGAATAGCATAAAACGAGGCAAAATACAATCTGGCAGAATACACAAAACATATGTGCCTTTAGAATACGGATTGATCATGGCAATTCCCAGTCGCAGAGGCATATCTTCCTCACAGACGCGTTTTCACTCGGGGCGCGGCGCAGCGGTACATAGGCTCACAAAGAACGCGAGCCAAGTACCGGCGCCGCTTTGCGGTCTGCTCAGGATATATGTTCCCTGCGGTTTTCCTGTCCCCTGACGATTTACGATGGCAGATTCCCCAATATTTAGTGAGTATCCTTACAAAAGGGAGAAATAAGTTGTTTTCTTTTTACGGTGTTTCCCGCTTCTGAAAGGAAATTATGTCAGTTCGCCATGCCGTGTATGGAAGAACTGGAAAGGAAATGTGCTTTGCGGTCATAGAGAAGTGTGGTATAATGAGCGCATAGCGACGAGCGTACACAGATATAGAAGTCCGCTGAGGATGCTCGCATCGCACAGCGGGTTTCTATATCTGTGTATGTGAGTGCAACGGACAGCGAGGAGAAGCGGAGCGGATTCGAACTGGCTCGCAGTGTGACTTTAAAAGGAGATTTTAATTGATTATATGAAGAGACATGAACATATCGTCTCAGGTGTGCTTCCCGGAAGTATTGCCGAGGAGATGGGGATAGAGCCGGGGGATAAGCTTCTTAGCATCGACGGTCAGGAGATCACGGATATTTTTGACTATCAGTTTTACGTGGAGGATGAGGAGATCCTTCTTCTGATCGAAAAGCCGGACGGCGAACAGTGGGAACTGGAGATCGAAAAGGAGGCGGACGAACAGTTAGGACTTGAGTTTGGCGAAGGACTGATGGATGAGTACCGCTCCTGTTATAATAAATGTATCTTTTGTTTCATCGACCAGATGCCGCCGGGGATGCGGGATACGCTGTATTTTAAAGACGACGATTCAAGACTTTCTTTCCTTCAGGGAAATTATGTGACGCTGACCAACATGAGCGATCATGACATTGAGCGCATCATCCGGTACCGCTTAGAGCCGATCAACATCTCTTTCCAGACGACAAACCCTAAGCTTCGGTGCAGGATGCTTCACAACCGTTTTGCCGGGGATGCGCTGAAGAAGGTGGACATGCTCTATCAGGGCGGCATCGAGATGAACGGGCAGATCGTGCTCTGCAAGGGGGTAAACGACGGGGAAGAGTTAGAGCGCTCCATCCACGACCTGACTGGGTATCTTCCTCTGCTGAAAAGTGTGTCCGTTGTTCCGGTCGGATTATCCAAATACCGAGAGGGGTTGTATCCGCTGGAACCGTTTACAAAAGAGGAAGCGAAGGAAGTTCTCAAAGTTATCCACAGATGGCAGGAGAAGATATACGCTGAGTACGGACTTCATTTCATCCACGCGGGGGATGAATGGTATCTGCTTGCGGAGGAGGAAGTGCCTGAGGCAAAGCGCTACGACGGCTATATCCAGCTTGAGAACGGTGTGGGGATGCTGCGCCTTTTATTTGACGAGTTCCAAGAGGGATATGAGCCGCTTAAAGGAGACGGCAGAAAGGCAGAGCTTTCCATTGCCACGGCAAAGCTGGCCTATCCATACATCAGAAGGATGGCAGAGAAGCTCGGGGAGAAGTTCCCCAATATCTGCGTACACGTGTACTGTATCCGAAATGATTTCTTCGGGGAACGGATCACAGTGTCAGGTCTTGTCACTGCGCAGGATATTATGGCGCAGCTAAAGGACAAGGAATTAGGAGAGAGACTCCTTCTCCCGTGCAACATGCTCAAAGCGGACGAGGACATCTTTCTCGACGACTATACGGTGAAAGACGTCTCAGACGCTTTACAAGTTCCCGTTCATATTGTAAAATCAAGCGGACAGGATCTGATCGATGCGGTGCTGGGGCAATAGAGGGGTCATGCAGCGGCAGATAAGACAGCCGGGAATGTAACGGCATAAGCATAAAGTAATATATTTTTCAGAAAGGCAGATAAAAATGAGCAGACCAGTAGTTGCCATCGTCGGGCGGCCGAATGTGGGGAAGTCCACACTGTTCAACGCGCTGGCGGGGGAGAAGATTTCCATTGTAAAAGACACCCCCGGCGTGACAAGGGACAGGATCTATGCGGACGTGACGTGGCTTGACAAAGAATTTACATTGATCGACACCGGCGGTATCGAGCCGGACAGCAAGGATATTATCCTCTCTCAGATGAGGGAGCAGGCGCAGATCGCCATTGACACAGCGGATGTGATCGTCTTCATTACGGATGTGAAGCAGGGACTAGTGGACGCGGATTCCAAAGTGGCGGATATGCTGCGGCGGTCAGGGAAGCCGGTAGTTCTTGTGGTGAATAAAGTAGATAATTTTGACAAATACATGACGGATGTGTATGAGTTTTATAATCTGGGCATCGGCGACCCTGTTCCAGTATCCGCAGCGTCAAGGCTCGGACTTGGGGACATGCTCGATATTGTGGCCGGGCATTTCCCGGAGGGGAGTGCAGAGGAAGAGGAGGACGACCGTCCCCGCATTGCTATCGTAGGAAAGCCGAATGTAGGAAAGTCTTCTATTGTGAATAAACTTTTGGGAGAAAACCGTGTGATCGTATCCGATGTGGCGGGAACGACGAGAGACGCCATTGACACCGAGATCGTCCACAACGGCAAAGAATATGTCTTTATCGACACAGCAGGACTTCGCAGAAAGAATAAGATTAAAGAAGAGCTGGAGCGGTACAGCATCATCCGAACCGTGACGGCTGTGGAGCGCGCGGATGTGGTCTTAATGGTCATCGACGCCACAGAGGGCGTGACCGAGCAGGACGCCAAGATCGCGGGCATTGCCCACGAGAGGGGGAAGGGCGTCATCATCGTGGTGAACAAGTGGGACGCCATCGAGAAGAACGACCGGACTATGAGAGAGTATGAGAACGACATCCGTCAGGTGCTTTCTTACATGCCTTACGCGGAGATCATGTATGTGTCTGCATTGACCGGGCAAAGACTGGTAAAACTCTATGACATGATCGATATGGTCATTGAGAACCAGACGCTGCGCATCGCCACGGGAGTTTTAAATGAGATCATGACAGAAGCGGTGGCCATGCAGCAGCCGCCTTCGGACAAAGGGAAAAGGCTCAAGCTCTACTATATCACTCAGGTGGCGGTGAAACCCCCGACGTTTGTGATCTTTGTAAACGACAGGGAGCTGATGCATTTTTCATATACAAGATATCTGGAAAATAAGATTCGGGAAGCATTTGGTTTTAGGGGAACCTCGTTAAAGTTTTTCATAAGGGAGAGAAAGGAAAAGGAGCAGTAAAGTTATGGAACGATTGATCTGTCTGGCGGTTGGATATGTGTGCGGACTTCTGCAGACCGGGTATCTGGTCGGGAAGATGAACCATATGGATATCAGGAAACAGGGGAGCGGAAACGCGGGAACAACGAACGCCCTGAGGGTGCTTGGCTGGAAAGCCGGGGCAATGACGTTTTTGGGAGATGTTTTAAAATGCGTGGCAGCATTTCTGATCGCCTTCTTCATGTACAGGGGAAGCGACGTGCTGCCTCTCTTGACAATGTACGCGGGAGCGGGCGTGACACTGGGACACAATTTCCCCTTCTATATGGGGTTTAAAGGCGGCAAGGGTATCGCCGTGATGGCGGGAATGGTGGTGGTCAACAGCTTCTGGCACCTGCCGGCGAGCCTGATTATGATTCCGCTTACGCTGGCGTTTTTCCTCGTCCCTGTAGTGGTGACGAAGTACATATCTGTCGGTTCGCTCTGCGCCTATACGATATTTCTGATAGAAATGATTGCAGCCGGGCAGATGGGATGGTTCGAGATGGACGCAGCGGGATGCTATGAGCTGTACGCGGTGCTCTTTGTGCTGACCTTCCTTGCGTGGTACAGGCACAGGGCGAATATCAAACGTCTTATGACGGGGACAGAGAATAAATTCGGAGCAAAGAAAAAGGAGCAGTGATGACATGGCAAATGCAGGAGTTATCGGCGCCGGGAGCTGGGGAACAGCACTCTCGGTCCTTCTTCACAAAAACGGGCATCAGGTGACGGTCTGGTCTATCGATGAGAACGAAGTGAAGATGCTAAATGAAAAGCGGGAGCATGAATCAAAGCTTCCGGGTGTTAAGATCCCCCAAGATATGGTCATTACAGGCGATCTCGAGGAGACGGTACGGGGCAGGGATTTTCTCGTCATGGCAGTCCCCTCGCCCTTTACAAGGACAACGGCGCGTAAGATGAAGCCTTATGTGGCGGAGGGACAGATCATTGTCGATGTGGCGAAAGGGATCGAGGAGGATACGCTTCTGACACTTTCCCGCCAGATCGAGGAGGAGATCCCGCAGGCGGACGTGGCGGTTCTCTCAGGGCCAAGCCACGCAGAAGAAGTGGGCCGGGGACTTCCAACCACATGTGTCATCGGCGCAAAGACAAAGGAAACGGCAGAATATCTCCAATCTATGTTCATCAGCAATGTATTCAGGGTATACACCAGTCCTGACGTGCTGGGTATCGAGCTTGGAGGCTCTTTAAAAAATGTCATCGCCCTTGCGGCAGGTATCGCGGATGGCCTTGGTTACGGGGACAACACGAAGGCAGCGCTCATCACGCGCGGGATCGCGGAGATCGCCCGGCTGGGTGTGAAGATGGGCGGGAAGATCGAGAGCTTCAGCGGCCTTACCGGGATCGGGGATCTGATCGTGACCTGCGCCAGCGTCCACAGCCGCAACAGGAAGGCCGGATATCTGATCGGTCAGGGCAAATCCATGCAGGAGGCCATGGACGAGGTAAAGATGGTCGTGGAGGGCGTGTATTCCGCCAAGGCGGCGGCTAAGCTGGCAAAGAAATACGGCGTGTCCATGCCGATCGTCGAGGAGGTCAACGAAGTCCTTTTCGAAGGGAAATCCCCCGCTCAGGCGGTGGAGGATCTGATGATGAGAGAACTGCGCAGCGAGAACAAAGGACTGCGCTGGGAAGAACCTTCTGTATAGCTGTCATAACAGATCGAAAAAAGAAACAGATCGAAAAAGAAACAGTCATACCCCCTTTTCTGTCTGCATACACTGTATCAGCAGAACAAGGGGGTATTTTTATGGATTCATTTCAGGTATACAGAGATATGAAAGCGCGGACAGGCGGGGAGATCTATATCGGCGTGGTCGGTCCGGTTCGGACAGGCAAATCTACATTCATCAAGCGGTTTATGGATCTTCTTGTCCTGCCCAATCTGACGGATGAGCACACAAGGGCAAGAACACAGGATGAACTACCCCAGTCCGCGTCAGGGACGACGATCATGACGACGGAGCCGAAATTCGTCCCAAAAGAGGCGGCGTCCGTGCGCCTGTCCGACGACGTGGAGGTGAAGGTGCGCCTGATCGACTGTGTGGGGTATATGGTGGAGGGGGCGTCCGGCCACACAGAAAATGACGCGGAACGTCAGGTCAAGACACCGTGGTTTGAGTATGAGATCCCGTTTACAAAGGCAGCGGCCATCGGAACACAGAAAGTCATTCACGATCATGCGACCATCGGGTTTGTGGTGACCACAGACGGGAGCGTGACCGGACTTCCAAGGGAGAATTATATCCCGGCGGAGGAGAAGACAGTAAAAGAACTCCAGTCCATCGGGAAGCCTTTTTTAATCCTGTTAAACTGCCAAAAGCCGTACACGGAAGAAGTCTCCGCCTTAAAGCAGGAGATGGAGCAGAAATATAACGCCTGTGTAATTCCCGTCAACTGCGAGCAGCTAAAGACAGAGGATATCCATGAGATCATGCGTCAGGTGCTCTATGAATTTCCCATTACGGAGGTAGAGTTCTACGTGCCCAAATGGGTGGAAATGCTCCCCCGGGATCACAGGATCAAGCAGGACCTTCTCGAACAGGTGCGCGCCGTTATGGCGGATATGGACGATGTGAGAAGCGCCGCGGACCGTACTCTCGCCGCGGAGAGCCCGTACATAGACAACATTTCCATCGAGCAGATCGAGATGGATACCGGGAGGGTTAGGGTACGGATTGAGTTCGAACAGAAATATTATTACGAAGTGTTAAGCGAGATGACCGGGGCTGACATCAAAGGTGAGTACGAACTTATCGCCACGGTCAGGGAGCTGGCGTCCATGCGGGATGAATTAAGCAGGGTAAAAGACGCCTTTGCGGACGTGAAGATGAAAGGCTACGGCGTCGTCAGCCCGTCGAGAGAGGACATCAAGCTGGAAGAGCCTGTCATCATCAAGCAGGGAAGCAAATTCGGGGTCAAGATCCGCTCCGAGGCGCCCTCGATCCACATGATCCGCGCAAACATTGAGACAGAGATCGCGCCCATCGTGGGAAATGAAAAGCAGGCCGAGGATCTGGTCGAGTACATTAAAAAAGAGAGCGAGACCCCGCAGGGCGTGTGGGGAACAAACATCTTCGGAAAATCCGTGGAAGAGCTGGTTATGGACGGCATGAGAAATAAGATCGCTATGATCAATGATGAAAGCCAGATGAAGCTGCAGGATTCCATGCAGAAGATCGTCAACGATATGAACGGGGGAATGGTGTGCATCATTATCTAGCCGTATAGACGATGTTTTGCCTATGCCGGCTCTGACAGACAAAAAACTTTTAACAAAAAACCTCCCTTTTGCAGGGGCCTGTGAGTTGATGAAGCTGGCCTAAAGCTTTCTCTTCGCAAGCCTTAAAAGGGAGGTTTTTC
This sequence comes from Candidatus Mediterraneibacter merdavium, assembly GCA_019118545.1. Lineage (GTDB taxonomy): Bacteria > Bacillota > Clostridia > Lachnospirales > Lachnospiraceae > Mediterraneibacter > Mediterraneibacter merdavium. The sequence continues at coordinate 8,720 of DWYT01000131.1, read as the reverse complement.
CGACAAAATAATGGCTTGTGTTTCAGTGAGAAAAAGTCATTAAATATTCTTCCATGATGATGGCCGAAGAAATATTGATTTTGCGAGTGAGAATGATATACTATAAAAGAGGAGCTTGCCGCTAATAAACTGAAAAAAGAGTATGAAAAAAATCCGGGGTGAATCATAACCCGGATTTTTGGTCATGACTCAGCATTGAAAGGTAAATATTTTTCGCAATAAATATAGGCACATTACTTTCCGGATTTGATAGAAGATATAGAGCTGATCCCGAAAGCTGGAAGTTGATTCTGGTAGGAGAGCATAGGTATGAATCCGGCAGATGTACGCGATGTAATGGGAATGATCCTGATTTCAGGCCCGTGATTACAGACGGTGCGGGCATACCCTTGCCGTTATCTCACAGACTGGAACAGTGAAACCTCTCCCTGACCGCTGACTGGATTTCAAAGCATCTTCCGCTTCCAACATTTGTTTCTTCCGCTTCCAACATTTGTTTTCTTTCTCGACTTATAGCTTCTGAAAGGGTATAATATAAGAGTGCCTGTCCGAACAGCACAGAAAAGTACAGCAGGAGGAGACTAGATGAGCAGACAGTACGAAAGACTTTTAAAATGCTATGAATATTACAGGAGTGTGACGGATTTTATCCCCAAGGTGGGACTGATCCTCGGTTCGGGACTTGGCGGATACGCCCGCAATATGGAAGTGCTCTACGAGATTCCATACAGGGATATCCCCGGCTTTCCGGTGTCTACGGTGCAGGGACATGACGGGAAGTTCCTGCTCGGATATATCGGGAAGGTTCCGGCAGTGGTGATGAAGGGCCGGGTGCATTATTACGAGGGATATACAATGGAGGAGGTCGTCCTTCCGGTGCGTCTGATGGAGAGGATCGGCATTGACATCCTCTTTTTGACCAACGCCGCAGGGGGCATGGGAGAAGGCTTTAAGGTGGGAGACTTTATGATGATAACGGATCAGATATCCAGCTTTGTCCCGTCTCCCCTGATCGGGGAAAATGTCTCAGAGTTAGGAGAGCGTTTCCCGGATATGAGCCATATTTATGATACGAAGCTCAAAGAGCTTATCCGGAAGACAGCGGCAGAAGAGGGGATACCCATTCGGGAGGGTGTATATTTACAGACCTCGGGTCCCAATTTTGAGAGTCCGGCGGAGATACAGATGTACATGAAGCTCGGCGCCCACGCCGTGGGAATGAGTACGGCGTGTGAAGCCATCGCCGCGCGTCACGCGGGGTTAAAGGTGTGCGGCATCTCCTGCATTTCCAATATGGCGAGCGGACTCTCTGACGGGGAGTTGAGCGGGTTGGATGTTCAGGCAGTGGCGGATCGAAGGGCAGAGGAGTTCGAACGTCTGGTGACAAGAGTGATCGGGAAATTATAAAATACGGAGGTTTATCATGAGAACAAGGATTTACAACGCGCGTATCCTGACGATGGAAGAAGGGCGGCCCATCTTCCTCGGTGAGCTGGGGATTGAAGACGGGAGGATATCGTATATAAAAGAGGAAGCTTCATGCGGGGGCGCGGACGGCGGCAGCTTGGCCGGGAAAGCGGCATCCGGCAGTCAGGGGACGGACTTGGACGAGGAGATCGACGCACAGGGGAATCTCATCATGCCCGGATTTAAAAATGCGCACACCCATTCTCCGATGACCTTCCTCCGTTCCTATGCGGACGACATGAAGCTGCAGGAGTGGCTGTTTGATAAGGTGTTCCCGGCAGAGGCAAAGCTGACGGGGGACGATGTGTACTGGCTGACCAAACTGGCGGTCATGGAGTACGTGACAAGCGGCACAACGGCGGTATTCGATATGTATAAGCTGAAAGAGGACAGCGCCCGCGCGGCGAGAGAGTGCGGGTTCCGTATGGTCTTCTGCGGGGATATCAATGATTTCGGCGGTACGCTGGAAGAAATGGAGGCGGATTATGTGCGATATAATCAGGAATCCGAAGAGCTTCTTTCTTACCGCTTCGGTTTCCATGCAGAGTATACGACCTCTAAAGAGCTGATGGAGAAGATCGCGGCTCTTGCACATAAGTATGAGGCCCCGGTCTGTGTGCACTGCTCGGAGACAAAGCGCGAGGTAGAAGAGTGCAGGGAGCGTTCCGGTATGTCCCCGGTAGTGTATATGGATTCCCTCGGACTGTTCCGCCATGGCGGTGTGTTTTTCCACGGGGTACATGTTGACGATAAGGACTTTGAGGCCATAAAGGAAAAGAAGATCGGCGTTGTGACAAATCCCGCGTCCAATTTAAAGCTTGCAAGCGGCATCGCCCCGGTGAAGCGCTATCTGGATGAAGGGATCACTCTTGCCATCGGAACAGATAGCCCGGCCAGCAACAACTGTCTGGATATGTTCCGGGAGATGTTCCTTGCCACAGGCTTACAGAAGGTTGTGTGCGACGACCCGGAGGCGGTTCCGGCCATGGATGTGCTCAGGATGGCCACGCTGGGCGGAGCGCGCGTGATGGGACTTGACGGCTGCGACGTACTCTCTGAGGGGAAACGGGCGGACCTGATCATGATTGATCTTATGCAGCCCAATATGCAGCCGCTTCACAGCATTGAGAAAAATGTGGTATACAGCGGCAGTAAGCAGAATGTGAAGATGACCATGGTAAACGGGAAAGTCCTCTACAGAGACGGGCAGTTTTATATCAATGAATCTCCGGAGACGGTGTATGAAAACGCAAACCGCATTGCAAGTCGTATCCTTGAAAGCAAAGCGGAGGAAAACTAAAAAGGCGGGGGATGACAGAGGATGAAGATAACATATCTCGGACACAGCGGTTTTCTTGTTGAAATGGATGACGCCTGTTTCCTTTTTGACTATTATAAGGGCGCGTTTCCTGATATGGATGAGAAGAAAAAGCTGTTTGTGTTCGTCAGCCACGCGCATTATGACCATTACAATAAAGCAGTCTTTGATCTAAGGGGGAGATTTGCTAAGACCCGATACATCCTCTCCTCAGATATCCGGGGCAAAGAAAATGATACCTCTACTGTGGATGGGGAGCAGGGCGGGGATACAGTGTTTATGAAGCCGTGTGAAGAAAGAGAGCTTCTCGGATGCCGAGTGCGCACACTTCGCTCCAACGACGAGGGGGTGGCGTTTCTTATCCAATATCATGGTAAGACACTTTATCACGCGGGTGATCTCAACTGGTGGCACTGGGAGGGAGAGTCGGACAAGTTCAATACCGTCATGCGCCGCTCCTACCAGTCGGAGATCAACAAGCTGGAAAAAGAGTCCATCGACGCGGCTTTTGTTCCGGTGGATCCAAGACTTGGGGAGCAGTACGTGTGGGGACTCGACTGTTTTATGAAGCGCACACAGACAAAATGCGTGTTCCCCATGCACTTCTGGGGGAATTATGAAGTGTTTGACCGCCTCATGCTGGAGAAGTGCACTGAGGACTATAAAGATAAGATTATGAAGATCGAGAGAGAAGGCCAGAGCTTTTCTCTATAATAGGATCAGGGTGCGCAAAGCACACTTTAATTTTTATATTCAGCAAAATACACAAAAGCGTCTTTCAGCACTCCGGCGCACGGAACATTTCAATGAGCTGTGACACCCTGATCTCCTATAAGAAAGTTTCAGAAAGTGGGTATAAGGAGATGTTAGTTAAGATATATACGGACGGCGCTGCCCGGGGGAATCCGGACGGGCCGGGCGGCTACGGCGCGGTTCTTGAGTATGTGGACACGAAGGGAGAGCTGCACACAAAGGAGCTTTCTCAGGGATATGTGAGGACGACCAACAACCGTATGGAGCTGATGGCGGTGATCGCGGGGTTGGAGGCGCTGAACCGTCCGTGTACGGTGGAGGTGTATTCGGATTCCCAGTATGTGGTCAATGCCTTCAACCAGCACTGGGTAGACGGATGGCTCAAAAAAGGCTGGAAGAGAGGGAAAAATGAGCCGGTAAAAAACGTAGATCTATGGAAGCGGCTTCTTGCGGCGAAAGCGCCCCATGATACAAGTTTCCACTGGGTGAAGGGGCATGACGGACATCCGCAGAACGAGCGGTGCGATACCCTTGCCACCACAGCGGCGGATGGCGACGGCCTGATCGTCGATGAAGGAGCAGAACCATAACTGGACTGGTTGAAAATTGTAATTCTGGCTGTTTTAAACCAAACCATATGTGATATACTTCTCTATAGCATAATTTAAGGGAGGTACATCAATATGAAACGAATCGTTACACTTCAGGATATATCATGCGTCGGTTGCTGCTCGATCACTGTGGCGCTGCCGATCATTTCCGCCATGGGCGTGGAATGTGGGATCCTGCCGACGGCGGTGCTGTCCAACCATACCATGTTCAAGGGATTTACGTGCAAAGACATCTCAGATCAGATCGAGCCTATATCTGATATGTGGGAGAAGGAGAATATCACCTTTGACGGTGTTTATACCGGATATCTTGCGTCCGAGGAACAGTGCGCTCAGGTAGTGCGCTTTTTCGAGCGTTTTTCAAATGAGGGTAATCTGACTTTGGTTGACCCGGCGATGGCTGACAATGGAAAGCTGTACCCGGCGTTTGGTGAGGATTTTCCGAAGGCTATGGCGGAGGTATGCGCCAAGGCGGATGTCATCGTTCCCAATATCACAGAGGCGTCTCTCCTTACGGGGATGCCGTATAAGACAGAGTATGACCAGTCGTATATCAGGGAGCTTTTAGAGCGCCTTCTTGAGCTGGGATGCGGTACGGCAGTGCTGACAGGTGTGAGCTTTGAGCCGGAGAAGCTGGGCGTAGCTTATCTTGACCGTTCAGGAAACGAGTTCTCGTATTTTACAAAACGGTGTGAGCAGTCGTATCACGGGACGGGAGACATCTACGCGTCCACAGTGATGGGAGGACTGATGAGAGGACTTGAGCTTGGAGACGCGCTTTCTCTGGCGGCAGATTATGTGGTGGCATGTATCGAGACGACGGCTGCCTCAGAGGATGGCAGATGGTACGGCGCCCAGTTCGAACCAGTGATCCCAAGGCTTTGCGCGATGCTTAAGGAACGGCTTGACAGCCGCGCTTAAGGCGAATATAATCAAATACTGTGTCAAGTAAGACAGACGATCGCGGCTGCATGTGCCGGAAGGCCGCAGACGAGGAAAGTCCGGGCTTCACAGGGCAGGATGCCGGATAACGTCCGGTGGAGGCGACTCCAAGGCCAGTGCAACAGAAATAAACCGCCGGGGCAGAAGCTTTTTTGGCTTTTGCCTCGGTAAGGGTGGAAAGGCAGTGTAAGAGACTACCGCCTCGCTGGTAACAGAGAGGGCACATGTAAACCCCATCCGAAGCAAGACCGGATAGAAGCAGTGTGGCGGCCCGCCACGCTTCAGGTTGGTCGCTTGAGCGCATCGGTGACGGTGCGCCTAGACAGATGATCGTCCACGACATAACCCGGCTTACCGTCTTGCTTGGCACTACATTGAAGAATACCAGCCGCAGACGCAGACAGCCTGCGGCTTCGTCAATTTATGCCGCAGAAAGTGCAGATAATATTTAAGATAAAACAGGAGGAAGGACATATGGCAATGAGGATCAACGCAGAGCTGCCGCTCCCGGCAGATTTGAAGGCAGAGTACCCGCTCTCGGAGGAAATACGGAAGATAAAGGCAGAAAGAGATCAGGAGATCAGAGACATTTTTACCGGAAAGATCGATAAATTCGTTGTGATCGTCGGTCCATGCTCTGCCGACAATGAAGATTCCGTGTGTGAATATGTGGAGAGGCTCGCGAAGATCAATGAGAAGGTGTCTGACCGCCTGATGATCATACCACGTATCTATACGAATAAGCCGCGTACAACAGGAGAGGGGTATAAGGGAATGCTCCATCAACCCAAGCCGGATCAGGCGCCCGATCTTCTGGCAGGCATCATTGCCATCCGCAAGATGCACATCCGCGCTATCCGTGAGAGCGGATTGACAGGAGCGGATGAGATGCTCTATCCGGAGAACCGCAGTTATCTGGACGACATCTTATCCTATGAAGCCATCGGCGCCCGCTCTGTGGAGAACCAGCAGCACCGCCTGACCGCCAGCAGCATGGATATCCCTGTGGGGATGAAGAACCCCACCAGCGGGGACTTTTCTGTGATGCTCAATTCCGTGGTGGCGGCCCAGAGTTCCCATTCCTTTATCTACAGAGGAATGGATGTGACCACGGACGGGAACGACCTTGCCCATGTGATCCTGCGCGGAGGAGTGGATAAGTACGGAACCTGCATCCCAAACTACCATTACGAGGATCTGATGCGGCTGTTCAACATGTATCAGGAGAGAGAGCTTAAGAACCCGGCGGCAATCATCGACGCCAACCATTCCAATTCGGACAAGCAGTTTAAGGAACAGATCCGCATCGTAAGCGAAGTGCTCCACAGCAGGAGATATAACCCGGAGCTTAAATCGTTGATAAAGGGTGTTATGATCGAGAGCTATCTTGAAGAAGGGTGCCAGAAGATCGATGAGAACCGCGTGTACGGAAAATCCATCACAGACCCGTGCCTTGGTTGGGAGGACACCGAGAGACTGATCTATAAGATCGCGGAGGAATATATATAATCTCCCGCTAAAAACGTTTTTCTTTTAACGAATCAACAGAAAACCCGGCAGGAGTGTCCGTCCTGCCGGGTTTGTATTAGCGGTTATGCCTGCGGTATTTCTCTTCGCAGTATTTGCAGCGGTAGATCTGCTTTTCCTCGTCTGTGAGGACAAAGATATGATCCAGCCCCTGTTCGATGGAAGTGATACATCTCGGGTTCTTGCAGCGGATCACGTTCTTGATCTCCTTGGGAAGAGTAAGCTGCTTTTTATCCACGATCTCCTCGTTCTCGATGATATTGACCGTGATATTGTGATCGATGAATCCAAGAATGTCAAGATCCATGAAATCAATCGGGCACTCGATCTTCATGATGTCTTTCTTGCCCATCTTATTGCTCTTTGCGTTTTTGATGATGGCGACACAGCAGTCCAGCTTGTCAAGATGTAAGTACTTATAGATCTCCATACTTTTTCCGGCTTCGATGTGATCCAGTACAAAACCCTCGGAGATGCGTCCCACATTTAATGTATTTCTTACCATGATATTTTCCTCTCTGAATATGAATCTCTTAACATAAATCCTTATTGCAAATCACGATTGCTGATCCACAGGGATGTCCAAAAGTGTCAGGATCAGAGCCATGCGCACATACACGCCGTACTGTACCTGACGGAAATAAGCGGCGCGCGGATCATCGTCCACCTCCACGGAAATTTCATTTACCCTTGGCAGTGGGTGGAGCACATACATATCCTCTGGGGCAAGCTTCATTTTTTCCCTGTCCAAGATATAGAAATCTTTCATCCGCACATAATCCTCTTCGTTGAAGAAACGCTCCTTCTGTACTCTGGTCATATACAGGATGTCAAGCTTTGGCATCGCATCCTCGAGACGCACAACTTCCTCATAGGGGATGCTGTTGCGGTCGAGAACATCGTGGCGGATGTATTCGGGAAGGCGCAGCTCCTCTGGTGAAATGAGGACAAAGCGTATGCCCTCGTATCTGACAAGCGCATTGATGAGAGAGTGCACGGTGCGGCCGAATTTCAGGTCACCGCACAGGCCGATGGTCATATTTTCAAGCCGTCCCTTTAAATTGCGGATAGTGAGCAGGTCTGTCAGCGTCTGTGTGGGATGCTGATGGCCGCCGTCTCCCGCGTTGATGACCGGGATGGAAGAGTGCTGGCATGCCACCATGGGCGCACCTTCCTTTGGATGTCTCATGGCACAGATGTCTGCGTAGCAGGAAATCGTGCGGATCGTGTCGGAAACGCTCTCGCCCTTCGCCGCAGAGCTGGAATCAGCGGAGGAGAAACCCATTATGCTTCCGCCTAAGTTCAGCATTGCCGCCTCATGGCTTAATCGTGTGCGTGTGCTCGGCTCATAGAAAAGTGTTGCCAGTTTCTTACCTGCGCAGGCATGCGCGTACTTTTCAGGTTTCGCCTCGATATCCTGTGCGAGATCCAGAAGTTTGTCAAGTTCTTCCACTGAAAAATCCAGCGGACTCATCAAGTGTCTCATAAATAGCCTCCTTAATTATCGGTTTATCTGTATTGCAGCAGTTGTTCTACAGTCTTTCGCTTCGGCGCCTCCGGGGCGATATCAGGATATCCCACAGCGATGAGTGCTGCTAATTCCTGCTCTTTTGGGATATCAAGTAGCTTTGTGATGCCCTCCTCGTCAAAAACGCCCATGATGACAGAGCCAAGACCATGGTTCCATGCTTCAAGGCAGAAGCTCTGGCATGCGATACCCACGTCAAACATCTGCCAGCGGTCTTCTTTCTTGGTCGTAAAAGACCCGTCTCTCTCATAACCGCAGCGTCCTTTGATAAAGGTGACGGCGATCAGAAGAGGCGCCTGCCTGATGATGTTTGAATTGTAATCCGGGGTGAACTTGTCCGCGATCTCTGACAAAAGAGAAGGATTCTCTATTGCAGTATAGCGGGTGATCTGAGTGTTTTTCCAAGAGGGAGAGTAAGATGCCGATGAAACGATAGAGTCAATAATAGAATGGTCAACATGCTCCGGCTTGTATCTGCGGATGCTCCTGCGCGTTTTTAAACATTCCGTAACGTTCATTTGCGTACCTCCATAAATTCTCCAACTAATCATATAATAAAACCGGGGGATTTTCA
>DWYT01000130.1 GCA_019118545.1 Candidatus Mediterraneibacter merdavium | reverse complement strand
TATGGGAGCATCCGTGATGAGCTACATCATGTTCTCTGACAACCTGCGCGCCAACTCTCTCCATTCATCAGAGACGAATCTGCAGTTTATGTGCAATGAGATTGATACAAACCTGAACAGCGTCTACGATCTCGCTTTTTGGAGCCAGACGAATACAGCGATTTCATCTTATATTTCCACCAGTCCGGACGACAACTATTACAGCGCCCTTACCAAAAACGCTTCTGAGCGTCTCACAGAAGAATACCTCGGAACTGCCGCCTACCAATACATACCGCAGATCATTATCACAAATGCGGACGGCACAAAATATCTGCAAAAATATTCGTCAGCCTCCTATTCAACCGACCGGGGTGTAATATCGACCATAAAAAGCCTTCCTTATTATGAAGATCTTATGAACGCAGCGGACTATACGTTCAGCGTCGGTGTCCAGAATAATCCTTTCTCGCGCACCACCGAAAAAGTAGTTCCCCTTCTGCGCCCTGTGGAATCTGCGTACAGCAGGGAGAAGATCGGTATTCTGTTTATCCAGATCTCCTTTTCCCTGTTTACAGACCCCCTTTCCAGATTCTCCGTACAGGAGGAGCTGCCCGTATATCTGACGATCTGTGATGAGAATTATCGGATTGAAGGCAAAAAGCTTTCTCAGGTAAAACAAAGCAGTAATGCAAAAATAATCGAGCATCCGGATACTGCCAGCAGCGATGCGATCGTGCATAAGAATCTTTTTGATTCCGGACTCTATGTGTCGCTGCCTCTTGATGCAGACGGCTGCTATATCTCCCTGCCTGTTGATTTAAACAATTCAGGGACATCACTCTCTGGATTCCTTGCGATCCTTCTTCTCATCCTGATATTTATCATTGTGATCGGCCTGCTGCTCATACGCCTTTTAAACCACAGCGTCACAAAGCCGGTCACCCTTCTGAAAAAGCAGCTCTCCGTCGTTGCCGCCGGTGATTTTGCGCCGAACCCGGACATTGAATGGAATAATGAGTTGGGTGACATCGGCCATGAAATTAACCTTCTCGCGGAAGATATCAGCAATCTGATGGAGGAAAAAATCGCCAATGAGAAAGAAAAAAAGGATCAGGAATACCGCATCCTGCAAAGCCAGATCAATCCACATTTTCTTTATAATACGCTGAACTCTATCAAATGGATGGCAACCGCACAGCGCGCCGAAGGTATCGCGGAGATGACGACAGCGCTCGCCCATCTGCTGAAAAGTATCGCCAAGGGCACTGCCTCAATCGTATCTGTAGAGACAGAATTCCAACTTCTGGATGATTATTTCACAATCCAGAAATACCGGTACGGCGGCACTGTGACCATGGAATATCAGATTGATGACCCTTCCCTGCTGCAGAACCAGATATTACGTTTTACCCTTCAGCCTATAGTAGAGAACGCGATTTTCCACGGTATAGAACCAAAAGGTTCCAGCGGACATATTCTCATCCACCTTTTCCTCACAGAAAAAGGCGATGTCCGTATTGATATCACAGATGATGGGATCGGCATGGATGAGGCGACGATCCGTTCTGTCCTTTCCGGCGAAACCTCCGGAAGATCCAGCTTCTTTAAGCAGATCGGCATTGAGAATGTAAATAAACGCATCCTATATACATTCGGAAGCGCATATGGACTTAGCATTACGAGCACACCCGGAGAATTCACCTGTATGTCCATTGTTCTTCCAAAGAAAAAAGCTGCCCAAAGCAGTCCAGACCAAAAGGAGTAATAAGAAATGATAAAGATCTTAATTGCAGATGATGAACCTCTTGTCCAAATCGGACTTCGTTCTATGATCGACTGGAGCAGTCTCGGCGCGGAGATCTGCGGCACAGCAGCCAACGGCGACGCTGCTTGGGATCTGATCAATGAACACCGCCCGGATATTGTGATCACGGATATCCAGATGCCATGCTCCTCCGGACTGGAGCTTGGGAAACGGTGCATGGATGAACTGGGACGTATCCCGGTCTTCATTATCCTTACAAGCTTTGAGGATTTTCAATATGCCCGCGAGGCCATGAGCTTTAGCGCCGTAGATTATCTGGTGAAAATCGACCTCTCGCCCGGAACATTGACAGCGGCCGTAAAAAAAGCGATCGAACAGGTGGAACTCATCCGGCAGCAGAACCCGGAATTTCAGGATTCCAGACAGAGCCTCCTTTTATTTCAGGAGCGTTTCTATATCCGTCTCCTCAACAATCTGTTTGAAAGCAGGGAACAGTTCTTCCACCAGAAAGAACAATTCCAGATCACCCTTGACGCGGCGGGATATGCGGCGGCTATGATCCGTTTTATCCCCAATGCGCCGGGTACGGCTATGAGCGGGGATACCGAGCTGTCCCTACAGACCTACAACCAGACCCTCCAGATGCTTCAAGAGCTGCTATCCCGTTATATCCCCTGTCATATTGTAGCTTTGGACACGCACTTTCTGGCCGTAATCTTTTTCTTAACGGACAGGCACATGCCTGACTGGAAAAAGTCGGTTGCAGATGCTCTGAAAAATACATTCGATATGCTCCGCAGCTATTATAATGCGGATTTTCACACCAGTGTAGGCAGCCTTGTGCAGGATTGTCTTGACCTTGCCTCATCCTACAGTGACGCGCGCCAGCTAACCTCCCGCCTCTCAGGGGAAACGCCGCTCTTATTCTATGACGAGGCACCGGACGCGGATACTCTGCACAACATTTTCAGCATGTCGCTCTTCCGGGACGATATCAGTCAGGCGTTTCAGGAATTGGATGAGCAGGCGCTTTGTAATACGCTGGATCCGATCATCACCCTGTTAGGCCAAGATCATGTCCGATTCTCACAGGCGCTTGACGCCGCAGGCAGTATCCTTCATTTTTCAATGACGCTTTTATCTGACGGGCCTGAGCTTGTCGCCAATATCTTCCATGATGAACCGGACAGCTATCAGTCGCTCTATCGGCTAAAGAGTGTCTCAGGCATCATCTCATGGCTGATCCGCCTTGAGGAAGGACTCTGCCTTGCTTTTAAGGACAAGAAAAAAGGACATCAGCATTCCCTCGCTGTACTCTGCTGCCAGTATATCCGGGAGCATATCCATGAGAGGATCTATCTGCAGGACATCGCGGATACTTTCGGGATCAGTCCCAATTATTTAAGCCAGCTTTTCAAGAAATGTATGGATGTAGGAATCAGCGAATATATTACCACGCAGAAGATCGACGAATCCAAAAAGCTGCTCAGGGAAACGAACCTTAAGGTCTATGAGATCTCCGACCGTCTAGGCTTTGAAAGCTCCTTTTATTTCAGCAAAGTATTTAAAAAAATTACCGGCATGTCGCCGAAAGACTACCGCACACTCCCCTCCTGACCGGGGGAGTGTTTTCATTCCGCCAGCTCCGGGCATCCCGCCTCCTGCCATTCTTTTGGAGACATGCCGTACTCTTTCTTAAAGCTCCGGTAAAACCCGGAATAGTCCTTAAACCCAAACATAAGATACGCCTCGCTGATCTTCGCGCGGTTTCGGATGGCGTCGCGGCACGCCTCCAGACGCTTCTTCTGAATATACTGGTGCACGGACAACCCAATGCTCGCCTTAAAGACATGCGCAATATGATATTTGCTCACATAGAATTCCTTGGCCAGCCGTTCTAAGGACAGTTCCTCATCCAGATGATCCTCTATATAATCGATCAGGTTCTCATATAACTCCCTCTCCTCATGGGCGCTGCGCTCATGCCTCTGGTCGTAGACCACGCGGTTCAGATGGAGGAGCAGGTCACTGACACAGAGCGCCACCTTTGCCTCGTGCCCGAAACGGTTGGAATGAATCTCCTCGATCAGCCGGAAAACCTTCGTCTGTATAGCATTGAACGTGATCCTGTCATTGTGGAAAATGTACTCGCCCTCAGTTTTTGCAAGTCTTGTCACATAACCATACGCCTCGGACGTCTCTGCCATCTTTTCCAGATAATCCTCTGTGATCCAGAAGACAAATCTTCTGTACGGGCCATTTACATCCCTCATCAGCGCGTGGTGGGGAACACCCGGGGGAATGACTACCAGATCCCCATATTTCAGCGGATACCTGTCCTCATAGATCTCCATAAAAACGTCGCCCTCTAAAAAGAAGTAGAACTCATAATATCTGTGCGAATGGCTCTCAACTTTCTTGTTATACGGATCGCCGTAATAATAGATTTCAAAATCTCTTGACAGCATATACTGTCTTGTACTGAATTTTGTATACAGGTTCTTACGCATCTGCCTGCTCCTCTTTTGTCCTTTTCGTTAATATAATATCAGCATACCGCAATATTCGCAATGTATACACCAATTTTTCCTATTGGTTTTTTCGTCTAATTTTCTTATAATTATAAACAAAGATAAAGATTTTTCTAAAAAGAAAGGAAGGTACAATTTTATGGAAATGACACTGAGATGGTACGGATCCGCATCCGACACCGTAACTTTGGAGCAAATCCGCCAGATTCCGGGGGTTACCGGAGTCATCACTACTCTTTACGACACTGCGCCGGGAGATGTATGGAGCAGAGAGCGCATCCGCGCTATGAAGGACGAGGTCGCAGCGTCCGGACTCCACGTGGCAGGTATCGAGAGTGTCAATGTTCACGACGCGATCAAGACAGGAAGCGCGGACCGTGACATGTACATCGACAACTATATCAAGACTCTTGAGAACCTCGGAGAAGAGGATATCCATCTCGTATGCTACAACTTCATGCCTGTATTTGACTGGACAAGAACCGAGCTTGCAAGAAAGCGCCCGGACGGCTCAACAGTCCTCGCCTACACACAGGAAGCAGTTGACTCCTTAAATCCTGAGGATATGTTCGGTTCTATCTCCTCCGACATGAACGGCACAGTTATGCCGGGTTGGGAGCCAGAGCGTATGGCGCGCATTAAAGAGTTATTCGAGATGTATAAAGACATCGACGATGAGAAGCTCTTTGATAACCTGAAATATTTCCTTGAGCGCATTATGCCGGTATGTGACAAATACGACATCAACATGGCGATCCATCCGGACGATCCTGCATGGAGCGTATTCGGACTTCCGCGTATCATCACCTGCAAGGAAAACATCCTCCGCATGATGAAGATGGTAGACAACCCGCACAACGGTGTGACATTCTGCTCTGGTTCTTACGGAACGAACCTTAAAAACGACCTTCCGGACATGATCCGTTCCCTGAAAGGAAGAATCCACTTTGCCCATGTGCGTAACCTGAAATTCAACTCACCGACCGATTTCGAAGAGGCTGCTCACCTCTCCTCTGACGGTACGTTTGATATGTACGAGATCATGAAGGCTCTGTATGACATCGGATTTAACGGACCGATCCGCCCGGACCACGGAAGAATGATCTGGGGCGAGGTCGCGATGCCGGGATACGGACTTTATGACCGCGCTCTCGGAGCTGTTTACCTGAACGGACTTTGGGAGGCAATCGAGAAAGGAGAGAAAAAGGCATGAAACTCAGTGAAGCAGGATTAAAGGACCGCGCCGCATGGGAAGAAAAAGGATATCGTCTCCCGCAGTTCGACCGTGAGGCAGTGACCGCAAACACACACAAGGCTCCGTTCTGGATCCATTTTGGCGCAGGCAATATCTTTCGCGCCTTTCAGGCAAATGCCGTACAGAATCTGCTCAACGACGGAGTCCTAGATCGCGGTCTTGTGGCGGCTGAAGGATATGATTATGAGATCATCACAAAGATGAACCGTCCCCACGACGATTATACTCTCCTCGCCACACTGAAAGCTGACGGAACGGTTGAAAAGACAGTCATTGGAAGTATTGTAGAATCTCTTACCTTAGACACAGACAACAAAGAAGAGTTCGCGCGCCTGCAGGAGATCTTCAGTAATGATTCCTTACAGATGGCGTCATTTACCATCACAGAGAAAGGCTATTCCCTCACAAACAGCCACGGCGATTTTCTTCCGGATGTAGAGAAAGATTTTTGTGCAGGCCCGGAAAAACCGGCAAGCTACATGGGAAAGGTAGCCTCCCTTCTCTACACCCGTTTCGTTCAGGGCGCAAAGCCGCTCTCCATGGTAAGCATGGACAACTGCTCACACAATGGAGACAAGCTGGCGGCGGCGATCACCGCCTTTGCAGAGCAGTGGGAAGAAAAAGGACTTGCCAAAGAAGGCTTCTTAAGCTATGTCAAGTCTGACAAGGTAGCGTTCCCGTGGACGATGATCGACAAGATCACACCGAGACCGAACACCTCTGTTGAGCAGATGCTCATTGGCGACGGCATCGAAGAACTTGCACCGGTCATCACGAGCAAGAATACATACGTAGCTCCTTTTGTAAACGCGGAAGAGTGCGAATATCTCGTAATCGAGGATTCCTTCCCGAACGGACGCCCCGCGCTGGAAAAAGGCGGCTTCATCTTCACAGACCGCGCTACAGTGGACAAGGTAGAGCGCATGAAGGTGTGCACGTGCCTAAATCCGCTGCACACTGCTCTGGCAGTATACGGATGTCTGCTCGGCTATGAACTCATTTCCGAGGAAATGAAAGACCCGTGCCTGAAAAAGCTTGTTGAGACGATCGGTTATAAGGAAGGTCTCCCGGTTGTGACAAACCCGGGCATCCTTGATCCGAAGGAATTCATTGATACAGTCATTAACTTACGTCTCCCGAACCCGTTCATGCCGGATGCCCCGCAGCGTATCGCAACCGATACCTCGCAGAAGCTCCCGATCCGTTTCGGTGAGACCATCAAAGCGTACGATAAAGATCCGTCTCTTGACACAGCGGACTTAAAGCTGATCCCGCTCGTATTCGCAGGATGGCTCCGCTATCTCATGGGAGTTGACGATAAGGGCGAGAAGTTTGAACTGAGCGCAGACCCGATGCTTGGCGTACTCTGCCCGAAGCTCGAATCCGTAAAACTGGACGGCAGCGTCAACGCGGAGGAGACACTTCACTCTATCCTCACGGAAGCGAAGATCTTTGGCGTTGATCTGTACGAGGTCGGTCTTGCACCGCTCGTATGCTCCTACTTTACGGAGCTGACACAGGGAGTCGGCGCTGTCCGCGCGACCCTTGAAAAATATGTGATGTAGAAGGAGGCCGGCTTCATGAAACCATTCATCAATGACGACTTTATATTGACAAATGAGACGGCCCGCCATCTGTTCCACAGCGCTGCAAAGCAGATGCCGATCATTGATTTTCACAATCACCTTGATCCTCAGAAGATCTGGGAGGACGGCTGCTATGATAACATCGCGGAAGTATGGCTGGGCGGAGACCATTATAAATGGCGCGCTATGCGCGCAAACGGCGTGCCGGAGGAGCTTGTCACCGGAGACGGTGATCCCTATGAGAAATTCCTCGCATGGGCGGACACTGTACAGAACTGTATCGGAAACCCGCTCTATCACTGGACGCATCTGGAATTGAAGCGCTACTTCGGGATCGAGGAGACACTTTCTCCCGCCAGTGCGGACCGTATCTGGAATCTCTGCAACGAGAAGCTTAAGTCCCCGGAGTATTCCGTGCGCAATCTTCTGCGTATGCAGAATGTGGAGATCCTCTGCACGACAGACGATCCCATCGACGACCTGAAATGGCACAAGAAGCTCGCCGGGGAGGACATTGGCTTTTCCGTACTGCCGACCTTCCGCCCGGGAAGAGCGCTCGATATTGAGAAAGCTGATTTCGCAGAGTATATCGCGAAGTTAGCGGAAGTAGCCGGGATCGATGCTTCTGGCTTCGAAGGACTGAAAGCGGCTCTTGTAAAACGGCTTGACTACTTTGTAGAAAACGGGTGCAAGGTGACGGATCACAGTCTGGAATCCGCTTTCTTCCTGCCCGCGACCGCAGAGGAGGTCGACCGTATCTACCGCGACGCTCTTGCAGGAAAAGCACCGTCTGAAAGTGAGGCGGCAATGTACCGAGGCGCGCTCATGACCGCTCTCGGAAAAGAATACGCGGACAGAGGACTTGTGATGCAGCTCCACATCGGAGCCATCCGCAACAACTCCACCCGCCTGTTCAAAAAGCTCGGCGCGGACATCGGATGCGACAGCTCCCATGACTTTAACTATGCGCCTCAGCTTTCCGCTCTCATGGACGCCATGGATCTGGAAGATAAGCTGCCCCGCACGATCCTGTACTACTTAAATCCGAAGGACGCGGCAATGCTCGCTACCATGGCAGGGAACTACCAGAGCAACGATGAGGGCATACGCGGCAAGGTACAGCTCGGGACAGCGTGGTGGCTGTGCGACCACAAGAACGGCATGGAATACCAGATGGATTCACTGGCTGATGTGGGCCTGATCTCCACTTTCATTGGGATGCTCACAGACTCCAGAAGCTTCCTCTCCTTCCCGCGCCACGAATACTTCCGCCGCATCCTCTGCAACAAGATCGGCACATGGGTCGAGAACGGAGAGTATCCGGAGGACTTCGATTACCTTGAGAAGCTGGTACGCGGTATCGCACATGATAACGCGAAGGATTATTTTCGGTTTTAAAAGTCCTTAAGAGATGAATAATGCCCGCAGTAAGGAACAGTCTTGCTTCCTCTCTGCGGGCATTACTTTATATTTTTGTCTATTATCCTTGTCACTGCGCTTCATAGATCCCGCACACCAGATCCGCGATCAGCTCCTGCCCTTCCTGATCCGGGTGAAGTCCATCCGCCTGTACATGCTCCAGAATGCCGGATGAAAAGACATCCGCCACTGCATAATCATATTCTCCGGCATATCCTTCTATAATGACATTCATATTCTCTATGATATCCTCGGCCGTTCCGTTCATTGTAGATGGAAGCTCCATATTCTCAACCGGATTATAAATATTTGTAACAATGACTATTGCCTCTTCTTTTCTCAGTCCGTTTACAGTAGTCATCATCTGTTTCCACTCTTCCAAAAAGGACTGGTAATCCCATCCTCCAAGAGCGGCGATAATGTTTACGATCAAAAGCGGATTCTCTGCCATGGCGTCTTCCAACACTTTCAGCGCCTGCTCCGCGCTCTTGAACTTTGTGTCTATATCAAGGATTTCCCGTACCGTGTTTTTGCACTCATTCAAAAGGTCATTGGAACCCACTGTGATGAAAATGATATCCGCCCTGCCGATACCTTCCCTGACTTCCTCCTGTTCAAGGATTTCCGCGTTCAAACGCACGGAATCCAGACCGTTTTTCGCAAAATTTCCAACCTCATACAGCCTGTCCTCCTGCCCTGCGATCCGCTCTGCCGCAAGCTCGGCATAGGGCACGATCTCCACGGATTTATCCGCACAGTAGCCTTTGGCAATACTGTCGCCCAGAACAGCCACATAGAGCGGCGTATCCGCTGTCTGTCCATCTTCTCCGTTCTCCGGGTCTTCCTTCTTTTGTCCCTGTACATCGTCGGCACTGGTTTCTCTGGAAAAACTTTTCTGCGTCTCCTCACCCGTGCCGCTTGCAGTGCCCTTCCCCGTTCCCGAGATATAGACCGGCGCTGCTGTCAGCGCAAGGCATACCGCAAGCAATAATATGGCTGCTGACTGAATATATCTGTATTTCCTCATTTTTCCACTTCCTTTATATGCGCAAGGCACACTCCCCCCTCTTTCCGCATTGTCACAGTATGATGAAAGGAACAGTCCTTTCCCTCTTCAACAAAAACTGCTTCTACATACAATGTATATGTACCATCCTGATTATCCACACATTTAACCACTTCAGGAAACGGCTGGAACTGCTTTACGTGATTCCATGCCATTATCGGTTCCCACGGGTATAGTCCCTTGTCGAAATCATATCCCGCAAGTTTTTCAAGCTCTTCTGCTGATATATCGAAAAATGTCCTGATAACATTTTCAAAATCCTCTTTGCCAATCCCATTTTGTATATCATCCGTGTTGACGCTCTCTCCGTATTTTATTTTATAGAGAAATTCGTACAGATCGTTAAACTCAATTTTATCCAGACTGTTCCCGTCCCAGTCTACTAAAAACAAATTGTTACAAAAATAGCTTACAGGCCGAATATATTCGTTTCCTAGCTGTCTGCAATTTTCGTCCAACGGAAGTATTCTGAAAAAGCTGTGCATATCCATTTCGTGATTTTGGGACAATGCTTTTTCCCATATGAGCCAGCCTTTCTCTGTATAGCTCCAGTCATAAACCTTAAATTTTTCCATCTGCTGGATATGCAGTTCCAAATTCTCATTGAACGCTGCATTCGCATAAGTAACGACGAGATCTTCTTGTTTCGACTCAAGTCCAAAATACATGATATGCCCACTGGTTGTTATCTGAAAAAACTCCGTTTCAGATGCTTTTCCATTTACCGCGTCCCTTAAACACTCATCAGTCTTCTCATAGTTGAGCATATTGAAATCATAACTTCCGCATGTTACAGCTCTGCCCTGTGCCGCCACAGCTCCCGCCATTTCATGAACCGTTGCTTCTGCCAGCACGATATTCTGTAAATTGCCTTTGTCCGCGGCTGCATAAATATCCCGGCTGCAGTCGCCGACCGAATCCATTAGGCCTTCTATTCTCTCCCTTTCCTCTTCTGTGATATCTATATGATCCACCTGTATCTGTGGATCGCTTGTATAGTTTTCTTGTTGTTTTTGTATATCATTCTCAGTTTGTGATCCTTTTTCTGTAATTTCCTCTGCACTTATGTCAGCATCGGAATCTGCCAGTCTGCCAGCTATATAAATGACGCCTGAAATAATTAAAATTACTATTGCACAAGCAATGAGTGCGATTCTCCTATTTTTCATTCCTCACCCTAAAAGATTTGTTATAGTCCATTTTGCTTTAGCAGATTCTTTTCTGATGGTCACATTATAATAAATCGTATTAATCGCGTCAATTTATTTGATACAATACTTTTACTATTTCCACAAAATATGATGCCTATTCCATGCTGTCATGGAAAAAACTTTCTAACCGGACAAAAGGGATCTTCTCATTTCTCTTCTCCTCTATACTCTTCCCTCTGACTACAGACTTGTCAGGACCGGATTCTCCAGATAGTCATAAAGCCGGTCTATCTCACTTGGCCTTGAGCAGTCCAGCATGGACGGACAATTCTTATCCAGTCCGGCAATCCGCTCCATATCCCCTTTATCCAACACAAAATCCCAGATTGCCAGATTTTCTTCCATTCTCTCTCTGTGCACAGACTTTGGAATGATGACGACTCCCTGCTGGATGTTCCACCTCAGGATAATCTGCGCTGCCGTCTTATTATGCTTTGCGGCGATTTCCTGCAGGACAGGCTCCGTAAACATCCCCTTTAATCCTTCTGCAAAGGGCGCCCATCCCTGTGGCTGCACCCCCAGCCTGCGCATCACGTCAAGATCTTCTGCCCGCTGAAAATGAGGGTGACGCTCAATCTGATTGACCATCGGCTTGATATTTACGTTATAGCAAAGATCCATCAGACGGGCCGCGTCAAAGTTGCATACTCCAATCGCGCGGATCTTCTTCTCCTGATAAAGCTCTTCCATCGCCCTCCATGCGCCGTAATAATCTCCCAACGGCATGTGGATAAGGTAGAGGTCAAGGTACTCCAGTCCCAGCTTATCTAGAGAACGGGCAAATGCCTCTTGCAGCTTCTCATACCCCATCTCCTGAATGTAGGCTTTCGTTGTGATAAAAAGCTCTTCTCTTTTCAGAATGCCTCCTGAAACCGCCCTTTGAATTGCCCTGCCCACCGCCTCTTCATTTTTATAAGAGCTGGCAGTGTCGAACAAGCGGTAGCCTGTCTGGATTGCCTGATATACAACCTCTTCACACTCATTTTCCGGTATCTGGAATACCCCAAACCCTTCCTGCGGCATCTTTGCATGATTTCTCAATTTTACATACTGCATCATTTTCCACCTCTCTTTTTACTTACTTATTTCCGTAATTAATCAGTTTATTGCTCTGTTTATACATTTTCTTTATTCCTCATACGGGGAAACCGTAATAGTTCCGCTGAGGTTCTCAATAAATTCTTTCCCTGAAACTGCCGTTCCCAGCTCATACAGACTGTTGTTCGGCGCGCACGGCGCATAAAACATAACCACATCGCCCCACGGCTCATAATAGGAGAGAGACCCCGGTTCTCCCCCGGAAAACGGCGTATCTTCTGTACTTAATTTTTCAGGATAAAAGGTCATCTCATTGTCGCTGAATGGCTCTACTTCCGTTGTTAACGGAAGCTGGGCATACAGTTCCTCTGCCGCCCGGCTGCCGTTCAATTCGTAAATAATTTCGTATTCATCCGATTTCACAGAAATCTTCATCGTTTCTTCCTCCTCTTTTTCCTCATCGTTGTCATGCGCAACAGCTGATGTTTCCGTTTCCTGTATGGCTGGCACTTCCGTTTCTGTCTCCGGCTCTGCGCTTTCCTCGTCTATTATCTCCTGTTCTTCGCTTTCCACATTTGTTGTCTGCTGTCTGGCAGTTTCATCCGCCTCACCGGAATACGCGCATGCCGAAGCAGTCAGTATCAGGAATGAGGCGGCAATCATACCGATCACTTTTTTCAACATTTTTTCTAGCATCTTTTTGCACAGTCCTTTCGTAGGCGCCCCTTATTTCAGGCTCTCGTTCAGGAATATCTCGATCTTGTCAAAGGGGATCTTCGCAGTATCATCATAGAGGTCGATGTGGTTACAGTCCGGTACAACGAGCATCCGCTTCGGTTCCGCCGCTTTTTCAAACGCAATATCGCTCATAAACCGGCTCTCTGCCCGTTCACCCACACAGAACAGAATCGGTCGGGGTGAAATCTCGTCGATGTGATCGGTTAGACTGTAATTTAGAAAACTTAAGTCTGAAGTTGTTGTAAAATTCCCCCGTGCATTCGGGTGATGTCCCCGCTTTGTACCGTAAAATTCAAAGAATTCTCTCCAGATTCCCTGAATCTCTTCCGGGATTTCATCCACAGCTTCCTCTCCATAAGAAGGAATATACTCCGGCTCTCCATTCTCGGCATCTTTCCAACGCTGAAGAGACAGCGTTTCCTTTCGTTCCTGAATTTGTTCGGGCGTCATGCCAAGTCTGGCGGCTGCACTCATGTCAAACATACTTGCCGTAACTACCGCCCGAATACGGGTATCCATTGCCGCTGCGGATAGAGCAAACCCTCCACTTCCGCAGATTCCAAGAGCAGCAATTTTATCTCTGGCTACATAGGGCAAAAGTCCCAGATAGTCCACCCCTGCGCTGATATTCTCACTGAACAGATCCGGAGAAGATATATGCCTCGGTTCTCCGCCGGACTCTCCCATATAACAGGGATCAAAGGTCAGGACTACGAATCCCCGCTTTGCCAGTTCATTTGCATATACAGACGGTCCCTGCTCTTTTACTCCGCCATAAGGAGCACCTACTACGATAGCAGCATGTGTTTTCGTTTTGTCCAAATCTTTTCCTGTATAAAGGTCTCCTGCGATAGCAATCCCATATCGGTTCTGATAGCGGACATGGGTTCTCTCAACCTGTTCGTGTAATTTACAGATATAATTGCTCATTTCTGTTCTCCTCCTAATCCTTGTCCCCAACGGAGCGAATCATAAAATCCACAACGTCTACCCTCCTCTGGGCGATGTGAAGATTATCTGGCTGCATTGGAAGCGCTCCTTTCAATCTCAATTCGATTATATATTTCATGTTTAAGAATTAGAAATAGTTGCTAATTATGATTTATCATCGTTTACAGGAATGATAATTTTATATATAATCTACTTAGATTAAATTTGCAGGAACAAGCCACGAAAATTTTCAGAAAAAGATATCAGGAGATGTTGGTATGATCGAAACCAGACTTCTTTGCTATTTTCTTGCCATTGCAAGAGAGCAGAATATCACAAAGGCTGCCGAGTCTTTATTCGTAACACAGTCCACCTTATCAAAACAGATGATGGATTTAGAGAAACAGCTTGGAAAACAGCTTTTTATCCGGGGTAAACGCAGGATCACACTGACCGAAGAAGGAATTTATCTGAGAAACCGCGCACAGGAAATTCTGGAATTGATTGATAACACTGAAGCCGCTTTTCAAGCAAATGAAGAATCGTTAAGCGGGGATATTACCATTGGCTGCGGAGAAACCGCTGCCATGGATGTCATAACTGAACAATTTGCAGAATTTCATCGTCGGTATCCGGATGTAAAGTTTCACACTCACAGCGGCGGCGACGACATGGTCTTGGATCGGTTAGACAAGGGACTGGTGGATATGGGACTTCTTCTGGGGCCAATCCGTCAGGAAAAATACGACTACCTGAATATTCACCAAAGCGATACCTTCGGACTTTTAATGCCCGAAGGCTGCGAACTTGCCACGCAGGAAACCATCAACATTGGCCAGTTAAAAAACCTGCCGCTGATTCTGGCAGAACAGACATTTTCAGGTCGCCAAGAGCTGGAATGGTTCGGTGCTGATTATTCTGCCTTGAATATCGTTGGCACCTATAATCTGATCTATAACGCTACTTTCATGGTCGAGCGAGGGATTGGCTATGCGCTGTGCATTGACCGATTGGTAAACACAAAAGGACGTAATCTTACGTTCCGTCCGATTGTCCCGAAATTATCCGTTGACCTGTATATTGTGACGAAAAAATATCAGGCTTTTTCTCCGGCTGCTAAAGAATTTCTGGAACAATTAAGAGGTAGCATATTTCAAGAATAGAAAACACTGATCAAGCTACCGGCAAGCATTGCAAACATCAGTATCTTAAAGTATTCATAATTCCTCCAAATCTGATTGAAAAGAGGAACAATCTAATGACATGACTGCCCCTCTTGAATACTTGTTTTATTTTGTCATACTGATTACAGCACGGAAATGTGTTTTTGCCGCCATCATTTTCTGGTACGCTTCGTATGCCTGCTCAAGCGGAAAAACCTCGATCATCGGTCGAACGTCAGATAAAACGCTAAACTTAATTGTTGCGTCAAGCTCGTTAATATCGGTAAATGTTCCTTTTACACTTCCGCCAGACATAAGGAAATCCATAGCAGACCAGTTGAGCTGTTCTTCAGAAACGGCGGCAATGATCAGTTCGCCATCATTACATAGTCCGCCCATTAAAGCTGAAATTGTTTTAGGATTCGGAGCAGTCGCAATAATAGCTTTTGCACCGCCCAAAGACTGTAATGCCTCTGCCGCATTTTCCTTTTCAGTATCAATATAATGATGTGCGCCTAATTTTTTTGCAAGTTCCTCTTTATCTGTGCCACGGGAAATTGCAGCAACTTCAAATCCTGCCTTTTTTGCATACTGTACTGCCAAATGCCCTAATCCACCAATTCCAGATACCGCAATCAAATCCCCAATACGGGCTTTGCTGTTATGCAAAGCGGAAAAAGTAGTTTCTCCTGCACAAAGCAGCGGCGCGGCTTCTTCGGGGGATATTTCATCGGGAATTGAAATCAAGCCATCTTCATATACAACCATATATTCTGCATAGCCGCCATCG
>DWYT01000129.1 GCA_019118545.1 Candidatus Mediterraneibacter merdavium | reverse complement strand
GTTAGTGTATAATTATCATTGGCAAAGATAGGAACTATTCCTGAATTGAAAAAGGGAAGCAGAGAAAATCCCTACTTCCCAATCATACAGTTTTTCTTTATGATGTTAGTTGCGAAAAAAACACGTAAAGGAGACTGTATGATGAAATCTATTGTAGAAGAAAAATTGATATCTTTCAAGGTTCTGGAGCAGAAAGTTTTTGCCTATGTTTGCGAATTAGGCAGGCTGATCACCCAGATCATCCTGGAAAACTATGATGATGAACTGGCGAAAGAGAGGGATACAAAGTCTTACAGGGACAAAGGGAAACGGGAAACCTCGATCAAAACTGTATATGGGGAAGTAACATATTCCCGAAGAGTCTATCGGACAGAACAAGAGGACGGAAGGACTGCCCACATCTATCTTCTGGATCAGGCGATGCAGATGGAGAAGATTGGGTTAATCTCTACGAATCTTGCGGAAAAGATTGCCCTGACAGTAACGGAATCCCCCTATCGTGTCAGTGCAGATGTGATAAGCGATACCTGTGGACAGACAATCAGTCATGGGGGTGTCTGGAACCTGATCCAGCAGCTGGGGGAACGAATCAGCGAAGAGGAGGAACACGCAGTACGGCAGATGGAAGCAGACCAGGCGGAAGGGAAAAAAGCAGTCGGGATTCTTTTTGAGGAGATGGATGGGGTATGGCTGCGGATGCAGGATTCCCGCCATAAGAAGGCACCGAAGCAGGAGATGAAGGTTTTCACGATGTATGAGGGGTGGGATGCGGACAGCCCGAAAAGGAGCCGCCTTGTGAACAAGAAGATGCTGGCGGGGATGGAGAAAAGCGGCCGATTCCATCAAAAACGGGAAGCACTGATCGAAAAGGTCTATGATGCAGATGAGATCGGTCAGCGAATCCTGAACGGGGATGGAGGGAGCTGGATCAAAGAGGGCTATGATCCGGAGGTTATCTTCCAACTGGACCGGTTCCATATCTATAAGGAGATCAAAAAGAAGATCCGGGATGCAGAAGCCCAGGAACAGATTAAAGAGCTTCTGGAGCAGAAGAAAGTAGATGAGATGCTGGAGTATATCCTGATCTATGCGGACAGTATAGAAAGCGATGATGTAAAAGAGAACGGAAGTGAAAAGGCAAGGGAACTGTACCGGTATCTCTGGAATAACCGAGAAGGGCTCCTGCCTTATCAGGAAAGGGGGATAGAACTTCCGGAAGCCGGGGAAGGGATTGTCTATAAAAATATGGGAGTCCAGGAGAATCAGAACTGTACCGCGATCACCATGCGAATGAAACATAGAAGAATGAGATGGTCAGAAAGCGGAGCGAATAACATGGCGAAAGCCCTGTACCGGAAAGAGAACAGGGAGCTGATTGATACGATTGAACGATATACGGATGGACTGGTATTCACCATGCAGATGGAAGAGATCGTCCAAACATTGAGTGCGGCAAAAGCACCGAAAAAGGATGGGAAAGGGAATCCGTATGTAGAGACCATCACACATCATATGCCACTCCTGGATGCAATGCGGACAGCATCAAGAAAAGCCTTTGAAAGAGCCTTCTGCTAAAAAAGGGATAAAAAATGATTGGAAGAAGTCCAGGAGGAATTGTCTGAAAATAAAAGCAATAGACTGACATCAATAAATAAGAAAAAGTGCCAACGATTACTTGACACATACAGAAGATGTAAAATGCTTTACTTTTGGTTTGATTTATGCTAGGATAATTAAGGCTGTTCAAGAAGAAGCTCTGCTTTCTTGAACAGACCGGAATGCGTCTGTAGCTCAGTGGATAGAGCAATGCCCTCCGGAGGCATGTGCGACGGTTCGACTCCGTTCAGACGCTGCTAAAAAGCGGCGCTCGATCAAACGTAATTGTTGATCGAACGCCGCTTTTGTCTGCAGAAATGGGAAATCAGAGCTCTGCATTCGGGCAAAGCTGCGATAAATACTATCGGGCGCAGAGCTTTCTATATCAGATTGATTTTTTTCTTCATGATATAGTGTACTGCCGCATACTGCGCAATGCAGAGTATCAGAGCAAAAATAGTATTCGGTACCAGAAGGGAGAACATCTCGTCAGCCATGGTGTTTGAACTTGCGGCGTAATCTAACATCCCGAGAGCTGCCATGATCACAAGTACGGCGATCTGTATCACAAAGCTGGTAATAAAATATGCGGCAACAGCGCATAATACCCTGTGCGCAGGGAAAAGCTGTCCCACACAGATGCTGAAGTAGATCAAAAGCACGGAGCTGATGCCTCCGACTACGCAGAAGATAAAAACGCACAGCCCGAAAGAGGAGAGAGGCATTCCGATGGCTTCGGTCATCTCCGGCGCAATGGACTGATAAGCATCCGTAACGTTTCTTCCGGTCACAAGAAGCAGGATTCCTGCGTATATGGCTGTTATATCAAGCGCTGTAAGAAGATAGCCTGAAATGATCTTCGCCCACAGGTGGGTAACTCCCGATACGGGGAGCGTCCAGCTTAAATATCCCTCCCTGCTGAACAGATTCCGGTAGAAACGAAAAGTGATCAACAGGTTTGTGCAGAGTGAAAGTGTTGTGATCAGAAATGTTCCCAGCACTAACATTATTGTAATAGGAGCGATAATCGTTTCAGCAGATGCATGAAAGTTGATACGGTCCATGAACAGAAAACGGGCTGCAGCGCATATAAGCAGGAAGATCACATGGAGCAGGAGAAATATTTTAGCCGATGCTTTTAAATCATATTTGATCAGTTTTCCTAACATTTAAATACCTCCCTGAATAAAACATCCACAGATTTCCCGTACTGTGTTCGGATCTCGTCTACAGACGCGTTGAGTGCGAGCTGTCCGCCCTTTAGGAAAATAACTCTGTCAAGTACATTTTCGATATCAGAGATAAGGTGCGTGGAGATAAGGATAGCAGCGTTATCATCATAGTTCGTTAGGATAGTGCGGAGAATATAGTCCCTTGCTGCAGGATCCACGCCCCCGATCGGTTCATCCAGTATATAGAGGTCCGCGACCCGGCTCATAACAAGCGCGAGCTGGACTTTCTCTTTTGTCCCTTTTGAGAGGGACTGAAGCTGCATATGCATGTCGATCTCAAGGGAATCCAGCATTTTAGAGGCGCGTTCCGTGCTGAAATTTTCATAAAAGTCTTCATAAAAAGAAAGGATCTCTTTGACTCTCATGTGCTCGTTCAGGAAGCTTCTATCCGGCAGGTAAGATACGATTTTTTTTGTATCAGTGCACGGAGACAGCCCATTGATCATAATATGGCCGTCTGTCGGTACGAGAAGTCCGGTGGCAAGTTTGATCAATGTGGTTTTTCCGCTCCCGTTCGGACCGAGAAGCCCTACGATCTGTCCCCGGTCGAGGGACAGGGTCAGGTCAGAAAGGGCATAAAAATTACCGTATTTTTTTGTGAGTCTCTGACATTCAAGAATTGGTCTCATTGTTTCCCCCTCCTAAAGTTTCCTTTATCATTTCCAGTGTCTCACTGTCATTCAACCCCAGGTGGCGCATCTGACCTAAAAAACTGTTGATATATTCCTGCGCCAGGTCAGTTTTGATTTTTTTCAGAAGGGTGCTGTCATCAGTGATAAATCGGCCGCTCGTCCGATGGGAATATACCAGCCCGCCGCGTTCCAGTTCAGACAATGCTTTTTGCATTGTGTTTGGGTTGACAGC
The DNA here is from genome assembly GCA_019118545.1 of Candidatus Mediterraneibacter merdavium. Lineage (GTDB taxonomy): Bacteria > Bacillota > Clostridia > Lachnospirales > Lachnospiraceae > Mediterraneibacter > Mediterraneibacter merdavium. The sequence goes on along the minus strand of DWYT01000129.1, from coordinate 239 downwards.
AGCGTCCAGGGCAAGATCACGGACTGAGGGAAGCTTATCCCCCGGCTGATAGACACCGGAGATGATGTCGTGTTGGATCCGCTCCATGAGCTGAAGGTAAATGGGGCGGCTGTCGTCTAAATTCCACGGCATTAGATCATCTCACTTTCTTTTAAAGGGACCGCCTAAGGCGGTCCCTTACAGGGCGCGGGATATCCCGCGCCCTGTAACTGTATTATCTAGATAATACAATAATATGT
>DWYT01000128.1 GCA_019118545.1 Candidatus Mediterraneibacter merdavium | reverse complement strand
AGAACGTTTTGACATTGTCGGGAAGCAGCTTTTAAAAGCAAACCGAAAAATGTATATTGTTGATCTGGGATTGAGAAATCATATCCTTCCACGTAAAAACTATGATCTGGGTTTTTCTCTTGAAAACCTTGTTTATTTTGAACTTTTGCGTCGGGGATATAAGGTAACGATTGGCAAAGTCGGAAACACAGAAGTGGATTTTGTTGCCCAGAAGCAGGGCGCATATCAATATTTTCAAGTTACAGCGGACATGACCGCACAGGAGACATTTGAGCGGGAGATCAGACCCCTTGAAAATATCCGGGACAATTATGAGAAGATGATTTTAACCATGGATCGGCTAACGCCCGGAAATTACAATGGGATACAGGTACGGTATTTATTGGATTGGTTGATTGAACCAAAGGATTGAATCAAGCCGCCGGGGGCCAAAGATTTCTCGCTGATCTCTTGCCAAACTTTAAGGAAAATGGTATAGTTTATATGTAAGTATCAGAATTGCCAGTGAGCAATAACAGTTATCCGGTTACACAGTGTCTGCGAGAGGTTTTCTTTCAGGCACTTTTTTTGTTTCCGTATGGATAAAATAGTGTATGTCTTCTGCTTCTGTCATAGAAGCACAGTATCAGGAGAACGGGAGTGGGACTTCCGTCCAATAATTTCATAATAACTGGCTTTGAGCCATAAAAGCACTCATGGAGTTTTTAATCAGACTCTTTGGGTGCTTTTTTTATATAGATTGGAGTCGCAAGGCTCCCCCAACCTTTTTCCCGGGGAGCCCGTCTGGCGACCCGTTTTTATAAATGATTTTCTACAGAGGAGTGTTGTAAACATGATATTGCATGAGAAAGAAGAAAAGGAGAAGGCACATGGCTGCGAATCAAAACAGAACATCCCTTCAGCGGATGAGGGAACTGATTGATCTTTTAGGCGCTGCAGATATTGCCTATTATCGGGATGACAATCCCAGTATGACAGACAAGGAATATGATGCGTATACGGAGGAGCTTCAGAGGCTGGAGTTGCAGACGGGTTTGATCCTGTCGGGGTCCCCAACCCAGAGGGTGTCCGGAGAGATTCTGGAAGAACTGACATCCGTTCCGCATACAAAGCCCATGCTGTCTGCAAATAAGACCAAATCCATTGAAGATCTGATCCGATTTGCCAGGGGCCATGCGGTGGTCATCAGCTGGAAAATGGACGGCCTGACATTGGTGCTGCGTTATGAAAACGGCGAACTTTATCAGGCCATTACCCGTGGAAGGGATGGCATTATAGGCGAGGATGTGACACATACCGTCCGGACCTTTTTAAATGTTCCGCTTTCCATACCCACAAAAGAATCTTTTGAAGTGCGTGGTGAAGGGGTCATTTCGTGGAAGAATTTTGAGCAGGTAAATCTCAGTCTGGGAGGGGATTACAGGCATCCCAGAAATCTGGCTTCCGGCAGTACACGTAAGCTGGACGCCGGCGAGGCTAAAAAACGTATGCTGGAATTTTGGGCATTTGATCTGGTCAGCGATGCGCTGGCACCAGACCGCAAGATGAATCAGCAGGAGTTTTTGGAGCGCAATGGTTTTTCGGTGGTGCCATACTGCTATTTGGATTCTGAACATGATGACCAGATGGTACGCAAGATGCTGGATCAATTTGATCCAAAACGGTTTGCGTATCCAGTGGACGGGATCATCATGGAGTACGATGACATTGCTTATGGAAAAAGCCTGGGAGCTACCGGACACCATGAAAACCGGCTGATTGCGCTGAAGTGGAGCGATGAACTTTATGAAACTCGCTTCCGTGGTGTGGAGCTGGCAACAACCAGAACCGGTATGGTAAGCATTACCGGATTATTTGATCCTGTAAATATTGATGGGACTGTTGTGAGCCGTGCCTACCTGCATAATCTGGATATCTTCGATGAATTTCAGTTTGGCGAAGGAGATACCATTCATATCTATAAGGCCAATATGATCATACCGCAGATCGCGGATAATAAAACCCAGTCCAATACCTATTCGCTGCCGATGCGCTGTCCGTGCTGTGGCGGACCTTTAACTGTCCGGCGGACGGTTGGCGGTACCCGGCAGTTATACTGTGAGAATCCACACTGTGCGGCGAAGCTGGTCCAGAAATTTGCCCATTTTTGCGAAAAGACGCGGATGAACATAGAAGGGCTTTCTGCAGTCACGTTGGAAAAATTCATTGGGCATGGATGGATCAGGAATTTTGGTGATCTTTATGATCTTAAGCGGTACAGGGAAGAAATCATTGAAAGTGAAGGCTTCGGTGTGAAATCTTATGAACGGCTTCAGGCATCGATTGAAAAAAGCCGCCACTGCACGTTGGCCGGATTTATTGCCGGCCTGGGTATACCCATGGTGGGACGGCATGCCGGCCGGGATCTGGATCAGTACTTTAAAGGCTCATGGGAAGCATTTGAACAGGCGATTCAGGAAGGCTTTGATTTTACGCAGCTTCCCGATTTTGGACCGACGATGAACAACAACATTTATCAGTGGTATGCGGATAAGGAGGAGGAAAAACTCTGGCGGCCGCTGCTTACTAAAGTGATATTTCAAAAGGAGGATATGACTATGAACAATACACAGAATCCCTTTGCGGGAAAAACCGTTGTGGCTACCGGAAAACTTGTAAATTATACGCGTGATGGCATCCAGATGAAGTTACTGTCTTTAGGCGCTCATCCGGCTTCTTCCGTAAGCAAGAAAACAGATTACCTGATTGTGGGAGAAAAAGCAGGCAGCAAGCTGGCGAAAGCGCAGCAGTTGGGTGTGAAAACTCTGACCGAACAGGAATTTGAGGATATGCTTGCCTAAAAAGGCAGAATCAAGGCGGAGCGATGACAGCTCCGCCGCTTTTAAAGAAAGGGTTTGCTTATGAAGAAAAATAAAAAGGAAATCAGAGGGATACCGGCGGCGCCGATTCAGGTTGGTATGCCAGCCTTTATCTATGAGGAGACAGGAACACGCTGGACCACTACCGTACTGCGGGTAAAACATTGCTCGCCTTCAGAGGTTCGTTTTGAAACTATGAATACGAGATATACGCTGATGCTCACGGTACCGATGGCATACGTTGGCCAGCGGGAGGTTCGGCAGATATGAGTGTGAACCAGAAAAATAGCCGTTCTCAGGCAGAAAGGAACAAAGATGAAAAGGAATAAGAAGCAGAGCGTGGATAAGTACCTGTATCCTGCCTATAAAATGGGGTGGGATATGGTTTCGTGGGTTTTGGCGCAAAAAGTCAGCGAAATTCTTGGGCATGAGGTCCGTTGTATGGCGCGGTGGGAAGACACCACATACTGGGGCGCTGTTGCTGTGGGATATCGTTTCCCGATTGCGGAAATTGAGGCACTGATGTGTGCGGTGGGAGCCGACGCAGAGTCCTGCCCGGATGCCATACCGGTCGATGATGACAGCTCTTTTTCGTTGAGTATGGAGCTTTCGCAGTTTCTGTTACAGGATGCTTTAACTGCAACGTGGGAGTGCGAGTTGTTTACACCGGATGAAATATGGCTGATTAACTTTCGCGTACATGCAGACGCCTTTCCTAAAAAAACAGAAGGAGAATTTTGGCTGCCAGGAAAGGTTATTCCCATGGACAAACTCAAATCCCGAACAGAACTTTTGACTTATCTGGAAGAAAATGGGGCAACACATGCTGCTTTAATGGATTTCTGTGAAGTATATCGGGAGCAGTGGCAGAATGAGCTGTGCTGGTCATATTGTTGTCCCGCAAATTAAATGATGCTCTATCAAGCAGATTGTTTTATGCTCATTTCGACTCCCATAGGGATATCAGTCACTTTAAAAGCAGCTGTTTCTGCGAATTGTTTTTCTAAGAGAAAAACATCCGCAAATTAATTGCGGATGCCTTTTCAGCCAAGAGTGCTGTCGTTGATCGCCTGCATGACTATGTCGGATGTAATGCGGTCTGCAGACTGGCTGTGACCAATCACAAGTGAAGCATTGCAGAGCTTGCTGATCACACGGGCTGTCCCATCGGAAGCGTTCAGGATTGCTTCAATGGCTGCGTCATCAAAAACGGGATCTGTACAGCCGGCTTTTTTCAGTTTCCATTCAATATAAGCGCGCCCTTCTTCCTTTGAGTACCCGTCAATGTTGTAGTTCATAATGATACGCTGGCGGAGCGGTTCATGAATGGAAAGCTGGAGCGTATTGTTCAACTGAGGCAGTCCAACCAGAAGGATCACTGCCCGGTCCCGGGAATCCATCTCAAAGTTGAACAGGATCTTCAGATCATTCAGGACGGCGTTTTTGATATAGTTCGCTTCATCAATGATGATCACAGGAGTTTTCCTTTTATCCAGCGCAAGACGGTTGATCTCCTCCTGGATGATATGAAAGTTTTCTGTTTTGCGGTAGGAAGCCTGCGCACCAAGAGACACGGCAAGATTCCTGTAGAAGTCATTCACTGTAACTGTGGAGAGGCTGGTATAGATCACCTTATACAAAGAAGGATTCAGCCCGGCAGACCAGGAACGTACCAAGGTTGTCTTTCCCCGGCCAGGAGCGCCGGTAAGAAGGCCGAAGCCTTTGGTCCTTGCAAGGTAATCCAGCCGGAACTTCGCTTCCGTATATTCAGAACCTTCAAAAAGGATCTCTTTAGAATTCTTTAAAAATGGGTTGAATTCAAGGCCATAACGCGTAGTGAGCTCCATCAGTCCTCACCTCCCGTCAGACGCACCTTGTCACGTTTTACAAAGGCGTTGTCATGCTTATTGAGAAGGCGGATCGGTGTAAGGGAACCATCGGCCTCCACAATGAAGATGTCCTTCATGTCCGGTGTATAGCGCAGAGTGATGCGCTGCTTTGCAAAACGATAATCTACTTCATACTCTACCTGATCGATCACGATGACCGAGTCCGCCGATACTCTGCGTTCGATCTCAAGAAGGAAAGAGGAATCGATCTGTTCCTCAGGCAGGCGGCTGATCAGTTCCGGTTCCTGAAAGAAGCGATCCTGCGGGGAGAGCCCTTTCAGCGAGGAATGAGAGCTTTGGTTATAGCTTCTGACATAGGTCAACAAGCTGCCTCTGAGCTCTTCGAGCGTGTGAAAATCCCTCATATCCAGGGATGCCATCCATTGATCTTTCAGGGTACGGAACCATCGCTCGATCTTGGCCTTCTGTGTGGGAGTATAAGGGCGGCAGTAGCTGATCACAGATCCGATCCGGGCAGCCAGCAGTTCCATCTGCCGGTTTTTGTAGGCCGGGCCGTTATCAAAGTTAAAAACCTTGGGCTTGCCGTACTTGGAGACGGCAGACTTCATGACGGACATAAGATTCACGAAAGTATCATGAAAGAAGACATCTGCCCCCAGGATAAACCGGCTGGCATCGTCGATCAGGGCAATCACATAAACGCGGCGCTTTCTGCCGTCCGGAGTCTTCAGCCAGGGACCGGCACTGGAATCGCCGCACCATACTTCATTAATGTGAGGCCTCTCGTAACGGCGCATATCCTGATTGTTCGTCAGACGCTGCTGGAGGACGAGCTGGTTGATGAAACGGCAGACCGTAGATTCTGAGAGTTGCCCGGAGCGGATGCTTCCGTTATCCTGCAGCTGTTTATAGATCGCTGCGGCAGACATCCGGGGATAATGGCGTTTGAGATAGATAATCTGCTCCTTCAGATCTTCGTCGATCTTCCTGCTTACACCACAGTCAGACCGGCCGGTGGGAACCAAAGCATCAAAACCGGATTTCCGGTAGGCAAGATACCATTTTTCCAAAGTTCCCGGAGAATAGTGGCGAAGGGAGCCGTCCGGCGCTTTGATCCCTTTTGCCGAAACGGTACGGAAATAAGCACTCAGGGATTCATAGTCTTCCTGGGTGCCTGCAATGAGCGGTGCAATCGCTGAATAACGCATCAGAGCGATTGCCTGTTTCTTTTCCTGTTCCATAGGTCAGGCCTCCTTGTTGTTTTTCTTTATTGTAAGAGACAACAAGGATCTTGTCTGGTAAGGTTATGTGGTATAGGAAAAAAGTCTGTTGGCCTGCCGGTGAATCTGCATGAACTGAGAAGAATAATCCGAAAAACAGGAACAGATCAGGGATTCCAATGGAAAGAGCCGGATCCTGAGGGAGCGGAGTTTTTCTCTCCAGCAGCGTCTGTAGTTTCGGAGGACTGACTTGGCGTTATTCTCATCAATGGATGGGTTGGTCTCACAGACCGAGCTGATGCAGCGGCCTTCTTCGTAGTCGCTGCAGATCCTTTGTTGGTCGGAAAGAGGGATCTGAGAGTAAGGAACCATGGAAGCCAGGAGGATCGCATGGGTAGCCCCGCATTCTGAACACTTTACCCGGCAGATCCTGAGCCGGACAGGGCCTGAGGGAAGTTTTACAGTGCGCCGGTAGTAACCATGTACCGAGAGGCAGGCAGCGTGGCCGCAGGAACAGGCCAGCTGATGGAGTTGAAGGTTATAAATAACAGAATCATAAAAGGATTGAGAAATCTGATTGCAATCCCTGACAAAAATGGTTATCATAGTATTGTGAATGGACACAGGTAACACTGTGTGTGTGAGCAGTAGCAGGCCAGACTTTTCCAGGGTGCAGGCCTGCTATTTTAATGCAACGATCATTATGATAACACAAAAGGCATGGCATAAAGCAATCTGATGGAAAATCTATCAGAATAATTTATGTCATGCCGCTTTTAATTCCACTGAATATAACATGATCTGAATGTAGATAAAATGCGGGATAACA
>DWYT01000127.1 GCA_019118545.1 Candidatus Mediterraneibacter merdavium | reverse complement strand
CTTGCTTGCTTGCTTGCTTGCTAAAGATTCTGGTTCGCCCCACCATTTTTGTCAAGCTCCTTTCCAAACGCAATTTCACATCTATAATACTATCACAAAAACGATCCCTTGTCAATCCTTTCATGAACAGTCCCCGGGCAGTACCACGCCGGGCGGAGCGCCCGCGGACAGTCTTTTATTCCCCTTCTAATCTGATCCGCCGCGATATTCCAAGCGCCACCCCCATCTCTGCCATCAGGAACATGACTGCGGTTCCTCCGTAGCTGATAAAGGGAAGTGTGATGCCCGTTGTCGGCAGCATACCCGTGACTACCGCGATATTTAAAATGACCTGAAGAGCGATATGGGCGAATATTCCCACCGCGATAAGCGAGCCGTACAGATCGGGAGCGTTCTTGGCAATAAACATCAGGCGGTACAGGAGAATCCCGAAGAGGACAAGAATGAGAATCGCGCCGAACACTCCAAGCTCCTCGCAGATCACTACGAGTATCATGTCATTCTGCGCCTCCGGTATCACGCCGAGCTTCTGCGTACTGTTTCCAAGTCCTTTGCCGAAGAAGCCGCCGCTGCCGATGGCGTATAACCCCTGCATGACCTGAAAGCTGCCGGAATCCGCCGTGGCTTCCGGGTTCAGCCAAGAGATGATCCTTCTCAGGCGGAAGTTATCACTGTTGACCACTGTCACAGAGAGAATGAATATCCCGATGGCCGCCGCTGCGGCCCCCACTCCCACAATCGCCAGAAACGGCTTTGTCTTTGGATGGACGACGAAGATTAAAATACAGGTGATCGCCATGACAATGATCGCTGTACTTAAGTTATCCGTCAGAAAGAGAACCCCCCCTGCCGCCACCGCCCCAAAGGCGAAGAGCTGCATCATACCCTCCAGTGTATAGGCTTTCTTTCCCATACGGCACAATTCATAGGAGATAAACAGGATAACCGCGATCTTTGTGATCTCCGCCGGCTGGAGCGTCAGGTTGCCCGGCAGACCGATCCAGCGCCTCGCACCGTTTAACTCCACGCCAAGAGGCGTCTTTACAAGCGCCATCATGATCATGGCAAAGATGTATATCTCAAACGCGAACGCCCCGTACACATGATAGTCGATCTTAGAGACAATAAACATCACCAGTATCCCCAACCCGCCGATCAATGCCTGCTTGGAGAAATAATACATATCATCCCCCAGATCCGCCTGTGCTTCATAAGCGCTGACACTGTAGAGCATTACCAACCCGAAGCACATAAGAAAAACAATGACAAGCAGAAGGTCAAAATCAAAATACTGTTCCTTCGCCGCCCTTTTTCTGCTTCTTGCGATCAACCCGGCGATACCGCTCTGCCGCTTAACTCTCGGCGCCCGCGCCGGACGCGCAGGGCGGGTGTCAGGAAGGGGTTTTGGTGCGCGTATCACCTGACGTCTCTGTTCTATGACCCTCTGATATCCGGCGTATCCCGAACGGATGCTCACCGGACGCATTGGCCTTGTATCAGACAGAGAACCGCTTCTCCCCTGATATCCCGCCCTGTCCAAAGGCTGTGTATCTCCTATCCCGGTTCTGCTCCTTTTTCGATTTTGGTTTCCCTGTTCCTGCCGCCTGACCGGCCTGACAGTCCTGCTTCTCATATCATCACCTATCTTATATTCACCTGTCTTGTATTCACAGACGGGTGCACCGGCTTTCCGTGCTCAAAGAATCTGTCATACCACACGAGGAAAATGTATACTGTCCAGATCTTACGGCTGTCGTCGGTCTTTTCGTTTGTATTCTTTCCCTCACGGTGATCCTCCAGCATCTTCATAAGCATATCGGTATCAAAGAATTTCTTCGCCGCGCTTGATGCGAACATGGCTCTCACCCTGTTGTAATACTTCTCCTCTCTGAGCCATACACGGATCGGGATGGGGAATCCCAGCTTCTTCTTCTCCGCCGTCTTACTGCGGATATTCCGCTCCGCCGCCGCCCTTAAGGCCACCTTCGTCCTTGGCGCCCTCACCTTATAATCAAGGGGAAGCGTCTGTGCCAGCTTTAACACCTCTTTGTCGAGGAAGGGCACCCGCACCTCAAGCGAATTTGCCATCCCCATCTTGTCCCCTTTCATCAGTATATCATGAACAAGCCAGAGGTGCATATCCACATACTGCATTTTTGTCACAGCGTCCTTACCCTGTACTCTCTCGTACAGCGGGCGGGTCACCTCCTGTATCTTCGGCGCACACCCTTTTTTCAGTATCTTATTTGCCTCGCGCTCCGTGAAAATGTTCGTCGCGTTCGCAAAGTAGCGTTCCTCCAGCGTCTTTCCGTGGCGGATTAAGAACCCTCTGCCCTTCATCCCGCGGGGCAGACAGTATTCCGCGAATTTTCCTAAGATACGGCGTATCCCCATGGGAATCTTATTAAACGCCGTGTGCTCCAGCGGCTCGCAGTAGATGTTATAACCTCCGAACAGCTCGTCCGAGCCTTCCCCTGAGAGAACGACTTTCACCTTTTTTGACGCTTCCTCACTTAAGAAATACAGCGCGATCGCCGCCGGGTCAGCTACAGGCTCGTCCATGTAATACTGGATGTCAGACAATTTATCCCAGTATTCGTCCGGGGTGATGACCTTGGCATCATTCTGCATATTGATGCTCGCCGCAAATTCCTTCGCGTCATTTATTTCACTGTATTTTCCTTCATCAAATCCCACGGTAAACGTGTGATCCACCTGTCCCAGATAGGTCAGATAGCTAGAGTCCACACCGCTGGAAAGATAAGACGCTACCTCCACATCGCTGATCTTGTGCTTTTCTACGGATTCCTTCATGACCTTCTCCACATCATCGACTACTTCCTCGAAGGTTTTCCTGTTGTCTCCTGTGAAATCCGGTTCAAAATACCGTGTGGTCTTCATCTCCCCATTTTCATAGGTAAAATAATGTCCCGGCTGAAGGCAGAACACCCCTTTGAAAAAGGTCTCGTTGGTAGGCACGAACTGGAAAGACAGATAGTTCCCCAGCGCGTCCTCGTTAAAGATCTTGTCGAACTTCGGATGCTCCATGAAAGCCTTGATCTCAGAGGCAAACATAAGTGTCCCGTTCATCTGCGCATAATAAAGGGGTTTGATGCCGAAGATATCCCTTGCCACAAAAAGGCGTTTCTTCTTCGTATCCCAGATGGCAAAGGCGTACATTCCGCGCAGGCGGACGACAAGCTCCTCTCCCCACTCCTCAAAGCCATGGATCAGCGTCTCGGAGTCTGTGTTGGATACAAATGTATGCCCCGCCGCCACGAGTTGCTCCCTCAGCTCCTGATAATTGTAGATCTCCCCGTTGAACACAAGAACCATGCTCTTATCTTCATTATAAAGGGGTTGATCCCCCACGGAAGAAAGATCAATAATGCTCAGCCGCCGAAATCCAAGGGCAGCGTCTTCATCCACATATTTCCCCTCACTGTCCGGTCCTCTGTGGATGATCGTGTTCATCATATTTTCCAGTACCTGCTCTCTATCCTCTACTTCGCCGACAAAACCCGCGAACCCACACATATTACTGTCTCCTTTTCCCATCTTTTAAGGGCCGTGACAACAGTTCTCATAATAACAGATAAGGAACCAGTTTCCGGTAAGCCTTTTTACCTGACCTGATCCCTTATTGTAGTATTCTTCATCGAAAAAAGTTTGTCTTTAGCCATTAGCATTATAGCCTACCTTTTTTTAAAATGCAAGCCAAAAATGCCTTGACGGTTTACCCGTGGATTCCTCTGCCCGCTTCTATCACTGCTTCGGCACTTTAGCAGCCTCGAATGATCCGATGGCTCCGCAGACACTACAGACATCGGGACGGCTTTCATAGGAAGCACCACAGAACATGCAGCGGTATCCGTTCACCAGAACAGCCTTAGGCTTGCTTGGTTCCGCTGCAGAAGAAGTTTTCTTCCCTTTGATCAGCTCTGTAAGGGCCGTAAGAAACTGTCCTTCGTGGTCTTTCTCGATCTTGCTGATATTCTCGAACAATGTCGCAATATCCTCAAAACCTTCTTCACGGGCGGTCTTTGCAAACTCCGGATACATGGACGTCCACTCGCCGTATTCTCCTTCCATCGCGTCTTTCAGGTTCGCTGTGCTAGTGCCGATGCCATTGTAAAGTTTCTGAAAAAGGAGTTTTCCGTGGACGCCTTCATTCTTTGCCATGCGCTCAAAAAGCTCTTTGATCTCAGGATGATTTTCCTGACCTGCCTTCTCCGCATAAAACAGATATTTGTTCCTTGCTCTTGACTCTCCTGTAAACGCTTCAAATAAATTTTTTTCTGTCTGTGATCCTTTCAATTCCATAATTTTTCTCCTTTTCGATAATAATAACTTTTACTGTTTTCTATATTCTACATCATTAACCAATAAAAGTCAATTATATTCTTCAATCTTGGAAGCTACAGGCGCACACGACAAAAGGCTGGACTTCCTACTATGAAAGTCCAGCCTCTTTTCATCGGGGTGACAGGATTCGAACCTGCGACCTCACGGCCCCCAGCCGTGCGCTCTAACCAAACTGAGCCACACCCCGCTGACTTATACATTATATATAATTTAGCGGGAAATGTAAAGCAGATTTTTTTCATCCTCACATCTTCTCCCCATCTCCATAATATAATAGTGAGTTGTAACCTACTGAAAGGAGTTGCCTTATGGCAGATTGTCACAATAATATGCGTTCTATGCGCCGCCCAATGCACTCAGCCTCATCTTCCACACAGATGTGCCCGCGCCGGATGGACGGCTGCCCTGACACAAGGGATTTCTTCCCCGACGACATCCCCCTCGCCATGGCTTATGTAAGATGGCAGAGATGGCAGGATCTCTACGAGCCGTGCAAGGGTTTTCAATGTGGAACTATTTTCAGGGAACTGGATAAACCGTTCCTCGGGAGAGGAGGAAGGCGCAGATGAATCAAATGAACCAGATGAACCGCATGAACCAAAGAGAACAGATGAATCAGGCTGACCGGATGAACATGAGGAATCAGACAGACCGCCGGGGCCAGATGAACCGCAGACAGCTTATGGATCATATCAATCAGGTCAGCTTTGCGGTGGACGAGGTCAAACTCTATCTTGACACCCACCCGTGCGATCAGGAGGCCCTCGCGTACTTCCGCGACATGAGCCGGCAGCGCAACCGTGCGCTCAGAGAATACGCCGCCGCTTACGGGCCGCTGACCATTGATACTGCGTCAGAGTCCTGTTCCGAACGCTGGGACTGGATCAATGAGCCATGGCCATGGCAGGAAGGAGGGTGCTGATTTATGTGGAATTATGAAAAACGACTTCAATATCCGGTGAAGATCACGCAAACTAACCCCAAGATCGCACAAGTCATCATCACGCAGTTTGGCGGGCCTGACGGAGAACTGGCCGCTTCCATGCGGTATCTCTCACAGCGGTACAGTATGCCTTATAAAGAAGTGACCGGTATACTGACGGATATCGGCACGGAGGAACTTGCCCACATGGAGATGATATGCGCCATCGTCCACCAGCTTACAAGGGATCTGACCCCGGAGGAAATCGAACGGTCCGGATTTGATAAATATTATGTGGATCACACGCTCGCGCTCTGGCCTCAGGCAGCCAGCGGCGCACCATGGACTGCCACCTATTTCCAGTCAAAGGGCGATCCTATCACAGATCTCCATGAGGATATGGCAGCAGAGCAAAAAGCTCGCACGACCTACGACAATATCCTCCGTCTTGTCAAAGACCCGGAGGTTGCTGAGCCTATCCGTTTCTTAAGGCAGCGCGAGATTGTACACTACCAGCGTTTCGGTGAGAGTCTGCGCATCGTTCAGGATAAACTGGACAGCAAGAATTTCTATGCGTTCAATCCGGAGTTTGACAAATGACCATTGCAAAAAGCCTATAATAAGACGCGGCGCAGAGGAACCCCCTGCGCCGCGTCTTATGTGCTCATATTAATTTATAATGGTTTTTGGCTGCTATTGAAGTGTCACGTCAACGGTCTGTTCTTTAAACTCCCCGTTCGTCTGCGGCACCTGTATGGTCAGCGTTACTTTCTCGCCTTTGGCATAATACTCAAGCTGCTCCTGAAGAGCTTCCATGCTGTCCACACCGCTGCCGTTGATGGCGGTTATGATACAACCCTTTGTCATGCCTGCTTTGTCAGCTCCGCCGCCGGATGTGATCTCGATCACATATACGCCTGAGGGCATCTCAATCTGCTGGGAGAAAGCATCTGAAACGCTGATGCCTGAGATTCCGATCATTCCCCGGTCAGCTTCCTTCACCTTTGTCTTTGTCTCTTGGTTCATAAGATTCTGGATCAGATCAGACACATCACTGATGGGGATGGCATATCCGATTCCCTCCACATCTGTTCCGACCAGCTTCGCTGAGTTAATACCAATGACCTCGCCGTTTACATTGACGAGGGCGCCGCCGCTGTTTCCGCCGTTGATAGCCGCGTCAGTCTGGATCAGCTTCGCGCTGCTTTCCTGTGTCTCGCCTGTCCTTTCATCTGTCGTAGATACAGAACGGTTCACCGCGCTGATCACGCCCGTTGTTACGGACTGTCCATATCCGAGTGCGTTTCCGATGGCAATGGCAGGTTCTCCCACCTTGAGGTTCGTAGAGTCCCCGAGGGTTGCCACACTGATCTGGCTCATCGTATCCGCAGAGATGGAGTCAAGAGGAACAGAGATCACTGCCACGTCGTAGTTTGCATCCGTCCCCTTAATGTGTGCCTCCACACTCGACTCATCGTCAAAGCTGACAGTCAGCGTATCGCTTCCTGACACGACGTGATTGTTTGTGACGATCAGAAGCTCTGTGTCATTCTTCCCGATAATGATGCCGGTTCCCGCGCCCTCGCTCTTCTGCTGATAAGTACCGCCGAAGAAGCTCTGCACCTCCTCCACGGACATGCTGGTGATGGATACGATAGAGGGCATCACCTTGTCCACCACGTCGGACACATCGGAAGTCACGACGCTGGACGATGTAGAAAGAGAGGTTCCGTTACTGATCTTGTCAGTGGACACCGCTGAGGAATCCCCGTCGTTTTGAAGTCCCAGCAGTCTGCTCCCAATCAGGTTGGACGCCAGAAACACCGCGCTTGAGACAACTCCGAAAAGAATGGCGAATCCGACAACCGCCAAAGCTTTCGGCACACCGCGGCGGGATCTTTTCTCTTTCTTCGGCTGGCCCGGCTCTGTATTCAGGCCTGAACCTCCCGCCTGCCCCGGCTGTCTGTCTCCATAGTGATAATTTTCGTTCGGATTATAATAATTGTATTGATCTTCCATAAGATCACCTGCTTTCTTTTCTTTTTACGATCTTATCATATCTCTGCTTTGTGACAAAACTGTGTTCAATCCTTTAACAATCATTGAAAAAGAGACGCCGTGTCCCGGGGAAAATACTCATCTCTTTCCTCCATGGACCGGCGCCTCTGTATCCTCGTGAAATTACTTTTACAGGTCTATAAAGTTGATGTCATAATCCTTGCCTTTTCCATCATCTTCATCGTCATAATCATCTTCATCATCGTATTCGTCATCATATTCGTCGTCAGCATACCCTTCGTCATCGTCGTCGTACTCATCGTCATAATCATCTTCGTCTTCAAAATCATCTTCTTCATATTCGTCGTCTTTTGATTTTGTATCTTTAACAGATGACTTTTTCGATGTTTTCTTACCTGTATCCTCCTCGTCATCATATGGGATATCATATTCGTCATACAGATCGTCCAACTCCTGATTCCTGTGTACCAGCTTCACCGCAAACACGATCATCAATATAAGAAGAAGCAGGCAGATCACGGCCGCTGCCACCAGAACCAACACGATATGCTCGCTGACAAACTGCCCGAACTTTCCTGAGAGCGCTCCACCTGAGCCGTCCTCTGTATCCGACGGAGCAACAAAATACTGGTAGGTTCCGTCCGCGTTATCATACTGGTACAGGCTTTCTTCGTTAGTGCGTGTATTCAGTGCATAGATCACATAGAACCTGTCGGACACCGCAGGATCTGACCACATCGGGAAAGGCTGTCCCTGAACTGTCAGCGTAGACTTCTCATAATTGTCCGGAAGCTTTACGGCCTCTTCTTTATCCAATGGTATAATCGAAGTGGTATCTGAGATAGTCAACTGCGCAAAGGGGATAAATGTGGCATCCTCGGAGTTAAACAGGAAAAAGCTTCCCGCTCCTGAAGAATCCACCAGATATCCAAGGACAATCCCAGCTTCATTGGAAACAAACTTTCTGTTCTCCCCGTTGAATACCATTGTTGTCTCAGAATAGCCTTCCGGGATATCAGATGTTGTAAACGCTTCGGAAAAGCTATAGTCTATCCCGTTCACACTGACCGTGATACCCGTTGTGGCAGGAGTCTCCGTCACTGCTCCTGTACCCGACGGAGCCACGCTTGTCGTCCCGTCGTCAGCCGCCGCAATGGAGATCGCGGAAGAACCCTCGCTAAGATTCAGGGTCTCTCCAGAAGAAAGCAAGGCGGAACTGCTGCTCACTGTAAGCTGGGTATCCGTCTGCTTAAGCGCGCGGAATGTCATTGTGCTGCGAAGCTCGCTGCCGCTGCCTGTACCCGTATAAGTCAGGCCGCCCGCACCGTCCGCCGAGAATCCGTCACCGCTTAAAAACTCAAGCGCTGTTGTATCATAATTCATGGACACATTTACGTCTCCGACTGTACCACTGCTGCTCTGTACAACAAGATCAATGCTCACATCCTCCCCGACCTTCGTGGACGGATCTGAGAACATAAGAACCCCGTCCGCCGCAGACACAAGTGTCGGGAACATCGGAATCATAAGGCATACTGCAAGAACCAGTGCTGCTAATTTCTTAAATACTTTCATATAACTACCCTTTCTACTACTAAAACAATCTTTTCAAAGCTATCCGGTTTGAGTTATTCGGTTTGGAGGCCGGCTTCTCCGCTTCCGTCCCCTTCAATGGCTCCGGTTCCGCCCGAACCTTCATCGCCTGAGACGCCCCCGCCGGGATCTCCGCCTTCGGTCACACCGCCGGAATCATCCGTGCCGCCGCCGTAATCGCCTGCTCCGCTGCCTCCGGTATCATTCACGCCGCTTTCCGCCGGGGTCGACGAGCCAGCATAGTCGTTGCTGCCGTCATCCCATTGATCGTCTGTATAGCTGTCGTCATCGCTGTTGCTATTGTAATATGTGTCGTCGTCATCGCTGTCGGATGAACCCGCTGAATTGACAGTATACTGGATATTGTCGTTTACATTCTGTACTGTCGAAGAGGGAGTGTATCCCACCGTGCCAAAGAGGAACTCGTGGAGCTTTGATACATTTGATACAAGATCGTCGGGAATAACAAGACTTCCAAGGCCTGACACTGTATCCGTATAATTATCCTGCGGGAATCCCATGTTACCTCCCAATGTATACTCACTGTATGCTGAGGCATACATCAAAAGCTCCTGCAATGTAAAGCTTGTGGACACCTGTGGAAATACTTCGTCTATGATCTTGTTGATCGTAGCCAGATCTGCTTTCTTCGCTTTCTCAAACATCTTTTCCACAACAAGACGCTGCCGTTCCGTGCGGGTGAAATCACCGCCCGCCGTAGAACGGATGCGGGCATAGGTCGTGGCCTGAACGCCGTCGAGAAGCCGCAGTCCCGGCTCATTAATATAATAGGATTCCTTTCCGGCGGAAGCCGCGGTCTCCAGCAGATATTTATTCAGCGTCGGAAGCTCCTCCTCTGTCAGTTCAATCTCGACCCCGCCCAGAAGATCGATCGCATCAGCGATGGCTCCAAAGTCAACCGTCACATAGTCTTCAATATCCAGATCCAGATTCATGTTCAGCATGTTGATGGCCAGCACGGGGCCGCCGTAGCTGTAAGCGCCGTTACATTTCTGGTAGGTTCCCTCCGAAAGATCAAGTATGGTATCCCTGTAGACAGAAACCATCTTGATCTCTTTTGTCTCATTGTTCAGGCTGGCCACAATGATACAGTCTGTGCGGTTTCCTTTTCCCAGACTTCCGTCTCTGGAATCCACCCCAAACAGAGCGACATTCTTATAGCCGTCGCCGAGATCCAGCTCTTTATTCAGCCTGATCTCTTCATTGATCACAATATCCTCGGCCTTGATATTCTGTCTGTCTACCTTGCTCCACTTCGCATAGACATAAGCCACAGCGCTGAAGAACACGCATAAAACAACGATTGCCACGACAAGCAGGATCTTCTGCCACAGCTTCATTTTTGTAAACCAGTTCCCCCGCTTCACCCGTGAACGCCTGTGTCTGCGCCGCATTCTTTTTTTCGACATTTTTTTCACCTTTTTAGAGTTTCTACGCTTTCCCCATAGTACAACATAGTCCGACAAGATTCAAGTGATTTTTACGGATTTTCAAACCTCCTAAGCTCTTCCAGTATGCAGGCGGCCTTTTCCTGCCATGTATTTTCAAGAGCTTCTTTATCCAACAGCTCCATGTACTCCTTGTCTTCACGCAGCGATACCGCCCGGTCGAGCAGCTCAATAAATTCCTCGTGGGAATGGCCGATCAGAACAGAATTATATTTTCTGCATTCATCCATATCCGTTGTTACAATAGGCTTATTCAGCGCCATGTACTCAAAGAGCTTGACAGGCGAAGTAGCCTTCGTGATATCGTTGATAAGAAACGGTATTGTCAGCACGTCAATATGAGCGGCGTAATTCTGCAGCACATCATAAGGCTTTGAACCGAGGAAATGAATGTTTCTGCATTGGCTGATTCCTGATTTGTCATAGGAATCATCATATTTTATCCCAAATAAGACAAACTGGTACTTTCCGGTCCTATCGATCTCTCTGAGCAGCTCATAGTCAAACCACCGGGCCAACGCGCCGTAATAGCCGATGACTGGCTGTCCTTTCTGAAGGATCTTATCAAAGTCGGGATCAAGCTCAAAATCCGGTACAATCTCATCGTGGAAGTGCCTGTAATCCACTCCATTGCTTGAGTAGATAAGCCGCCTGTCCCCTCTTTTGGAGAGGACATCCTTTCTTAGGGCCTCCGCAGTCACCACTACAAAGATATCCTCATCGGACATCGCCATCTCGTACTTCTCTTTTACATTTACCGGAAGCTCTGTCGTTCCCGCCAGATGCGGACTCAGGTCATCGATATATTCATATATGATTCCATACCCCTTATCCTTATATTGTCTTATCCTCTCCGCTGGTATGGTCCAGTCGGTAGAATAGAACTGGACATATCTGGGGATATTGCGCTTCTCCAGCTCATGAAAAAGCAGTTTCGAAAAAGCACTGTTCGCGTAATTCACAAGATAGAGATTGTCCGCCTGTTTTTTGATGCGTTTTACGTCGTCTGTAAACCGGGTCACCTCATAAAATACAAGCGTTCTCTGTCTTGCAAAATTGGAAAAAATATGCTGCGGCCTCTGGTAAAGGGGCACATCCCATCCGAACGAACTCCGCCACACAACGATCCGGTCATATGAATTTTTCTCAAGTATCCTGTCAATGCCTTCGATAAACTTTTTTCTGTTTAACGCCACATACAGTCTCTCCGTAAGCGAAAGCTTTACCATATAGTTGGAATAAATATAGTCCAGCGCCTTTTTCACTGTGCCGGACAGGCCGTATTTTTTTGTCAGGTTTCTAAGTTTACTGATCTTATCCTTCATCCTTCTCCCACCAAGACAGATATTTTTTTAACTCCTTTGCTTTTGCCGCCCAGTCGTTATCCCGCGCACACTGTCTCAACCTCTCCTTTCCCGCCGCGTCGCCGCGCTGCGCCCAGCATTTTCTGACCATGGATACAAACTCTTCTTTATCTCTGGCTATATTGACCGTTCCGTATTTCATACATTCAGGGAGAGCTGTCGTGACGATTGGTTTCTCCATTGCCATGTACTCGAACAGCTTCACCGGTGAAGTGGCTCTGGTGATCTCGTTCACAACGAAGGGGATGATGCACACGTCAAAATAATGGACATACCCCGCAAGAGCTTCATAGTCTTTCTTCCCGAAATATCTGACATTGTCCCTCTCAAGCAGGGCGCTCTCCCGCAAAGAACTGTCATGCTCCACTCCGATCAGAATAATCTGCATATCCTGCTCCTGCGCCAGCCGCCCAAGAAGCTCATAGTCCACCCAGCCTGCCAGCGCCCCATAGTAACCCACATGGATTTTCTCTGCATCCAGCCAGTCTAAATACTGCTTATCCCCGGTTGTACTCTCTGGGTTAAACTTCACGCACTCCGCGCCGTTTGAGATCTGTACTGCTCTCGCTCTTCCGCCAAGGGCCTGTACATTTTCATACAGCCTGTCCGCCGTCGCCACGGCCAGAACCCTCTTATCTCTCAGAAGGGCATCGTGCCTCTTAAGAATCTCCCCGATCTTGCCGGGCGCGATCAGCTCCGGGTTAATATCGTCCACATACTCATATATCACCTTAAAGCCAAGGGCGAGATAACCCTCGATCCGCCGCCGGGGAACCGTGTCCGTTGAGTACACCATCAGATAACGGTTCTTTATACTCTTGACCGCTTTGAGCAGATAGTCCCTGTAATAATACATATCCAGCACATACGCTGATCTTCCGATCTGTGTGATGCGCCCCCGCCCTTCATAATCCACGTCGTAATAGGAATTATACAGCACGAGCGTCCCGTCGTCCCCCATATTTCTCAGAAGATGCTGGGGACGCTGCATCATAATATTTTTATATCCGAAATGGTTCTCAAAGATGACGATTCTTTTGTACCCTCTGCCAAGTATACGGTCTATGACCGCACTGCGCCCCGGCGCCGTAGGAAAATGGAAATCCTTCTCCAGCTTTTTCCACTTTACGGCTCCCATTTTCATCGTGCCGCGTATTCCAAGACTACGTGCTTTTTCAAACAGCTTTCCCGCTTCCATGCTTTTCCTTCCTCAACTCGAATAAAAACCTGATATTACTGTCCCAGAATCTTTTCAGCCTTTTCGGCTCTTTTGTGATTCTGTAGAGCCACTCTATATTGTGCCGGATAAAAAAAGAAGGCGCGCGCTGCTTTAGACCGCTTAGAACGTCAAAACTTCCGCCCACTCCAATATAGACCCCTTTATTAACCCCGGCAAAATGCTTCTGGATCAGAAGCTCCTGCTGAGGCGTTCCAAGAGCCACCATGACAATATCCGGTTCAAGGCTCATGATCTCCCTGAACACCTCGTCTTTGTCGCTGACATATCCGTCCGAATAACCTTTGAGAACAATCCCCCCGTACTCCCGTCTGATCCGGGAAACGAGCGCCTCCACGACCTCTCTCCCGGCGCCGAAAAGATAGAGCGATTTCTGATTATCATCGGCATAGGCGAAAAGTTCCTCGCAGATTTCCACGCCGGGAATCCTCTCTTTAAAGCTCACTCCGAGCTGCGCGCCGCCTTTTATCACGCCGATCCCGTCCGGCACAAGCAGCGTGTCCTTGCCCGTCAGCGCCTGATCCATCTCGGGAAAACGCTTTCCCATCATAAGGATCTCCGGATTGGCTGTGATCACAAAGCAGCTTTCCCCGGTTTCCAGCTTATCCTTTATAATACCCAGACAGCTTTTTTTGCTTCCTTTATAAAACTTTTGATAATACTGCTTTATCGATGCCGCCATTTATCCCTTATCCTCAAAACCTTCCGTACTTTCTTTTACAAAAATAATCTTCGCCGTCATTATGATAAGCCGCAGGTCTAACAGGAAAGAATAATTCTGGATATACATAAGATCAAGCTTGAGCTTGTCATACGCGGTTGTATTATACTTTCCATAAACCTGCGCGTACCCCGTCAACCCGCCTTTGACTTTCAGGCGGTAGGCAAACTCAGGGACATCCTTTGTGTACTGTTCCACATGCTCCACGCGCTCCGGCCGGGGGCCTACCACACTCATATCTCCTTTTAATATATCAATAAACTGAGGCAGTTCATCAATCCTCGTCTTGCGGATGATCCGCCCGATGGGTGTGATCCGCTTGTCATCCTCAGACGCCGGGATCACTTCTCCGTCTTTTTCCGCGCCCTCCACCATACTGCGGAACTTATGGATCATGAATACTTTCCCGCCGATCGTACATCTTTCCTGCAAGAAGAATACCGGGCCGCCGTCATACAGCTTGATCGCCGCCGCCACCACGAGCATGATGGGAGAGGTGACAAGCAGGGCAATGATGGAAACGATAATATCCATGATACGCTTTACGAATTTCTGCTCAATACTAAATCCGGTGTTTCTCGAGAGCAAGAGCGGGGTATCAAACAGGTGCATACTCTCAGAGCTGCGGATGATGATATCGGAAATCTTGGGCGTGATATAAGACCGTATCCCGTTGGCATAACAAAACTTCACAAGCTGGTTGCGCAGCGGGGAATGGATGTCACAGAGGAACACAGCGTCAAACTGTCGTATCGCGCCAGTAATCTCCTCCCATCCCCTGTCAACGTTCATGGAAGCTTTGATATTGAACCTGTCCCCTCTTGTCTTGATCTTTTTCATAAAGTCAGAGGGATCATATTCCTGAAAAAGGACGAGAATATCCCTTGGCGGAAACAGCCTTCTGAATATCGCATTTACAAGGAACGTCCAGACTAAGATCACTCCGATGTCGATGGCGGTAAGCTGTATCATCGGCAGGATATGCACAAATTTTGCCGACAAGAGAACCGTCTCCAGATAGATCAAAAAATTGGCCGCCAGTACGGCTAACGTCTGGGAAAGCATCAGATTGGCACTTTTGAGATACCCGATCTTCATTCCGCCGAGAATATAGGAGAAGATGACAAAAAAGAACGCGTAAAAGGCGCCCATCAGCAAAAAGCCTTTATAAAAGAAAGGGAAAACAATCCCATAATTGTAGTTCTCGTCCCAGATCCTGATAAAGAAAACCATCAGGCATCCGAGCAGTATTATATTAAATGCAAAACGAATTAACCGCTTATACTGTTCTAAACCACCAGTATTCATCAATATTATGCTCCTTTTTCTTTTGCACTATATTGTATCCGCTAAATTATATTATACATCTTATCTTTTTTCAAGGCTTGCTGCAGCCGGACGCATGTCTGGCAAAGAGTTCCGAAAGCGGAGCTTACGCGCTATGCGCCGTCAATGGCGGCGATAAACTCCGCCAGCGTCTGGCTCCCGATCATCCTGACGCGAGGGAGCAGATACGGATTGTCCCCGGGATAGCACTTGCTGTTCTCTGTCGTCACGGCGCAGAGAAGTCCCGCTTCCTCAAGCGCGGCGCACCCTTCCTCCGTATAATCCCCGAATGGGTAGGCAAAAGCGTCACTGTTCCCGCAGATTTCAAATGAGGTCTGCAGATCTGAGATCACCTCTTCTCTGGACATCGCTGTGTAGATACCGCCATGCCCACTGTTCCCGCCGCCTTGGTGCATCTTGTACGAATGTGACTGGAACGTCAGATAATCGCTGGCATAGCCGTACAGCATCTCTTTGCTGTCCCAGTAGGAGGCAATGACAAAAGACGTGGCCGGAGTCTGGTACTGCTCAAGAACCGGAGTTCCAAGATACATATAGTTCGGCCCGTCGTCGAAGGTAAGAACAATACTTTTCTCCGGAAGAAGCAGCTTCCCGTCCACATAATCCCTGACCTCCTGCCACGTCGGGAAATAATATCCGCTGTCGTGCAGATACTGCATCTCCTCCGCAAGGGCAGTGGTAGAAATAAAATTACTGTCCGGACTCTCCGGCGGTTCCGCAGGGTCATATACATAGTGATACATACAGATCGGAAGTCCCGGGGTCTCGTACTCTGTATTCGGAAGTACCTCCACCTGCCGTACCGCCTCTGCCGTCACCCCGTTATTTCCCTGTACCGTATAGACGACCTGCTGCTCTCCGGCACGGTTAAGTCCGCTTAGATCCACCTGAACAGAAGAGGTCAGATCCGTGCCGTCCTCGTCCGCCGCTGTATATCCCGGCTCTGTAAAGGCATCGCCTAATTTTATCTGCAAGGGCGCGCTGTCCTCGAGGATGATCGAGGCGGAAGACTGCTCCTCATGATTCTGTGCGCCGTCCTCTGACACGGTCTGCCGGCCTGCTGCCCCCTGCCCTTCTGCCCGCTGATCCGCGGATCTTACGCCGCTTTCTGAAAAAAAGAGAACCTTGATCAGGACTCCGACAAAGCAGACTGCCAGCAGGGCGGCTGACGCAAGGACAGCCATGCGCTGTCTCCTCAGCTTCTTTTGTCTCTCTCTGCGCAGGCGACGACGCCTGCGGGAGTCTGAATTGGATCTGTTCGTATTCCTTCCGTCCACTAGTATCCTTCCTATTTCTTTTCAATAAATATCTTTCTTGTGACAAAATTATACACC
This sequence comes from Candidatus Mediterraneibacter merdavium, assembly GCA_019118545.1. Lineage (GTDB taxonomy): Bacteria > Bacillota > Clostridia > Lachnospirales > Lachnospiraceae > Mediterraneibacter > Mediterraneibacter merdavium. The sequence continues at coordinate 2,257 of DWYT01000127.1, read as the reverse complement.
ATCACAATGGCTGTCGCTATAATTTTCGATAACATGTAATAGATGTGGAATATGTCCACAAACAGCCACATAAAAAGCTGGTTTAAGCCTAGGCCGATAACGCTAAGGCCGATAAAGACCGCTAACTCCTGTACTTTATTCACATCTTCTTTTGCGTCAAAAACCCATTTGATGCTCAGTATATAATTGTAAATCACAGAAGCCGTAAAGGATATGGCTCCTGAGATCAGGTAATGTACCCCGGCAAATTCCGTGAGCAGAAAGAGAATTCCCGCGTCAATCAAAAAAGATGTCCCGCCCACGAATCCAAATTTAATGATCTGTGCAAATAATTTATTGTTCATGCTTATCTTCTTTCCTGCTCTTCTGGATGATCTGGAGCTTAAATTCAAAATCCTGCCTGTCCTTCTCAACAAGCGTGGTGAGAATCAGTCCCGCGAAAAGCGACTGGATGGCAGTCAGGGCGACAAAGCCGCTCACGATCAGGGTCGGGAAGTTGGGCACAAGGCCTGTACGGATATACGTCGCCAGTACGGGCACAAACATGGCCGCTGAAATAACAAGCAGCAACAGCGCCAGCATCCCAAAAAAGCGGAACGGTTTATAATTCTTGTATAATCTGGCAATCGTCGCCAGAACCCTCATCCCGTCAGAATACGTGTTCAGCTTTGACTCGCTGCCCTCCGGCCTGTCCCTGTACTCTATGATCACATTTTCCACAAGCATATTCTTTTCCACCGCGTGGATGCTCATCTCCGTCTCAATCTCAAACCCCTTTGACAATACGGGGAATGTCTTGGCAAACTGGTAGCTGAACGCCCTGTATCCGGTCATGATATCACGGATATTGCTCTTGAACAGGCGGTTGATCGCTCCCCGGACAAGGCTGTTCCCGAAATTATGGAAGGGGCGTTTATTCTCCTCAAAGTAGGTGGAGGAAAGCCTGTCCCCCACAACCATGTCCACGCCGCGCTCCAGCACCTTTGACACCATCTGGCGCCCAAACTCCGCCGGGTACGTATCGTCTCCGTCGATCATAACGTAACATTCCGCGTCTATCTCGCGGAACATCCTCCTGATCACATTTCCCTTTCCCTGCTGATACTCATACCGCACCACTGCTCCGGCATTTTCCGCAATCTCTGCCGTATCGTCCGAGGAGTTATTGTCATACACATAGATTGTCGCCTCGGGAAGCTCCCTCTTCCAGTCCTCCACGACCTTGCCGACAGTCTGGCTCTCATTATAACAGGGAATTAATACTGCTATTTTGTCCATCATTTGTACCCTTTCTTTTTATTGCTATTTATATTATTACCATAAAAAAGCAGCGCCGTCAAAAACGGGATCGCTATTTCACTGGCTCTTCTTGTCCCGTCCCGAAGCATCTCCACCTCACATACCCGATACACATCGGCAGACTGGCCATGACCGGAACCATATATCTCACACAGTTCGTGACCGGCGACGCCATGCAGACAAGAATACTTATAAGCAACGGCGCGGCAATGACTATGGCTTCATACTTCTTCTTTAAAATCGCTATGCAGATTAAAATCAGACTCATCCATGTATATGTCCCGGCCTGAAATAATAAGCGTATAATCGGGATATCCTGTAGTTTTTCCGTGACATTATATATCATTCCCCGTATCCCGCCCAATCCCGGGAAGGTATAAGAATAAAGCAGTGGATCTGCCGCATCGTGATAAAAATAATTGGCAAAATACGCCCTGTCACTGCTGATCGAATAGTAACTGGCAGTGCTGTGCAAAAAAGCCTCTACATATGTTTCAGGATGTTTGAGCAACTGGCGGAACCACACTTTAAAATACTGTTTCAAATCCTCTCCGCTTTTATTTTTATATGTCCCCTTTACTGGGTCAGATATCCAGTTTGTATAATTGTCGGCCAACTTGTCATAGTCAAGCACTGACTCAATGACAGCTTTTTCTTCTTCTGTAACTTCATCTCCGTGATTTTTCACATATAGCGCGGTCTGCTGAAATGGGATAGAGAGCATCTCTGCCTTACTGCCCGGCTGTACCCCCAGCCACGGCAGAAGACAATTACTGTAAATCCACATCAAAGCAATACCAGCAGCCATGGATACCATGAGGAAATTTCTCTTCTTTATTCTTTTTATGAAAACCCCTGATATGAGCACTGCCAAAAGAATATAAACACCATTATTCCGCAGCAGACCCATCAGCACACCTGAAACAATAATCTGAATCCAGTCTTTATATCCGGGAGC
>DWYT01000126.1 GCA_019118545.1 Candidatus Mediterraneibacter merdavium | reverse complement strand
CATATATGGAGGAATCTGCTATAAAGTCCTGCCTTTTAGTGCGAAAAATATTTATTCTTCAAAGCTGTGAAATGAACAACCCGAAACTCCCCCTGATGTCAGTGTTTTCCCTTATACACCGAAGCCATCTTACTCTCCGATATCAGAAGTCCTGCCAGTGTCAATACCGTCCCTGCTCCAGTCATCCATGTAAATGGCTCCTTTAAGATCAAAACCGAAGTCACGACCGTGATGACCGGAACCATGTAAATATAAATGCTTGTCTTAACGGCTCCTAAAATCTTCACCGCGACATTCCATGTTACAAAACAAAGCGCCGATGCCCCCAGCCCCAGAAACAAGATATTCAGCAGATACGTACCGTTCGCAAAGCGTCCGAGGCCAAGCCGGAAATCAAACAGAAACAGCGCTGGTATCATAAACAGAATACCATAAAAGAACACCCGTCTCGTAGTAAGGATCGTATTGTAACCATACCCGCTGATCTTTTTTGTCAGAATGGAATAACATGCCCACACAAACGCCGCCAAAAGAGCCAGCAGATCACCCGCAGGATTCAGCTTCAAGGCGGAACCGTTAAAGCTGATCAGAGTAATCCCTGCCATAGCCACCAGAAAACCGATGAAGAAACTGGATTTAAGTTTTTCATCATGCTTTAAAAACATACGAGATAAGATTGCCGTAAAGACAGGCGCCACAGAAATGATCACTCCCACATTGGATGCCATTGTATAGGTCAGCGCGATATTTTCCAACAGATAATACAGACAAATGCCGCACAATCCCGCCGCGGCAAATACCACCTCCTGTCTGGCGTTTGTCCCTTTCAGACGGCGTGGGCAGGCGATCAAAAGCGCTGCCATTCCTATGATAAAGCGGAAAAACAGGATCTCTACAGGCTGAAAATCCACTAACAGTACCTTGGTTGAGATAAAAGTCGTTCCCCAGATCACGATCGTGATTAGGGCAGACAGATGTCCCCGTGTTATTTTATGCTCCATATTATTTGTCTCCCTTCGTACTCTTTTTCAGAAAAATGTCGCGGTATACCCCCGGAGCCAGTCCGATAAACCGGCTGAAATAATTAGTAAAATGGCTCTGGTCGGAGAATCCTGTCCTTATTGCCGCTTCCGCTGGAGAAACGCCTTGCTCCAGCAGCCTCTTTGCCGCGCCGATGCGGATATTTTCAAGATAACTGTACGGCGTTACGCCTTTGCACTTCGCAAAAGCGCGAAGCAGCGTGGATCTGCTGAGCCCGGCGCAGCGGCAGATCTGATCCAGATAGATATGCTCAGCATAATGCTGCTCCATAAATGAACAGGCTCTTTCAATCTCTGCCCCACACTCTGGGATACATTCTTCAAACGGCTGTCCGTACCGCTGGATCAAAAGCCCCAACAGTAAAAGCAGATTCTCTTCCTTCCCGAACTCCACACAGCCTTCCATTACCATCTCGTGAAGCGGACGCACGTAACAGACTGCCTCTGTGTCATGAATTACATTTTCAGAGAAACCCGGAAGCTCCTTCTTCCCAGTCAGTTCTTCCGCCAGTTTTTTCATTACTTCTTTTGAGAGGTTAAATCCCCTGTAGTCGAAAACTTCTCCGTCACTTTGAACGCAGGCATGACTGTCCCCGGGATTGAACAGCAAAATATCGCCCCTGCGGATCTCATACTCCCTGCTTCTACATATAAGGCGCCTCTCCCCTCCTTCGATAAAGCCGATCACATAATATTCATGAAAATGGTTCGGAAATGGCTGCACGATTCCTTCAAAGCGATAGGCTTCTATCCGAAGTTCCTCATCATAGACAACGGTTCTGATCTCTTTTTTCATCTGCTCTTCTCCCCTTCTCCTCTTCTCCTCGCCGTCTTCCATTGTACCACCTGCTGTTTCCTAAATCTTGTAAAATATCTTCAAAATCCGCATGTAAAAAGCACAGGGCATCACCTGCCTCTGTGCTTTTTCTTTCTTTTTTGCTGTTTCAGTTCAAACCGACGCCCAGCTTGTGCTTCTTTTTCCATGTGACCTTTTCGCCTTCGCTCTGTTTTAAACTGCTCATACTGTAATTTCAATGCCAGCTGAGATTTTGTGCCGATACCGGTCATTGACATCTGCTTTTTGCGGCCCGCGCGAGAGCATGTTCACGAAGGATACTTTATTCCTGCAAACGGAAAATAATCCACACTCCGCAATAGACGATTGCTTGCCAGAACACCTGCTATCTTTTAAAATATAATCATTCCAGAAAGGAGGACAACAACATGGCTACAAAGGATGTCTTAAAAGAAATCCGCATGAAAAATAATTTGACTCAGGATGAAATGGCAAAGAAACTGGCAGTTACCCGTCAGGCGGTCTCGCGCTGGGAAACCGGCGACTCTACCCCTAATATTGAAACCTTAAAACAGATTTCCAAAGACTTCAACATCTCAATCAACACTTTGCTCGGAAGTCCGCGAAGACTTATCTGTCAATGCTGCGGTATGCCTTTGGAAGATGACACTGTCATCAGCCGCGAACCGGACAACAGTTTTAACGAAGATTACTGTAAATGGTGTTACACAGACGGACAATTCGTATATAAAAATATGGATGAACTCTTGGACTTTCTCTCAGAACATATGTCAAATAAGGAGTTTCCGCCCGAACAGGCAAGAGCATACTTTTCAGAGCAGCTTCCTAAGCTGAAACATTGGAAATAGCAATGTAAAAGCAGAAATTCTTTTTGACAATCTCATCATTCTTTGCTACAATACAATATAGAAAAAGGCACTACCGATAGACGGTCAGCCTCAGATTTTAGTGTTCAAAGAAGTGACCAAAACCTTTGGTGTGGGCGGGTCACTTTTTTGATTGATTTATGTAAGCTACTAATACCGCTACTACGATACTAAGTATCATAAGAACAATAGAAAGCAACTCATAATCGCTCATAAAGTACGTCCTCCTTTCCATGATTTCTCCATACAGAGATTTCTATGTAATCAGAGAGTCCAGTCTCTCTGTTGCAGAGACTGACCGCCTACCGTTTATTGATAGTGCCTTGTCACATATTATAGTTCATATTGACAAAAAATCTATTGATATTCTGACAAAAATCCGCAAAGTTTTCCCACATGTTTTTTGGATACTTTTTTCTTGTTTTACTCTTTACAACTATGAAACAGGAACTATAGCACAAAGAAAAAGCAGCCGCCAAGACGGTATCCCGAGCAGACCGTTACTCTGCGTCCCAAGTAAAATATTTCCAGAGAATAGATGAAAAAGCCGCGAGGACAGGTGTCATGAACGGACTGTAAAGCACCGCTGCCGCGTCCCCAACAAACCTGCCGGGAATAAAAAGGCAGCCGACAGCAGCATGTATCCTGAATGGACCGTAAAGAGGCGCCGGCACTTAGATCGAGTATTATGCGATCTTATGTGCCGCTGCGCCTCGTCCCGAGTGAAAACGTGTCCATGAAGGATATTTGCTGCTGTCGGCTGCTCTATTCTATTTTCTGACAACCCTTACACTGTCGCGATATCTATGAGCGTCAGCTTCTTGATATCTGTATTCTCAAGACTTGTGATCAACGCCTCTGCCGTATCGATGGCTGTGAGCACGTTCACGCCTGTCTCGATAGCATTTCTGCGGATAATGAACCCGTCCTTTGAGTGATCCGCCCCCTGTGCCGGGATATCGATGACGAGGTCGATCTTGTGTCCTAAGATGAGGTCGAGAAGGTTCGGTGACTCCTGCTCGATCTTTCTGACCGGGGTTGCCTTTACTCCCGCTTCGTTGAGCGCCCTCGCTGTTCCACTTGTAGCGAAGATATGGTATCCGATGGCCTCGAACCTGCGTCCGATCTCCACCGCCGCCGGATGTTCCTCGTCACGTACGGTCATGATCATGTTCTTGAACTTCGGAAGCTTGATACCCGCTCCGATGAACGCTTTGTACAGCGCCTCGTCAAATGTCTTGGCGATACCCAGACACTCACCCGTTGACTTCATCTCCGGCCCTAAGCTGATATCCGCGCCGCGGATCTTCTCGAAGGAGAATACCGGCATCTTGACCGCCACATAATCCGCCTCCGGCTGGAGTCCGGATGTGTAGCCAAGTTCCCTGATCTTCTTACCGATGATGACCTGTGTTGCAAGCGGCACGATAGGGATACCCGTCACCTTGCTGATGTAGGGCACGGTACGGCTGGAGCGCGGATTGACCTCGATGACATACACATCTTCTTCTCCGCACACGATGAACTGAATGTTGATCATGCCGATAACGTGCAGGGATTTCGCGAGGCGTCTCGTGTACTCCGCGATCTTTGCCTTTGCGCCCTCTGTCAGGCTCTGCGCCGGATAGACGGAGATACTGTCTCCGGAGTGGATACCCGCGCGCTCGATATGCTCCATGATACCCGGGATGAGGATATCCGTTCCGTCACATACCGCGTCCACCTCGATCTCCTTGCCCTGAAGGTACTTATCTACAAGGATCGGATGATCCTGCGCGATGCGGTTGATGATACCGATGAACTCGTCGATATCATTGTCGTTGATAGCGATCTGCATACCCTGTCCGCCGAGCACATAGGACGGGCGGACGAGCACCGGATAGCCGAGGCGGTTTGCCACCTCTTTCGCTTCCTCCGCTGTAAATACCGTTCCGCCTGTGGGACGTGGGATCTCGCACTCTTCTAATATCTCGTCGAAGAGTTCTCTGTCCTCTGCCTTGTCCACGTTCTCTGCGGAAGTTCCGAGGATCGGCACACCCATCTTCATCAGCGCTTCTGTCAGTTTGATGGCGGTCTGTCCGCCAAACTGTACGACCGCGCCGTCCGGTTTCTCAATGTCCACAATGCTCTCCACATCCTCCGGTGTGAGCGGCTCGAAATACAGCTTGTCCGCGATGTCGAAGTCCGTACTTACGGTCTCCGGGTTGTTATTTACAATGATGGTCTCGTATCCTTCTTTTGAAAATGCCCATGTACAGTGCACGGAGCAGAAGTCGAACTCGATACCCTGTCCGATACGGATGGGCCCGGAGCCGAGGACAAGGACTTTCTTCTTGTCGTTCGTCTGCTCTACCTCGTTCTCGCTGCCGTATACCGAGTAATAGTACGGCGTCTCCGCCGCGAACTCCGCCGCGCAGGTGTCAACGATCTTGTACGCCGCCACGATGCCGTTGGCGTGACGCATATCGTGGATCTCCTGCTCGGTCTTTCCTGTCAGGCGGGCGATCACATTGTCCGGGAACTCGATGCGTTTTGCTTCTCTTAAAAGGTCAACGGTAAGTTCCTCTGTCTTGAGCGCGTTCTCCATCTCCACGATGATGGCGAATTTATCGATAAACCATTTGTCTACTTTTGTGATGTCGTAAATGGTGTCGTAGTTAATGCCTCTGCGGATTGCCTCTGCAATCCTCCACATGCGCATGTCGTCTACCTTCGCCAGTTCTTCCATCAGATCGTCCTGTGAAAGTCCTGTGAAATCATAGGACATCAGGCTGTCCACGTGCTGCTCAAGGGAACGGATGGCTTTCATGAGCGCTCCCTCGAAATTATTACAGATACTCATGACCTCCCCGGTCGCCTTCATCTGCGTGGTCAGCGTTCTCTTGGCGCTGATGAACTTATCGAACGGAAGTCTCGGCAGCTTGACGACCACATAGTCCAGCATCGGCTCGAAGCTGGCATAAGTCTTCTGTGTGATAGCGTTCTTGATCTCATCCAGTGTGTATCCAAGAGCGATCTTGGCCGCTACCTTGGCGATGGGGTAGCCTGTCGCCTTGGAAGCCAGAGCGGAAGAACGGCTCACACGCGGATTGACTTCAATGACGCAGTATTCAAATGTCTCCGGGTGCAGGGCGTACTGGACGTTACATCCGCCTGTGATGTTCAGCTCACTGATGATATTCAGCGCGGAGGTACGAAGCATCTGGTACTCCTTGTCTCCCAATGTCTGAGACGGAGCCACAACAATGCTGTCTCCGGTATGCACACCCACCGGATCGATATTTTCCATGTTACAAACCGTGATGCAGTTGCCCTTGCTGTCACGCATCACCTCGTATTCGATCTCTTTCCATCCCGCGATACAGCGCTCTACGAGCACCTGTCCTACACGGGAGAGACGCAGACCGTTCTCTAAGATCTCGATGAGCTGTTGGGAATCATGGGCGATCCCGCCGCCGCTTCCACCGAGCGTATACGCCGGACGGAGCACCACCGGATAACCGATCTTATTGGCAAACGCAAGTCCGTCGTCCACATTTTCCACGACAAGGGACGCTGCTACCGGCTCGCCGATCTTCTCCATGGTCGCCTTGAACTCCAGACGATCCTCAGCCTTCTTGATCGTCTCAGAAGTCGTACCGATAAGACGCACACCGTTCTCTCTTAAAAAGCCTGCCTCCTCAAGCTCCATGGCAAGGTTTAATCCTGCCTGTCCTCCCAGTGTGGGGAGTACGCTGTCCGGCTTTTCCTTCTTGATGAGCTGCTCAACCACTTCCACGGTCAGCGGCTCGATATATACACGATCCGCGATATCCTTATCCGTCATGATGGTCGCCGGATTGGAATTTAAAAGGACGACCTCGATGCCCTCCTCCTTCAGGGAACGGCATGCCTGTGTTCCCGCATAATCAAACTCTGCTGCCTGACCGATGACGATCGGGCCGGAACCGATAACGAGTACTTTCTTAATACTTAAATCTCTTGGCATTATTCCGCTCCTTTCATCATATCCATAAATCTGTCAAAGAGGTAGCCGGAATCCTGCGGTCCCGGGCATGCCTCCGGATGGAACTGAACCGTGAAGATGTTCTTGCCCGTGTACGCAAGTCCTTCATTCGTCCCGTCGTTTACATTGACGAACGCCGGAACTGCCACCTCAGGATCGATGCTCTCATCCTCCACCACATAGCCGTGGTTCTGCGAGGAAATATACACTCTGCCTGTGCTTAAGTCTTTCACGGGATGATTGCCGCCCCGGTGCCCGTATTTCAGCTTGTGCGTGGACGCACCCGTAGCAAGCGCCATAAGCTGGTGTCCGAGACAGATGGCGAAGATCGGGATCTCTGTATTGTAAAGCTTTCTGATTTCTTCGATAATGGATGTGCAGTCCGCCGGATCCCCGGGTCCGTTGGAGAGCATGATACCGTCGGGATTGGATGAGATGATTTCCTCCGCAGTTGTGTGGGCCGGATAAACGGTCACTTCGCAGCCACGTTCGTTCAAAGACTTCGCAATATTATTCTTCGCGCCGAGGTCAAGGAGAGCGACCTTCGCTCCTGTACCCTCGAGCACATATTTTTCCTGACAGGTCACTTTAGAGACCACGTCTCCCACTGTGTATGCCCTGAGCTTCGGAAGAACCTCTTCAAGATCATAGGCCTCATTGGTCGTGATCATGCCGTTCATGGTGCCCTTCTCTCTTAAGATCTTTGTGAGCGCCCTTGTGTCGATCCCCGCGATGCCCGGGATGTCCTGCTCCTTTAAGAAATCCTGTATCGTGCCCTCACAGCGGAAATTGCTCGGCATACGGGATAATTCCCTGACGATATAGCCGTCCGGCCATGCTTTCTTTGACTCCATGTCCGGCGTAACACCGTAATTCCCGATGAGAGGATAGGTCATGACAACAGCCTGTCCCGCGTAGGACGGATCTGTCAGCACCTCCAGATAACCTGTCATGGAAGTGTTGAATACAATCTCGCTGATACAGTCGCGCGCGGAGCCGATGCTCGTCCCCGTGAATACCGTACCGTCTTCTAATATCAGAAACGCCTTCATCTGTTCACCCTTTCCCTTCGTATAGATCGTTAATTTCTTAAATCTGAAAAACATTCTGTCCCGGCCGCGCCGTTACATAGCAAAGGCACTCTTGGAGTCTTTTGATCCAGAGCGCCCTCGTTCTCAAATTGTAAAGATTATACTACAACTATGGTCATATTTCAACCGATAAATGCCTCTTGATATTTTACAAATACTTCTAAATATTCAGAAATATCACTCATAATTCCAGAATACGGTAACTTTATAATGCTTCTCATCCTCGACGTAGGTGTATTTCACACTTTCCAGTCCGTAGGCTGCGGCAAGATTTTGAGCGGCCCGTGGAAAAATATTTTCAATCAGGTCACCGACCGCCTCACTGTACACTGCCTCATCTGTGAATTTACAGATAAATGTCTCTTCTCCCCCATTGATCGCTTTGTTCAAATCGCCGAGAATAATCTGCGGGTCATAGGAGGCATAGCTCAACCCGTTCATTTTATAGTAATCCAGATCGTCGGAATCACAGACGGGATACGGCACCTCTGCATCCTGCACATGATCCTTGAACATTACCTCATCCGTAACGCACAGATAATCATAGACTACAATGTCCGATGAGATCGCTTCTCCGTTCTCGTCGGACAGGAACACCGAATCTCCGAACGTGACATCCATCTGATAGTATTTCCCGTCGCAGTTTACGATATTCCACCCATGCGCACCCTGTCCCTGCGCAGTGCCCAACACGTAGATGCACTCGATGCCCATATTTTCCAGAAGATACTGCGCCGCCCGCGAGTATCCCGCACAGACTGAACGTTTCCCCACGAGCGCGCTGTACATGTTCTGGTTATGCGGCGCGTTATCCACGTAGTCTACTGTATTTACAAGATATTCGAATACATATTTAATACGTTCGTACTCCCCCGCGTCCGGACTGATCCCACTGATGCACTCTGCCACTGCCTCATCGATCTCTTTTTGCATCTGCTCCCTCTGGGAAGGGGTGCACCTGTATGCCGGGACGAACACCGTATACTCGTCATACATTGTCATGCTCAGGCTCCCGGTACAGAAAAACAGTTCAGGCCTGTCATACAGAAGATATTCATACACCTTTTCCGGCTCATCGTTCTTTCCCGCGTGGATAAGGATTGTCTCCTCCATATTCTGTACGCCCTGCAGCAGTTCCCTGTATACAACCTGCTCCTCCTCTGTGAGCAGGCCATAATAGAAGCCTCCCGCCGTCTCCTCTACGGTAACCGTCAGCTCAGGAAAATCTGCTGCCTGCTGTTCCGCCACTGTGCCTGACACTTCTTCCGCCGTCCTGCCGGAAACCGCTCCAAAGGTGCTCTCCATGCGCGGAAGCACACGGGCGGCAATATAAACAGCAGAAACGCACAAAACGATTAACACTGCAAGAGTGATAATTACTCTTCCCAGCCTGTTTCCTTTGCTCTTTCGTTTTTCATGTATTTCTGTCATATTGTTCCTTTCCTTCTCTGCCTTTATATTTTTTATCTTTGTGTCTCTGTCTTTACATCCGTATCATAACGGAGAGGCTTGCTTATGTCAATTCCGCAATTCTGGAAACGCCCACATAGATCTCGGATATTTTATACCATGTGGCATAGTCTACCTTTCCCGTGACCGGAAGGCCGAACACGGACTGGAACTCTGACACCGCAGCCTCTGTCGCCGGGCCGTATATCCCGTCAGCGGTGATCTTTGGAAGAGCGGGATAAGCGCCCGCAATCACGTTGAGCTGCTCCTGCATCTGGCGCACCTTGTCGCCGCTGGAGCCTTCCTCAAGAGTATAACCCGGCCACGACGCCGGTATGCCTGATATTTCCTCTGCTGTATTGATGTACATGTCGTCCCCATAGAAATATCGCAGAATCTCAATGGGGGTGTACCCCTGATCCGCCAGCTCCTTCGACCCCCACTGTGTCATCCAGTCCGGACAGGTCACGCGCCTCCCGTCACAGTACTGAGTCAGGATAGGCTGGCGAACATTTGGTCTGGACAGATAGTTGGCGAACAATTCATCCACGATTACGGAGATGGTGTCATAGACATTTCGTTCAGGTATCCACTTGTGGTCAAACGCCGTTGAGGACGTAATCGTAAAATCATACCCTTTGTTCCTGTACCACTCTGTATACACCCGGTTCAGGGTAAAGGACATGATTGCCAGCACATTTGCCCGTATCGCGTTTGCCGGCCATGTGGCATAGATCTCGCTGGACGCCACATTTTTGATGTAATCCTTATATTTCACATAATAGTTTGTCGCCGTCGTATCCCGGGGCGAACCGTCATGTACCACAATGTATTCCGGCACGACCACCCTGCTTAAGACGATCTCCCCCGTCTCGTTCACGGGTTTGATCTCATCCTCCGCAATCTTTGGCGGATATTCCGCATATAAAGTATGGGCAGGGATGACGAATACTTCTTCCTCTTCCCTGCCCACATCGCTCGGTCTCATCCGCACGTTCTGGATTGCCTTCACATTCGCTAAAATCTCCGTTCCCGCGATGCTCACTGGCTCAAATCCCGGCGCGCTGATATCCAGTGTATACTCCGAGTAGGGCTGTCTTTCATTATTACGATCCAGACTCCACGCCTCAGGCGGCGCGTCTAACTCCAGTATCTCCGTCTGCCCTGAGGAATCCGTCTCCACTCTCTCCAATGTACTCTCCGGAACTCCCGTGTAGGAGATAGATATGCGCGCGTCCGCGATAGGGCGCGATCCCACAGTAGAGGTCACATTGATCTGGAGTTCTCCTTTCTCTGACGCATCCTGCATTGCTCTTATATGTGCCATTTATGTCTCCCGCATATATCAATAGTCTCTTAATTATATATGCGCGTGAATTGTTTTAGAACAGCCTCATTATATCATTGTACATGACTACCACCATCAGCACCATCAGAAGGGCGAAGCCAGCGAAGTGCACCATGCCCTCTTTCTCCGGCGGGATGCGCTTCCTGCGCACTGCCTCGATGATGAGGAACACCAGTCTTCCGCCGTCCAGCGCCGGCAGAGGGAGCAGGTTGAACACCCCTAAGTTTGCCGTCAGCAGTGTACCGAAGTTGAGCATACTTAAGAAAAGAACCAGACCTCCCTCGGGCGCGGCTGTCTCATATACATCATTGACTACATTGACGATCCCCACCGGGCCGGACAGGTCTTTGATCCCCGCCTGCCCTGTGGCAAGCATACGCAGACTGTCCACAGTATAATGGATCCAGTATTTTACTTTATAAATCCCATACTGCATAGATCCAAAGATGCCCGGCTTCTCAGTCTCCCCGGCGGCAACACCCAGAAGAGGGTTCTGTCCTTCCTCCAGCACCTTGGGTTCCAGTTCCACTGTATACTTCTCACCGTCCCGCTCATATACCACCTCGTACGGTGCCTCGCCGGAGTGTGTCATTACATACAGGTTCAGATCCTCCCACATATGGAGACTACGCCCGTTAATCTCCTTTAGCACATCGCCCGGCTGTATACCCTGCTCCTGCGCGGATGAACCCTCCAGCACTTCCGATACTGTAGTGGGAGTATATCCTGTTATCCCGATGAGGATCATGCAGAAGATCCATGCCAGAATCAAGTTGAACACCGGCCCCCCGGCAATGACGGACATCCTCGCCCATACGGATTTACTGTTAAAGCTGCCCGGAGACAAGTCGTCTACATCGTCCTCCCCCATCATGCAGGCACCGCCAAACGGGAGCAGCTTAATGCAGAAAAACGTCTCCCCGAACTGCTTTCCGATCAGTGTCGGCCCCAGTCCAAGTGAAAATTCATTTACCCGGATACCGTTTTTCTTCGCCAGAAGAAAATGTCCCAGCTCATGAAAAATAATAATAAAACTAAATAGTAGGATCGCTATAATTATGCCCATATATTACCACCTGTTTTTTATAAATTCATATGTTTCCTGCTCTGTCTTTAGTATCTCTTCCGCCGTCGGAACCGCGATATTTCTGTGCGCCTCCATGCAGGCCTGTATGATCTCGGAAATCTGCAGATATCTGATCCTGCGTTCTAAGAACAGGGCGACCGCCCGCTCATTGGCCGCGTTGAACACCGTGGGAAGGCTTCCGCCCGTTCTTCCCGCCTCATACGCCAGTTTCAGACCGTAGAAGGTATCCATGTCCGGCTGCTCGAAGGTGATCTGTGACAGTGTCGTAAAGTCCAGCCTGTCGCCCGGCAGATATCTTCTCTCAGGATAATAGAGCGCATACTGGATGGGAAGCTTCATGTCCGGTGTGCCAAGCTGGGCGATCACTGCCCCGTCTTCATACTCTACCATAGAGTGGATGATACTCTGGGGTTGTACCACCACCTGTATCTGATCCACGCTGACCCCGAAGAGCCATTTTGCCTCAATAACCTCGAGTCCTTTATTTACCATGGTCGAGGAATCAATGGTGATCTTGCGCCCCATCGCCCAGTTCGGATGCTTCAGGGCATCCTCCACCTGTATGTCCGTCAGTTCTTCTCTCTTTCTTCCCCGGAACGGGCCGCCGGAAGCGGTGAGAAGTATCTTGTGGAGTGATTTTTCCTGTCCTCCCTGTAAAGACTGGAAGATCGCACTGTGTTCGCTGTCCACGGGAAGAATGGACACACCCTTTTCCCGGGCAAGCGGCATGATAATATGTCCTGCCGTGACCAAAGTCTCCTTGTTGGCAAGGGCGATGTCCTTGCCCGCTTTGATGGCCTCAATGGTAGGCAGGATGCCGATCATGCCCACAATGGCAGTCACCAGTATGTCCGACTCCGGCTCGGACGCCACTTCGAGAAGTCCGTCCATGCCGGATACGACTTTCACATCAAGATCCCGCACACGGTCTTTTAACTGCGCCGCCTTCTCTTCATCCCACACTGCCGCCAGCTTTGGCCGGAACTCGCGTATCTGCTCCTCAAGAAGAGCAATATTACTTCCTGCGGCAAGCGCCGTTATTTTAATATCTTTATTCGTTCTCGCGATCTCTAACGTCTGTGTCCCGATGGATCCCGTAGAACCGAGTATCGCCGCTTTTTTCATAATCGTGCCTCGCTTTCTCTCGTCTCTGTATCCGCTCACCCCCGGCGGCTTCCACTGCACCGTCCATATATGCCGCTGTCACGCTTTCCATATATGCCGCTTCTTCCCTATCCGCTGCTCTTGCGTCTTTCGCATCTGTCTTGATGTACGGCCGGAGCTACGGCCTTTACAGAAGCACCGCGAGATAATAAATGATCGGCGCCGTGAAGATCACGCTGTCAAACCGGTCAAGTATCCCTCCGTGTCCGGGGATCAGCTTCCCATAATCCTTGATATTGTGGTAGCGCTTGATGGCGGATGCCGCCAGATCACCAATCTGGGAGATCGCGCCGCCCGCCGCTCCGATGACCGCGTACTGTACCACGTCAGTTCCCGCATTTCCCCAGTGGTTGATGGCAAGGGCATAGAGCACTCCGATAAGAGCCGCCCCGAGGATGCCGCCGATCCCGCCCTCCACAGATTTCTTAGGACTTAAGACCGGCGCCATCTTATGCTTCCCAATGAGCATCCCCACACAGTACGCGCAGGTGTCGCATCCCCATGAGCAGATAAAGGCAAGCCACACTGTGAACACGCCGCCCTCAAGGAGCCTTGTCTGATAAATATAGGAAAGCATCACCGCCACATAGAGCACACCGAAGAAGGCCGCGAATATCTGCTGAGTATTGTACTTTGGATAAGCGAACACAAGCACTGCCATCTGGCAGATGAGATACCCCATGAAAAGCATCATGAACCATGTCAGCTTTTCTCCGGGGAGCTGCGGCTCAAAATACAGAAGGGCGTAATACAGCACTGCAAAAATGTATCCCACGATTCCCGGCGGCTTTTTCTCGATGCCAAATACCTTGTAAAGCTCAGACATCCCGATCAGGCTGATAAGGAGCAGAACTCCGAATAAAAGCGCTCCGCCCGTGATCAGCACGACAAGGGCGATCACTATCAACAGTATTCCACTTAACAACCGTGTTTTAAACATCCTTACGCCTCCTCTACACCGCCGAATCTTCTGTGCCTGTGATTAAACTCTTCCACTGCCCTGACCAGCTCTTCCTTCGTAAAGTCCGGCCACGGCACATCTGTGAAATAAAATTCCGAATATGCAAGCTGCCAGAGCAGATAGTTTGAAAGTCTCTGCTCCCCGCTGGTGCGGATCATCAGATCCGGGTCTGGGATACCATGAGTGTCCAAATAGGACTCGAACACCGTCTCGTCGATATCCTCCGCGCTCAGCTTTCCATCGGCACAGTCCTGCGCCATCCTCCTTGCCGCGCGGATCATCTCGTCCCTGCTGCCGTAATTAAGGGCAATGGTAAAATTCAGTCCCCCATTGTCAACAGTAGCCGCCTCCAGCTCCCTTATCCTGCTCTTGATATCGTCGTCAAGAGGCTCGATGTCGCCGATGACACGGATCTTCATGTCATTTTTTGCCGCTGTCTTAAGACAGGTCTTCATATAGTTGCGCAGCAGCTTCATAAGCGCTGCCACCTCGCCGTCAGGACGGCTCCAGTTTTCCGTGGAAAACGCGTACACAGTCAGGTATTTGATCCCCATGCGCCACGCCTCCTCACAGATGCGCTCCACGTTTTTGCTGCCCTGCGCGTGCCCGTAATTTCTCGGCATCCCTTTCGCCTTCGCCCAGCGTCCGTTTCCGTCCAGTATAATGGCAATATGCTGCGGTACATTCATATTTTCTACCTCTCACTCGTTCATACAAAAGGGAGCCTTGCACCTGAAAGCCCCCTTCTTCCTGTCAACTCTTTGTCGCGGCCAAACATGCCGTCTGTTCTTTTCTTTGTCACGGCTGAACATGCCGTCTATTCTTTTCTTTGTCGCAGTTGGACATATTGTCTCGTCCGCGTTTTCCGCGATGACTGACGATTCCTCACAAATGACTATACCGTCATAATCTCTTTGGATTTCGCCTCTACCATCTTATCGATCTTCTCCACATACTTGTCTGTCAGCTTCTGAAGCTCATCTTCCAGATCCTTGATGCCGTCCTCGGAGATCTCCGTGCCTTTGAGTTTCTTAAACGCAACGTTTCCGTCTCTGCGGATATTGCGGACAGCCACCTTCGCCGCCTCGCCTTTTTTCTTCACGTCCTTTGCCAGCTCCTTTCTGCGCTCCTCGGTAAGCTCCGGGAACACAAGACGGATCGTGGAGCCGTCGTTCGTCGGGTTAATGCCGATATCAGACATCTGGATCGCTTTCTCGATCTCTTTGAGCATCTTCTTTTCCCACGGCTGGATCTGGATCATACGCGCCTCGGGAACAGATACGTTCGCCACCTGCTGGATGGGAGTCGGTGATCCGTAATAATCTACTGTCAGCTTGTCCAGAACATGGGGATTGGCGCGGCCCGCACGGATCGTCGCCAGCTCCGCGTCAAGATTGTTGAGTGTCTTTGTCATTTTTCCGTCATAAACCGTAACTTTTTCGTTCATGCTGTCATTCCTCCTGCATTTTCATTCTCTATGTGCACGGCATTTTCTGCCTACACGGTCACTTTTGTCCCTGTAAAATTGCCGCTCATTGTCTCCACGATGCTGTTCTCTTCGTTCAACCCGAACACCAGCATGGGCATCTTATTCTCAAGACACATGATGGACGCGGTCAGATCCACTGCCGCCAGCTTCCTGTCGATCACTTCCTGAATGGAGATCTCGTCATATTTTACTGCCGCCGGATTCACCTTCGGGTCACTGTCGTAAATGCCGTCGATCGCTTTCGCAAGGAGCATAGCGTCCGCCTCAATCTCGATGGCTCTTAAAACTGCCCCCGTATCCGTCGAGAAATACGGATGTCCCGTGCCGCCCGCGAAAAAAATCACCTTGCCATCTTCCAACGCCTCCACTGCCGCGTCTTTGGAAAACAGGGAAGTGAACGCTCCGCATACAAACGGTGTGAACACCTCTGTCCGCATCCCCACGTGACGGAAGATATCCGATACATAGATACAGTTCATCACTGTTGCCAGCATACCGATCTGGTCTGCCTTTGTCCGGTCGATCGTCTCGCTTGTCCTTCCCCGCCAGAAGTTCCCGCCGCCTGTCACAATGGCCACCTGAATACCGTCATCGGCCAGCTTCTTCACCTGCTTGGCCACACCGATACAGGTAGCCTCGTCAAAGCCTGTCTTTTTATCTCCCGCCAGCGCTTCTCCGCTCAGCTTTAGTAATACTCTCTTCATATTTTTATGGCTCCTTTAATTTCTTTTGACCTAAAATGAAGTATAACATAAGTTTTCCATTTTGAAAACACCAAACCAACGGTTGACATTTACCATAAGATGTTTTATGATACTTATGTTTTCACACTTTAAACAACTAAAATTTTACAGTATGAAGTTATCGTTGATACTTTTCTATCAATTATTATACCGATAATTTTCAATATGAACAGACCGGAGGAAAATAATAATGATCATTGTATTAAAGCCACACACAACTGAAGAAAATATAAACCGCGTTGAGCACCTTGTCAAAAACCGAGGACTTGACACTCACATCGTCCGCGGTACGGAAATGACCATCATCGGCTGTATCGGTGATACCACATTGATCGACCCCAGACTTTTCGAGGTAGACAGCTGTGTTGACAAGGTCATGCACGTGCAGGAGCCATACAAGCTGGCGAACCGCGCGTTCCACCCAGAAGATTCTGTCATCGATGTATCCGGCGTAAAGATCGGCGGTGGACACATGGGACTGATCGCTGGCCCCTGCTCTGTGGAATCCTTTGAACAGGTGCTTGAGATCGCCAAAGCCGCGAAGGCTTCCGGCGCGAACCTCTTAAGAGGAGGCGCCTTCAAGCCGAGAACCAGTCCTTACTCTTTCCAAGGATTAGGATTGGAAGGTCTTGAGATCCTCTGCGCTGTCAAGGAAGAGGTGGGACTTCCTATCGTGACGGAGCTGATGTCCCCCCAGCACCTTGATGTATTCAACGAGAAAGTGGATCTCATCCAGATCGGCGCCCGCAATATGCAGAACTTTGACCTGCTCAAGCAGCTTGGACAGCTTGACCGCCCGATCCTTTTAAAACGCGGCCTCAACGCCACCTATGAGGAATGGGTCATGTCCGCAGAGTATATCATGGCGTCAGGAAATGAAAACGTCATCCTCTGCGAGCGCGGAATCCGTACATTTGAGACGTATACAAGGAACACTCTGGATCTCCAGAGCATCCCCGTGCTCCGCAAAAAGACCCATCTCCCTGTCGTTGTAGACCCGAGCCACGCCGGAGGAAAATGGTGGCTTGTAGAGCCTATGGCCAAGGCGGCCGTTGCAGCCGGGGCGGACGGCCTTATGGTCGAAGTCCACAACAATCCCGAGTGCGCTCTGTGCGACGGAGCACAGTCCTTAAAACCAGAGAAATACGACGCGCTCCTTAATGAGGTCAAACAGATCGCAAAGGTAGTCGGAAAAATCTTGTAAGATAACCCGCAGACAGGAGACATTTATATGAAGCTGACAGTAAACCTTGGAGAAAACAGTTACCCCATCTATATCGAAAACGGAATACTCTCTCAGGCAGGCGCCTATATTTCTGAGATTTTTACCGGGAAAAGGATCACGGTCATCTCCGATGACAATGTATTCCCCCTGTACGGAGATAAACTGCTGAGTTCTCTGTCCGGTTATGAGTGCCATTCGCTCGTTCTTGCGCACGGGGAAACGACAAAAGATTTCCAGACACTCCCTAAAGTTTACTCCGCCCTCCTTGAGGCAAAGCTCACAAGAAGCGACCTGATCATCGCGCTTGGCGGAGGGGTCATCGGAGATCTGGCAGGATTTGCCGCTGCCAGCTATCTGCGGGGCATAAAGCTGGTTCAGATCCCCACTTCTCTGCTTGCGCAGGTAGATTCCTCTGTGGGCGGGAAGGTCGCTGTGGATCTGCCTCAGGGAAAAAATCTTGTAGGAGCGTTCTTTCATCCTAAGATGGTACTTATCGATCCTTTCGTACTTGATACACTCCCGCCCCACTTTGTCAGCGACGGGATGGGCGAAGTGATCAAATACGGCTGCATCAAAGACGCTGACCTGTTCGATCGTCTCTGCGCCCACCCTTCCTTTGACGGCTTAAAACCGGAGCTTACGGATATCATCGCCCGCTGCGTGGATATCAAACGAATCGTCGTAGAGGCGGACCAGTTCGACACCGGAGAGCGTATGCTCTTAAACTTCGGACACACTCTCGCCCACACGATCGAACAGTATTATCACTATGAGAGGGAAAGCCACGGGGAGGCAGTCGGCATCGGTATGTATCAGATCACTAAGATGGCAGAGGAAAAAGGCCTGACAGAAAGAGGCTGCGCCGAGAAGATAAAAAAAGCGCTCGACATCTACGGTCTGCCCTCTTCCTGCGGGATACCCATGGACGAGCTGAAAGCCGCTGTTACACTGGACAAAAAGAACCTTAACGGAAAACTCAACGTTGTCCTGCTGAAAAATATCGGGGAAAGTTTTGTATATCCGACAGATGCAGAGTTTTTCACAGGAACAACCTTATAGATTCAGATTTATCACTGGGATAATGAATTAATACATGATTCGGATTGTCGCGCGAAAAGGAATCCGACGAGATATTGCGAAAATGTTTCGGCGGGGGTGTGTCGGCGGATGCGGCGACTTCGGAACAAAATGCAGAAAAACAAAGAGCGCCGGGATCATGCGTTAAATTTTTCATCGGGATTGTCTGAGGCAAAGCCGAGTTGCTCGATGAAAAATTTGTTTTTAGCATGATTCCAGCTCTCTTTGTTTTTCCATTTTGTGGAGCGAAGCCGAAGCTGCCGACACATCCTCACAGAATACATCTTAGATAATATCTTCCGGCGGATGATTCTTTACCTCGGCAAATCCGTACTCTCCTGCATCCCGCGGTACACCTTTTCCGCTGTCATAGGCAGTTCTCTTATGATAACGCCCACCGCGTTCTGGATGGCATTGGATATAGCCGGACACGGTGTGTTGATCACAATCTCACCGATGGATTTTGCCCCGAAAGGTCCGGTCGGTTCATAACTGCTCTCAAACTCAACGCGGATGTTCCCCACATCAAGACGGCTGGGGATCTTGTACTGCATAAAAGAGTTGCTGTAGTTTTTGCCTTTTGCACTGTATACAACATCCTCATACAGCGCCATTCCGATACCCTGCGCAATGCCGCCCTCTGTCTGGACACGCGCAAGGCTTGGATTTACGACAGTGCCGCAGTCAACAACAGCCGCATAGTCTGTCAGCTCCACCACACCTGTCTCCTTATCGATCTCTACCTCTGCGATGCCAACCATGAACGGCGGCGGCGAGGTCGGCGAGGAAAAGGCTTCGCTTGCCGAGAGCGACGCGTTGTTAAAGCACATCACCTTGTTTCCGATATCCTTTCTGGAAATGGATTCCCCGGTCTTTAAGTTTGTCACTCTCTGTCCGTCAAACTCCACGTCATCCACTGAGCACCCCATATATTCCGCCCCGCGCTCGCAGATCTTCGCGCGCAGCGTCTCACAGGTGCGGACGACCGCCATGCCTGTGACATAGGTCGTACTGGAGGCATAAGAGCCGCAGTCGTAGGGAGATGTGTCCGTGTCCACGCCGGACACAATGATCTCGTCCATCTCACAGTCCAGACACTCTGCCGCCATCTGGGAGAGAATTGTGTCGCACCCTGTCCCCATATCCGTCGCCCCGATCATCAGACTGTAAAATCCGTCGTCGTTTACCTTGATGGCAACGGAGCCTGTATCCACGCCGGAGATTCCCGAACCCTGCATTGCCATGGCAACTCCAACTCCGCGTACCTTTCCGTTTCCCATATCGCGGCACGGATATTTTTCATCCCAGCCGATCATTTCTTTTGCCCGCTCAAGGCAGCGGTCAAGGGCGCAGCTCTTAGTTTTCTCACCATAATAAGCGGGCATGACCTGTCCCTCGCGCACCATATTTTTCTCACGCAGGACTGTGGGATCCATGCCCAGTATCTGCGCCAGTTCGTTTACGGCAGACTCCACCGCAAAGATTCCCTGTGTGGCCCCGTACCCTCGGTATGCTCCCGAAGACATTACATTCGTATACACTACGTCATATGTAAAGCGGAATGCTTCCGCCTTTCCGTAAAGGGGAATAGACTTATGTGCAGACAACCCCACTGTAGTCGGACCATGCTCGCCGAATGCCCCTGTGTTCGAAAGAGTATAAAGATCAATTCCCTTGATATTTCCTTCCTTGTCAGCGCCGAGGCGGACATACATCTCCATCTCATGGCGGGGTGAGGAAGCGATAAGAGACTCCTCCCTTGTATAAATGATCTTCGCCGGTTTTCCGGTCTTCCATGTGACGATGGCGGGATAGACCTCACATACAGAGGTCTGTTTTGCGCCGAACCCGCCCCCGATCCTAGGCTTTACAACCCGTACCTTGGACTTCGGGATATCCAGCGCATTGGCGAGGATACGGCGGACATGGAACGGTACCTGCGTAGAAGATACGATATTCAGTCTTCCGTATGTATCCAGATAAGTATAGGTGCGGAACGTCTCCATCATCGCCTGCTGGTTCGCCTTTGTATGGTACACGCGGTCAACCACATGGTCGCAGGACGCCAGCACCGCCTCGATATCCCCGTCCTCGTGTACCCCGTGGGCGCACAGATTTCTCTTGTTGTCCGCTCCCACCGGACAGAGGCTTCTCCAGTTCTCCTCGGGATGGATGAGGATCGGATTGTCTTTCGCCTTCCGGAAGTCAAGCACCGGCTCTAACACTTCGTATTTTACCTTTATCAGCTTCATTGCTTTTTTGACCGCGTCCTCGGACGTTCCGGCTATGATTGCCACAGCGTCTCCCACAAAACGGACTCTCTGGTCAAGGATCAGCCTGTCGTATGGACTTGGCTCAGGATAGGTCTGTCCCGCCATGGTAAACCGCTTGTCCGGACAGTCCTTGTATGTAAGGATACACTCAATCCCCGGGACAGCCTCTGCGCGCACTGTGTTGATGTCCCTGATAAGCGCGTGGGCATGGGGACTTCGCAGCACTTTCACGATCAGGCAGTCCGCAGGCGCAAGGTCATTTGTATAGACAGCTTTCCCTGTCACAAGCGACGGAGCGTCCACCTTCGGCACAGGCCGGTTTACAACGCGAAGCTTCTCCACATCGATCCTTTCTGTACTGTTCTTTCCTGCATTGATCTTTTCTGTATTGATCTTTCCCGCATTGATTTTCTCTGACACTGTACTCATGAGCGCACCCCCTCTGGTGTTCTGTCCGCTGTCCTTGTATCTGCTTGTGTTCCGCCCGTCTCCACATCTGCCGCATGTACAGCGGGTTCTTTCTGCGCCTCCATATATTTCTGTATGGCGCGGAGCTGTCCCATGTACCCTGTACAGCGGCACAGGTTGCCCGCCAGATATTCCTTGATCTCTTCCACCGTCGGGTTCTCCAGCTCCCGGAACATGGCGAGCACATTCATGATAAATCCCGGCGAACAGAAACCGCACTGCTCCGCTCCTTCTGCCGCAAGGAACTCACCGAATCTTGCCGCTTCTTTTTCCACACCTTCCATGGTCGTGACCTCATGTCCCGCCACGCTTGCCGCCAGAACGGAACAGGAAAGTCTTGATTTCCCATCGATCCACACCGTACACAGTCCGCAGTTGGCCGTATCGCAGCCGCATTTCACACTCTTGCATCCAAGATCCCTAAGTACATTGAGAAGGACAGCGTCCGGGCCCGCCTCCGTGGTTACCTGTTTCTTATTCAAAATAAACTGTATCTCCATCTATCTGCCCTCCGCTAAGATCGAACTCATCTCCCGGCGGATCAGTACCTCCGCCAGATGATTCCTGTACCCGGCGCTTCCTCTCATGTTCGTTCCGTAATGGAACTCTGCCGCCGCCTGACGCGCGTACTTTGCAATCACTTCTTCCGGCGCGTCTTTTGGGATCTCCCACTGTTTCTCTACAAGAGCCGCCTTCATAGGCCTTGCGCCCACTGAAAAATACCATGTCTCTTTCCCATGCACGATACCTGTCACTACGGAACAGGCAATCACCGGGAAATCCGTCTTTGTCTGGCGGATGGACTCATAACGGAACTTTCGTTTGCTTTTTCTGACAATTACAGAGAGCAGGATGTCCTTATCCGGCTTGCGGTCCACGAACTCGGAAAGACGGATGATGCCGCCGTCATACAGCTCCACAAATGTATCGAGCGCAAGGAACGCTGTCAGCACATCTGAAAACCCGAACCTTCCGTAAATGCTCCCGCCTACGGTTGCCTGATTCCGGAACTGCACTCCCACGATATGCCTGACCGCCTCCGCGATCCCGTCTCCATACATTTCTCTAAGCGCCTCGCACTGCTCTATCTGGCGAAGGGTACACATAGCGCCGATCTTGATCACATTATCTGTCTCCTCGATCTGGTCCAGCCCCAACTGCGACAGGTCAATGACTGTCTTTACCTTGGCATTGCTTAAGCGCATCCACATCATGCCGCCCATAATGCGGCTGCTGCGCGCCTGATTCAGCTCATACGCCTCCTCCAGCGTCTTTGCTTTTACATAATCACTGATCGTAAGCACAACGGCTCTCCTTTCCTGCTCCCTGCCTTTCCCCCGCAAAGGAGCTTTCCTCATTTTAGTAAAACTGCGTAAAAAATGGTGCAAATGAAAATTTTGTCATTCACACCTTGAGTGATTGTATTTTATCATGGTTGAGGCTGATTGTCAAAGGAATATGAACGTCTAAAACAGTTGACAGCGGGTCTTGCGGGTGTTATGATTTTTTTGACAATAGGAACAGGAGATAGAGGTCGCATTTTTCATGAGTACGGTGACGGATGTATCAGGGACAGTTGAACTCACCGGAAAGGGGAAGATGCCGAAAGGGTAAGATGCCTGAAATTTTATCCTTGGGCATGTCGTAAACAGCGGCATGACTGTCATCGCAGGATGGAGCGCTATCTGGATCATACGGTTATGTATATTTCGGGACGGCACATCTTGCCGTTTCTTTTATGCCCCAACAGTTCAGCCATACAGCGGCGCGGCTGAACTACGAGATAGTTTCCGGCATACACTATTAAAAAGGAGGAAGAATTATGGCAATTTTTAAAGGAGCAGGCGTGGCGATCGTCACTCCAATGAAGGAAGATCTGACTATCAATTATGACAAACTTGATGAAATACTTGAAGAGCAGATTGCAGAAGGAACAGATGCCATTATCATCTGCGGAACTACCGGCGAATCTGCCACTATGACAGAGGCAGAGCACAGCGAAGCAATCCGTTTCACGATTGAGCGTGTAAACCACAGGATTCCCGTCATCGCAGGAACAGGTTCCAACTGTACGCGCACTGCCGTCGAGCTTTCAAAAGAGGCGGAAAAGGACGGGGCCGACGGTCTTCTCCTTGTCACTCCTTACTATAACAAAGCGACACAGAACGGACTCATCGCCCATTATACACAGATCTGTAATGAAGTGAAGATTCCTGCGATCCTGTATAATGTACCGAGCCGCACCGGCTGCAATATCCAGCCGCAGACACTGGCTCACCTCGTTAAAAATGTTGACAATATCGTAGGCGTAAAGGAAGCCTCCGGAAATATCGGGGCGGTCGCTCAGATCATGCACCTGTGCGACGGCAATATTGATCTGTACTCCGGCAATGACGATCAGGTCGTTCCGCTTCTCTCGCTGGGCGGCATCGGCGTGATCTCCGTGCTCTCCAACGTAGCTCCGCGCTATGTCCATGATATGGTGTCCAAATATCTGAACGGAGACATCGAGGGCAGCCGTAAGATGCAGCTTGACGCTCTTCCGATGTGCGACGCCCTCTTCTGCGAGGTCAACCCGATCCCCGTGAAGGCAGCCATGAATATGATGGGCAAAGGCGTTGGACCTCTCAGAGCGCCATTGACAGAACTTGAGTCCTCACATAAGGAACTGCTTGAAAAGACAATGAAAGATTTCGGTATCTTGTAGGTACCAAGGGACAGAGAACATCCCGCAGCGCGGAGTGTCTCTGTCTTTTTTATATAGCATGCGATGATACCCTCTCTTTACAAGAGCACACACGGTCGATAAAGAGAGGGTAATATACCTTTTTTAACAGGGAGGTCTGTATGGAAATACGTGTTTTAAGATACTTTTTGGAAGCCGCAAGAGAGGAAAATATTACACGGGCCGCCGCCTCTCTCCATGTTTCACAGCCTACGCTCTCTAAGCAGTTAAAAGATCTGGAACAGGAACTGGGAAAGAAATTATTTGTGCGGAGCAATTACAGTATCAAACTGACAGATGAAGGAATGCTTCTGCGCAAACGTGCCGAGGACATCCTTGCCATGGCGGACAAGACAATCGAAGAATTCAAAGCATTAGGTACTGTCACCGGCGGCGAAGTACATATCGGATGCGCGGAATCTTATCTTGTAAAGCATCTTGCGCGGGTCATCAAAGCTTTTAAAAAAAGCTATCCTCTTTTCCGCTATCACATCTACAGCGGAAATACTGAGCAGGTCACAGAGCGTCTCGACCGGGGTATCTTAGATATCGCCGTGATCGTAGAGCCGCCCAACCTGTCGCGCTATAACTACATCGAGGTTCCCGGCACCGACAAATGGGGACTTGTCATGAAAGAGACCCATCCTCTGGCTGAGAAAGAAAAAATCACTGCCGAAGATCTCATCGGTCTGGAGCTGATCTGCTCGGAACAATCCATCAAGGTGGATATCCCACGCTGGTGCGGAGAAACTGCAGATCAGTTAAACTACACCGGTACGACAAACCTGTGCTACAACGGCGGCGTTTTTGTCAAGGAAGGTCTTGGATGCCTGCTCACCTTTGACCACCTGATCAACACAAGCAGCGAAAGCGGCCTTGTGTTCCGCCCGTTAGATCCTGTCCTTGAGACAAAGATGTATATTATCTGGAAAAAATATCAGGTGTTTACACCAATCGCAGACTTACTGGTAAAGGAACTGTCGGATAGGATCTGCCCTTGACAAAAACCGCTATGTCTGCTGCCCGTCTGTACGGCTATAGTTTTCATACATATGTATAATACATTTTGCCTTTCCGCCGCGTTTTGCCTCGTAAAGCGCGGCGTCCGCCTGCTGGAACACACTCTTAAGGATACCTTGTCTCCCTGTGACCACGACAGCGCCGAAACTGCATGAAATCGGCTTGCCCACATCCGCCCCGGTACATTCCGCAAGCCTTTTCCCAATACTGGCGCATTTTCCCCGGATCATTTCCTCAGACACTGCGTCCTTTACAAGCACGATGAACTCATCGCCCCCGAACCGGCCTATGATATCCGTCTGCCGGAACGTCTCACGCAGAATACTTCCCATATGCTGCAATATAATATCTCCGGCCGCATGTCCGAGTGTGTCGTTCGCCCCTTTAAAATTGTCCAGATCAATAAGAACCAGCGCACAGTTCGTATCGCCGGTACGCCTTTCCAGATATTCCTCCAATGTGTCAAGGGTACTCTGTTTATTAAGGGTGCCCGTCAGGGCATCTACCATGCTCAGCACCTTATATTTCGTCTGGATACTGTAATCCCGCATCCTAAGATGGGTGATGAGATTTGACACTATCACGGAACACGCCAGCGCAACGATGGAACTGAAAATGTCATATTGCCCAACCTGATTTTCCTTGAATATTTCGATGGCGGCGATATAAAGCGCCTCCATCACCGCGATCAGGCTGTACGCTCCCCGCAAAGGCATAATAAAGACAGCGGGAAGGATAATGAACGCTACGTCAGAAAATGTTGCCGGAGCGTTTGGAGTCCCCGCAGTATCTATGAGTATGCAGAATCCTGTGAGCAGCACCATGAACAGCGCGCACAGGAACATGACAGTGCGTCCGCTTGCATGTTCTCTTTTCTTAATATAGTAAACAGA